>DATNOH010000153.1:0-16330 GCA_035601435.1 Gemmatimonadales bacterium | reverse complement strand
GCCCAGGTCGCACCGGAAGCCCCGCAGGTTGCCGTTGCCGGGCGCGTGATAATGAAAGTCCGGCCGCACGAACAGCGCGCCCGCGCTGCGCAACAGGGGATTCGTGAAGGTCTCGTAAGGGTCCGCGCCGGCGATGGGAATGCGGCGTTGCAGCACGGGCACGGAGCTCCCGGCGTACGCGCCGCCGAACAGCCGCACGCCGATGGTCGTACCCAGCGGGAAGGGCGCCCGTGCGCTGGCCTCGCCCGTGAAACGTCCGAAACCCTCGAGGTCGTAGCGGCTGGAGGACACGATGCCGGGACCCGGGTTCGAGTAGACGACCCCGCCGCGGGCACCCAGCCGCGCCCTGAGCAGCGCCCCTCCGCGACGCACTTCGGTTGAGACCCACGGACCCGCCTCGACCGTCCCGGCGTCGTCCCATAGCCGGCGGTCGACATAGCCGAGGTTGGTCGTGGCCATCCAGAGGACATCGAATCCCACGTGGGGATCGGCGCCGAAACCCAGGTGCTCGCGCAGCGCGCGGCCAACCGAGACCGCGACACCGGCCCGCCCCTCGACGGCCCAGGCGGCGAGGCTCGTCTCGGTGCGCGGCACGAGATGGCGGATCGGGTCGGACCAGCGGCCGTAGAAGCCGTACCGGTCGCGACCTTCGCCCCCCTGCGTAGCGACCGACGCGAGCGTCAGGTTGCGCTCGTAGCGGCCGAGGTAGTTGGTACGGGTGCGCAGGGCGAGGGTCGCGCCGCCGAAATCGTTGGACCAGGCGATCGGCAACAACGCGGTTACGAGCTTGTCGCGCCGGGCCGTCTCGCGCGTCGGGTCGTCCAGGCGTAACTGCCCCGCACCTCGACCGCCGAAGAACCAGCGCTTTTCCCGGTTGTTCAGCATGTCGTAATCGTGGGTGCGGCCGCGTGGGTCGAGGATGAGACGGCCGGGCTTCCGGGCGCTCGTGAACTCGATCCGCTCGGTAGTGGGCTCGCCCGTGGCCCGGGCGTAGATGGTATCGCGATCGCCGATCTCGACCGGCATGCGGCCGTCGGCCTTGCGCTCGACCGTCACCACGGTGCGCCAGCGCCCGTCCGAGAGCCGGTGCCGTTCCACCCGACGCAGCCGGTAGTCGATGAGCGGCGTGGCGTGGAGCCACTCGCCGAACAGCCATTTCAGGTCCTGGTGCGAGACGTCCTCGGCCACGCGGCGGAACGCCTCCTCATCCACGTGCTTCAGCTTCCAGCGCGAGAAATACTCGCGCAGGATACGCCGCATCGTGTCGTCGCCCACCACGTAGCGCAGCTGCTCGTGGAACAGCTGCGCCTTGGCGTAGACCATTTCCTGGTAGATGAGGAAATCGCGGAAATGCTCGCTCACCGTTGAGACCGGCTCGCTCCAGCGCTCCAGGTCGAGCCACAGGATGCCGGGCTCGAGCCCCTCGTAGGCCGGCGGGCCGCCGTGCGCCTCGAAGAACCAGCCCTCCTGGAAATCCGAGAACCCCTCGTCGAGCCACCCCTCGCGCCATTCGTTGTTGGCGAGCTGGCCCATGACGTATTGATGCCCGGTTTCGTGCACGATGAGGCCGATGGACGCACTGCCGTCCATGATCATCATCGGGAACTCGGTCCCGCCGCCCTCGATGCGGTGCACGTTGGTGAGCTGGGGCCACTGGTACTTCCCGAACAACGAGTCGAGCCAGGCGAGCGCCACCACGGTGTTCTGGACGGCCTTCCCCTGGCCCCAGGTGGCGCGGTCGCCCGGCTGGTACAGTACGCGCACCACGGCTTCGCCGTAGCGGCCCTGCTCGTAGATGTAGTCCGGGTTGAGCGAGAACGCGAAGTGATGCACCTGCTCGGCCCGGAAGCGGACACATTTGCGCCCCGCGGCCACCGCCGGACACTGCGTGGAGCGTGGCGCGTGGTACCAGTCGCGTTGATAGTCGATTCTGAGTGCGGGGTCGGCCTTCGCTTTCTCCCAGCCCGGGTCGCCCTCCACCGGCACCCCCGTGGCGCCGATCACCTGGTCCTGCAGCAGATCGAGCGTAACGTCGTAGGCGGCGAACTCGCCATAAAACTCGCCGCCCGGATAAAGGGGGTGGTCCTCCCAGCCGTAGCGGTCGTATACCACCATCTTGGGATACCACTGCGCGAAGTCGAAGCGCCGGCCCTGGCGTCCCTGGCGCCGCGGCAGGGTGGATGGACGCGCCTGCCAGTCGATCTCGACCGCGAGCGAATCGCCCGGGGCGAGTGGCCGCGGCAGCGTCCAGTGCGCGATGGTCGAGTCGGGGGCATAGGGATAATCGGGTCGGAGCGCGCCGCCCATGACGGTCACGGCCGTGATCCGCTCGAAGGCGTAGTCCGGGTCCTTCATGTGCTGAAACCGCTCGCGCTGCTCGGCCGAGTCGGCGGCGGCCCAGCGGGAGCCGGGGCGGAACGCGTTCAGGTACTGATGGACGTAGAAGTCGCGCAGCGTGTCGGGGGAGCGGTTCACATAGCTGATGCGCACGTGCCCGGTGAGCACACCCGACGGCTCGTCCAGCGCCGCGGCGATCCGATACGCGACCTGCTGCTGCCAATAGCCGGTGGTATCGCCGGCTACAAAAAGCAAGAGGAAGGGGAGCATGGAGGTGGGGAAGCTACAGCGGGCCGGTGGAGATGGGGAGGCGGGCTCTAGCGGCGCCGACGGGTCTTCGCGCATGTTCCGATCGGCGCCCGGTGGTGCGATCACGAGCGCTGGGCTTTGTTGGTCGATGACTGCCGTGCTAGGGTGAGGAATGGCGTCCATGACCGCCGCTGAGTTTCGACGCATCGCGTTGAGTCTGCCGCAGGCCAGTGAAGCCGCGCACATGGGTCACCCGGACTTTCGCGTGGCGGGCCGGATTTTTGCGACCCTGGGCCATCCGCGCACCGGCTGGGGCATGGTGAAGCTCACCCCCGAGCAGCAAGAGCTGTTCGTGCGAGCGCAGTCCGCGGCGTTCGCGCCGGTCAAGGGCGGGTGGGGTCGCGGCGGGGCGACCAACGTCCGGCTGCGGGCCGCCAGGAAGGGCGCGGTTCGCGAGGCACTGATCACCGCCTGGCGCAACCGGGCGCCGAAACGTCTGGCCGAGAGCATCCTCGACACATGACGGCCTCACCGGTCTTTTTCTACGGTCTGTTCATGGCCGCCGATCTCGTCACGCCGCCGTCGCCGGCCGAGGCGAATCGTGAGTACGCCGACCAGCTGCGTGGGCTGGCGCACCGCCTGGGCTTACCGCCTGATTACGTTGCACGCATCCGGTGACGAATGAGAATCCTCCCCGTCTTGACCGTCGCAATCGCCGCTCTCCTTCAGTCGCCGCCGCTCGTCCCAAGACCGGTGCTCAAATTGATCGTCGAGCATCCTGCGCTCGCCCCGTACGTCCATCCCGAGATCGCAGGTCGGGTGCCGCTGGTGGTCTCAGACCACCTGCTGGAGCCGGGTGTCACGCCATCGCGGTTTGGTCAGCCCCTGCGCATCGTTCCCGATCGGGAGGTGGGTACAAAGCCGCACCTGCGCATCCTGAGCTTCGACGTGGACGGCTTCCGGGCGAAAGCCGTGGTCGAGTACAAGGTCGAGGGCGTGCTGGCAATCTTCGACTTGCGGCGTGATTCAAAGGGGTGGTGGACGGCCGTCGATGCCAAGGTTACTACGCACGGACGCAGTCCCCGAAAATGAGCACTCGTTTTCGTCCCTATGTGATCGGTGGCTGGGGGTCGAACTTCATGCCCATCAGGGCGGAATGCGATTCTGAGGACTCGGAAGACCAGCGCCGTAGCAAGAGGAAACGCTTTTCCGCTCATCGGCTCTTCCATTCGGCGCTCCGACGTTGCATCGTGGGCACCGGTCCCTCTCACCCTTTCGGAGGTTGCTATGCGCGGTCTCGGCCTTTCGACGTGCCTCTTGCTGGCGATAGCCCCCGCAATTCACGCCCAGGCTGCACCGGCAGCAAAGAAGTGGGGTCCAGCCCCGGCAGCGCTTCCTCAGGGAGCGAGGATGGTGGTCGTGAGCGGTGACCCGAGCAAGGCGGAGATGTTTACGGCCGAGCTGGCGATGCCGAGCGGCTATAAGATCCCGCCCCACTTCCACCCCACCGACGAGGTCGTCGAAGTCAAGAAGGGCACGCTGCTCGTCGGCATGGGCGACAAGTTCGACGCATCCAAGGCGAAGCCTATGAAGGCCGGCGACAAGGGAACGGTGCCGGCGAAAGCACACCACTTCGCCGAGGCGCAGGGCGCCACTTTCATTTCCGTGACCGCGATGGGCCCGTTTGCCTTGACCTACGTCAATCCGGCGGACGATCCCCAGAAGCAGGTCGCCAAGCCGTAACGTCGGTCAGAAGCTCGGCGCGAGACTCACCAGCCACCGCAGCGCGAAGCGGGTGCTGTTGGCCGGGTAGTCGGCGGCTACATCCCAGCGGTTCACCGCGAGCGGCAGCTCGAAGCGCATGGTCCATTCCATGTCCTTCACCTGGTGCCGGGTAACGATGCCGAGGCCACCGTCGTACAGCGTGGTGTACCACCGGCCCGGCGACGACGACGGCGCGACTAGCGTGTCCGCGACGCCGAGGTCCACGAATGCCTCGAGCGCCGCCTCGCGCAGCAACCCTGCGGTCCGGCGCGCCACCGTGCGCGTGAGCTCCAGGTTCACGCCCACAGCCCAGCGTCCGCCGAGGTCGTTGCGGAACCCCCGCAGGTTTGGGCCCCCGGGCGCGTGGTAATGGAAGTCCGGCCGCACCAGCAGCGCGCCGCGACTGCGCAGGAACGGGTTCGCGAAGGTCGCGTACGGATCCGCCCCGGCGACGGCAATGCGGAGTTGGTGTACGGGGTTGGACGAACCCAGGTACGCCCCCGCGAACACGCGGGCGCCGAACGTGGTCCCGCGAGCCACCGGGGTGCGCACGCTCACCTCACCCGTCGTGCGGTTGAATCCGTGGTAGAGGTAGTGCCGCCCCGACGCCACCGCGGGCGTCGCGTGCTGATAGACTAGCCCCAGGCTGACCGCACCTCTGGCCCGCAGCACCGTCTCGCCATGGCGCACCATGGTGGAAATCCACGGGCCGACCTCGATCGAGCCGGCGTCGTCCCAGAGGCGGGGGTCCAAGTAGCCGAGGTTGGTCGTCGCCATCCACAGCGCGACCACCCCGATATGACGATCGGCACCGATGTCGCCGCGTTGCTGCGAGCGATCGAACGAGATGGACGCGCCAGTCCGCCCTTCGACGGACCAGGCCGCCACGCTGCTCGCGACGCGCCGCGGGCCACGGGCGACATCATTGTTCCAGCGACCGTACAGGCTGATCGCGCTGCTGGCCCCGCTGCGAGTCGCCGCCGAGGCGGCGAGCAGGCCGCGCTCCGCGGCATCGCCGCGCGCCGGCCGCCCGCGCAAGCCGATGGTCACACCGCCGTAGTGATTCGACCAGAGCGCGGGCAGCAACGGGCGCAGCCGCGGGGCGCGCGTACGGCGGGGGACCGAGTCGGGGCGTCCCGCCGAGTCCACCGTCTGGGACGGCCCGCTCACCGGCCATGCGCCCCCGGCACCGGAAGCGACGAGCGATAGCAGGAGTTGCAGCATGGGAACCGATGCTGTGTAAGCAAAGATCGCGCCGGAGCGGCGCGCCGCACGATTGCGATGCCGCCCGGCGACCCGGATGCTGCTCCGCTGCGACGACCCAACACCTCGAGTGGTGCGCGACTAGTTCGGAGTGATCTTGAGGTTGGCGAAATCGCCATCGGAGGTGTTCCCCACCCACCAGCCGACCCGGCCTTTCGTGCGGTCGCTCAGCTGATCGACGACCAGACTCGGCTGTTTCGCATCGCCCACGAAGACGCTCACCTTCGGGCTCGCGACCACCACGCGCACGTGGAACCACTGGTTCGGATCCGGCGCGGGACTCACGGGCTGCTCGAAGACTCCGGGCCGCTCGGTTCGCAGCCTCTGCCACGTATACGTCGGATGCGAGATGTACTGTACGGCGTGGCTGTGTCTCGCCGGGTCCGGCGTCCTGAAATTGAACGGGCGGAAGTAGATCGCATCGTACGTCGTGCTATCTACCCCATGAAAGGCGATACCGACAAAGCTCTGTCCCTGCACGTCCTTGCCTCTGACGTCGAACTCGATGGTGCCGTTACCGAACTCGACCCCGCGTAGGTACGCGACGCCGTCGCCAGCGTGTTCGCTCAGACGAAGACCTTGCTTGGTCCCGTCGCTGAGGCTACTCACGCTCCGGTTGAAGACTTCGACGTCCTTGGGCGCGATGGGTCGCTGTTGAGCGGCGAGGCTGGAAGCAGCAAACAGGACGGCAAGAGCAGCGCTGGTCATACGCCTCCTTTCCTTATTCGTACCGCAGTGATTCCACCGGATCCACCGCCGCGGCGCGCCGCGCCGGGAGGATCCCCGCCAGGAGACCCACGCCGATGAGGATGCCCACGCAGATGAGGGCGATGGGCCAGGACAGTCGCGGGCTCAGGATGTATTGCATGGCCGGGTTGTCTTCCGTCGGGATCGCATCCACGCCCAGCACGATGAGGGTCGCGACGGCGAGTCCCACCAGCCCTCCCGACAGAGCGATCGCCATGGCCTCGAACAGGAATTGCGCCATGATGTGCCGCCGCCGGGCGCCGAGCGCGCGCTTGATGCCGATCTCCTGGGTCCGCTCCTTCACCACGACGTACATGATATTCGCGACGCCGACACCCGCGATGAGCAGCGTGAAGGCGCCGACCAGCCCCATGAAGATCTGGATGCCGAGCCCGACGGCGTGGGTTTCCTTCTCGCTCTCGATGAAGTCCCACATGCCCAGGGCCCGCTCGTCGCTGGGGTCGAAGCTGTATTTCCTGCCCAGTACGCGGTACAGCTCCGCTTTCACGATCGGGCCCCGGGACGCATCGCGCGGCTGCACGATGAGGTGGTTCACGAACCGGTTACCGTATATGGTGCGAAACGTCGAGTAGGGAATCACACCGCGCGCGGCGTCCGGCCCGTTGTTGCTCGAGTCCTGGAACTTCTTCTTCAAGACGCCGACCACGGTGAACGGCAGGCCGTCCACGACCACGCTCTTAGCGACGGGATCGACGCCCTTGCCGAAGATGCGCTCCGCCAGCTCGGTGCCGAGGAACAGCACGCGCCGCTTCTGCGCGACGTCCGTGGGGTTGATGAAGCGCCCGCCCTGCGCCGGCTCCATGTGGCGGATCGTCTCATGCTCGAAGCCCACGCCCTCGAGAAATGCGTTGGTGCGGGTCTTGCCCCTCTGGAACGACGTCCCCCACCGCCCGTAGGAGACGCTGCCGCGGTCGACGTCCGGGATCGCGCGCCGGATGAGATCGAGATCCTCCTCCACGAGGCGGATGCGCCTTCCCTGCCCCAGGCCCGCAAACGCCTTGGTGGTCTCGCCGCCGTACACCATGAAGATCCGCTCCCCGGCCCCCAGCAGACCGTCGCGGACGGTGCGCTTCAGTCCCTCCCCGAATGCCAGCAGCAATACGACCGCGAGCGTCCCCCACGTCACCGCAAAGAACGTGAGGAACGCCCGGGTGCGTTGCGTCTTGAGGTCGGCGATGAATTCGCGCAGCAGGATGGAGAACATCAGGTGCGCAGCGCCTCCACCGGATCGAGCGCCGCCGCGCGCCGGGCAGGCAGCAAACCGGCCGCGAACGCGACGATGGCGAGCAAGGTCAACGTGGCGACGAGCACCGGCGCGGAAATGGTCGGAACGCCGACGAACTCTTTGATCGGCAATCCGCCCAGGGCGGTGACCAGCCCGAGCGAGAGCAGCAGTCCGAGCGCCGCGCCCATCGCCACGATCATCAACGCCTCGGCGAAGAATTGGCGCATGATGTCGGCGCGCGTGGCACCCACGGCGCGTCGCACGCCGATCTCGCGGGTCCGTTCCCGGACCACGATGTACATGATGTTCGCCACGCCGATGCCGCCCACGATCAGGGTGAAGGTGCCGACAATGGCGAAGAAGATGTTGAACGCGACGAACATGTTGCCGAACTTGGTTTCCCACTCGCTCGTGTCCCAGAACCCCAGCGCGTCCTTGTCCGTGGGATCGAACCGGTACTTGCGGCCCATCGTCTCGTACACCCGCCGCTCGGCCGGCTTGGTCAGCTCCGAGCTGCGGGCTCGGTACACGATGTTGTTGAGGAAGCGGTCGCCGAACAGGGCGTAGTGCGTGGTCGCGGGGATGAAAATCCGGTCCTGGTCGCGCTGCTGGTAGGAGGAGTTCTGCAGCTTGGGGCGCATCACTCCCACGACCGTGAACGGCGTGTCGCCCAGGAACACCTGCTGTCCGACGGGAGCCTCCTGCTCGAACAGCAGCTTGGCCAGCTCGTTGCCCAGCACGGCCACCCGCCGCCGCTCGGCGACGTCGCGGTCGTTGATGAAGCGGCCCCCCGCCTCGGCGATGATGTTTCGCATCAGGCCGTACGCGGGGACGATGCCGGTGACGGCGGGCTCGGCAGCCCGGACGCCGCGCCGTACCCGCGCGCTACGGGTGATGAACTCGGGACTGATGTACTCGATCTCGTGGACCTCGCCGGCGAGCAGCGGCACGTCGTCCGGCCGCAGCCGGATCGGGCGGCCGTCGCCGAACCCCGCGAACGGCTTGGTGGTGCGGCCGCCGAACAGGATCACGATCCGGTCGCCCAACCCGTGGAAGCGTTTGACGGTCTGGCGCTCCAGCCCGACGCCGAAGGCCAGCAGCACCACGACCGCCACGGTGCCCCACGCGATCCCGATGACGGTGAGGGAGGTGCGGAGCTTCTGCGCCCGCAGGTCGACCAGGAATTCACGCCACACGTCAGGTGATCTCGCGCGGCGGCCGCTCCACGAGCGAGTCCGTCACCTGCAAACCCTCCAGCACTTCGATGTTGATGGCATCCGACAGGCCGGTCTTGATGCGGCGCTCCTCGGTCTTGCCGGAGCCGGCGCGCACGGTGACGAAGCTCGAGTCGTGGCGCTGGGTGACGAGCCGCTCCGGGATGTACAGCACGCTGTCGCGGCGGGCGATGATCACCTCCGCGTTGGCCGAGTAGCCCGCGCGCAGCGTGGCCCCCTCCACCTCGGTCAGCGTGATCTCGATCGGGAAGACCGTCGCCTGCTCCTGCTTGTGCGCCTTGAGCCAGATCTTCTCGAGTCGGCCCTTCACGCTGGCGCCCGGGAGCGCGCCGATCTTGATGGTCACCGGCATGCCCTCCTTGAGCCGGCCCACGTCGATCTCGTCCACCGTGCCCCGAAAGATCAGGTCCCGCATCGCGGCCATCCGCATCAGCACGGTGCCCGCCTGGTACGGGGTGAGCGGCACCACCGGATCGCCGATCTCGATCGAGTCCTCGAGGATGTAGCCGTCGATGGGGGAACGGACCACCGTTTCCACCTGCTTCCCCCCGGTGAGCACCTTGCCGCCTTCCTGCAACGCGAGGCGCTCCTGCGCCAGCGAGAGCTGGTTACGGGATTCGTCCACGCGGCGTTGCGCGGTCTCGATGTCGGAGGGCGAAATCAGGTTGCGGTTGCGCAGCTCCTGCTGGCGGGCCAGCTCGCGCTCGAGATTTCTGAGCTCGATCTCGCGCAGCTCCACGTTGCGGCGCAGCTCCACCATCTCCAACGGCGTCGGATTGGGGGAGATCTCGAGCAGCGGCTGACCCCGCTTGACGAAGTCGCCCACCGCCGCGAAGCGCTGCCGCACCACGCCGGCGAGAATGGATTTGACGCTGACTTCGACGCGGGGCTCGATGGTGCCGACGGCAAGGGCCTTGTCGACCAGGGTTCCACGGACGACCGCCACCGCTTTGGGACCGTCCGTCTTCTTGCCTCCGAGCTTTCCGGCGGCGGCCATGGCACCCAGGCTGAGGAGGGCGAACACGGCGGCGAGAATGATCGTGCGGCGCTTCATCTCAGGGCGGCTCCGAGCAGGCGCATAAGGATTAGACGGTCTATCCCGCCAATACGTTGCATCCCGTCGATTGTTTCCGGCCTGGCTGCGTGCGGAATTGAGATACCGCCCGCGCGATTCGGGCGCCAGTCGTCCTCCCACGACTCCTCATGTTGGGCGCTCAACCCCGACAAGGAGTCGGTATGTGCAGCTATACATCCCGCGCAGCGGCGCTCGCGCTGGTGGTGGGAGCGCTCGCCTGTTCCGACCGCCCGCCCGGCACCGCCCCCGATGCGGCTTCCGGCGAGCCGGCCATCCTGTCCGCGGCGGCCCGTCCCGAGCTGCTGGCGCGCTCCCTGGCGCTCGCGCTGGGCGACCCCGCGTTCCGGGCTCACGTGAAGGCTGAGCTCGATCGCTCCCCGTTCCGCGAGCACAAATTGTCGTTCCAGCACTTTCTGGCGGCCGAGCGGGGCAGCGGGGGCGGTGCCCTGGCCGCCATGGCGCGAGGCACCGGTCTCGCGGTGGCGGACCTGGCCCGCACCGCCGAGCGCGCCATCCCACTCGAGATGTACCTCCCCGTTCCGGAGCACCGCCGCGCCTGGACCGGCGACGCCAACGTGCTAGTGGCGACGGCGATCGCGGATCACGACCCCCCGGTGGCGTTCGACGTGCAGGGTAACCGGCACGTGCTCGACCCCGAGCGGCCGCCCGCGACCCCGGTGATCGCGGTGGTCCCGGTCGAGACGGACTTTACGACGGCCCCTGCGAAGATCGGCCTGTTTCCCTGGCCCCCATTCCCTCCGCCGGTGGTGCCGGGTCTGTACATGAGCAAAGCCCATTTCGTGGACGATTTTGAGGGTTGGTTGAAAGGCGGACCCGAATTTGAGGTCCATATCCTGGGCCAGAAGGGCCAGACGGATTCCCTGACGGACTACCAGTGCGCCGGCGAGAAGCAGCCGCTGCCCTACAACTTTGATCAGAACGCCCTCGACTGGAGCGGCAGCGTCATGCTGCTCAGCAAGGTCCAGCTGGACGCGTACAACGCGGCCCACCCGGGGCAGAACTTTCGCGTGTTCGTGGTTGAAGACGACGACACGGCATGCGAGATCAAGGCGAACCGCGACATCATGGGCAACCTGTTCAAGGCCGTGGACGGCGCGTACAAGGCGGTGACGGCGGGGAACGACTCGAGCAACGCCATTGCGAAGCTGTTCAAGCGCGCCAATGCCTTTCAGAAATTGTGGGCCGCCGTCGCGTCGTTCTTCAACACCAACGACGAGCTGGTGGGGACGGCCGTCGAAGACGCCGTGGTCGGCATTTCGTACCCCGGCTACAACTGGATCGTCAAAGGTGAGAACAACGCGACCAACGGTTGGCTGACCCTGGGTGTGAAGTGAACCTGAGCCCAGGAGGGCCGATGCGGAGCCTTACCGCCGCGCTCATCGTGGTCGCCGCCGCCCTGTTGTGGCGCCCGCTCGCGGCTCAGTTTGGCATTTCGGCCGAGATCGGCGTCGCGCGATTCGGCGGCACATCGCGCGACAGCGCCGGAGCCACGGTGGGGCCGTACCGGCCCACGACGTACGGCCTCCGGCTGGACCGGACCCTTGGGCGGGCACGCGTTGCGGTCGACCTCTTGTACGCAGCGACCGGGGTGGCGGGTGAAGGAAACGGCCTGGCGGTGGTGCAGTACGGCATCGGCACACTCTGGGAAATCGCTCCGGAGGTGTCGCTCCGGGTGGCCCGCTTCGGCGCGGGTGTCGAGGCGCGTATCGCCGCAGGCCCGGCCCTCGATTTGTGGGACTTCGACGGCGAGCAGCGCAACCGGGTGGGGGGCCGCGCGGCGGCAATCGTCGAGTGGCCGCTCGCCCGGGCCTTCACGGGATCGTTACGGGTGAGCGGTGTCGTGAGCGAATCGGTGTTCGATCCGGCGGACGCGCCCAGCGGCGTCGAGCGTCGCGCAACGCGACGACTCGGCGTCGCACTCGGTCTGCGATATCAGCCGTAACCCAGAATGAAACAGCGGCCCGGGTCCCAGCGGATCTGGGCCGCCGTTTTCCCTCCGAGCAGGGCCGCGTTGTTGCGACGCCGCGACAACGCTCGACGCCTCACGTGTGACGCAAGCACTCGCTGCTTGGGTATGACCAACGTCGCGGGCGGTCTCGCCCCGACGTCATCGCACAAGGAGGCGTCCTATGCATCGCAGCCTACCGTTCGTCTCGGCGCTGCTGCTCGGTGTGCTGATCGGTTGTCAGGACCAGAGTCTCTCACCCGCGCCACGCCAGGCCGGGCCGTCGTTCGCAACAGCGTCCGCGCAGGCGTGTCCCGCGAACCCCAGCGTCATCGTGACGGACGAGGCCGGGCTCCGGGCGGCGCTCGCCGCGGCCCACCCAGGCGATGTGATCGCCGTGAGCGGCACGATCGAGCTCACGACGGGCGATACCATCGCCACCGACGGCGTCACCCTCACGTGCGCGACCCCCGGCTCGGGACTCGTCGCCACGGACCTGAGCGTGCTCGACGTGGTGACGGTCACCGCTCGCGGCGTCACCGTGGATGGGTTGGTGCTGGACGGCAGTCGGGCGGGTGACTCGCCATTCTTTGCTCTCAACGACGGCGTCAGCTTCTTCGCGCAGGACGTGCGTTTCACGCACAATAGCGTCACGTGCACCGTCTTCGGATCGTGCGTCTTCATTGTGGGCGGCACCGGGGCGGTCGTGAGCGACAACTCGTTTCAAGCCACCGATGCCTTCACCGGCATTCATCTCCAGGCGAACGGCCCCGATCCGAACGTCGTTTTCCCGATCCGCATCGACGGCGCGCGGATCGAGCGCAACAGCCTCGTCGCGCTCACCCCGTCGCAAGGGTCCCGCTTCGGGGCCATTCGGCCGTTCGACGCGGACAGTCTCGTGATCGCCGACAACGTCATCACCGGCCCCTGGCGAAACGGGATCAGCCCGGCGCGTCTGACGCACAGCCAGATCCAGCACAATCAGATCAGCGGGCCCGTCGTGGACGGGATCCGCACCTCGTCGTTCGCGGGCGCATTGCGCGGAGTAACGCAAAACGTCCTTACCAGCAACCAGGTCAGCGGAGCCGGGCGGGCCGGGATATTCGCCGACCGGGCGTGCAGCAACCGGTTCGCGTCCAACGACCTGCGCGGCAATGCGGGCGACCTGGGGTTGTTTCTCACCGACACCACGGGCGCCAACGTCGTCGCGGGCGCGCAGAACGCCGTGGTCATCGACAACGGGGCGTTCGACTGCGACGGCGACGGCCGCATCGACCCGAACATCATCACCGGCGGCGTGACGCATCACCAGGCAGCGCCTCCCGACCCCGGCGGTGCAGCGCCGGCGCGGGCGGGTCATCGGGACCCGCAGCCACTCTGACGCATGATGCACTGGCGGCGCGGGACTCGACCATCGCACCGGGCGTGGCTAGGTTGGGTCCATGGCGCGCATCATCGTAATCGACGACAACGACGCGGCCCGGGGGACCATGCGCCGCGTCCTGGAGAAGGCGGGGCATGAGGTCCTGGAAGCGAGCGACGGCGATGCCGGCATGAAGTTGCTCGCCGAGACGGGCGTCCCCCTCGTCATCACCGACATCTTCATGCCGGGGCAGGACGGGATCGTGACGCTGCGGCGGATCAAAAAGGAATTCCCCGGCGTCCGGGTGATCGCCGTATCGGGCGGGGATGCGACCGGTCGGATCGATCTGCGGAAGGATGCCGAGCTGTTGGGAGCGGCGCGGACGCTGCGAAAACCGTTCTCGCCGGCGGAGCTGCGACGAGCCGTGGAGGAGACCCTGGCCCTCGATTCGAAAACGTCCTAGCTACTCCCCGCCCAAGAGCCGCCGCCGCAGCGCCGCCAGCTTGCGCCGCACCGAGCCGTCGTAGATCCGGTCGCCTACCCGGACTACCACGCCGCCCAGGATTCCCCGATCGGCACGGAAATGGGCCCGGACCTCTTTGCCGATCGCCCGGGTCAGGCGCTCGATCAGTTCCTTCTGGAGCCGCGCGTCCGGCTCCTCCAGCAGCGTGACCCCGGCATGGACCCGGTTGAGCTTCACGTCCACCAGGCCGTCGTACTGCTGCGCGATCTCCGCCAAGAGCCCCTGCCGGCCGCGCCGCACCACCGCCTGGAGGAACCGCACGAACTCGGGCGGCGCCAGGTCGCCCAGCGCGCGCTCGAGCAGCGCAGACTTGACGGCCTTGGAGACGCGGGGCGACTCTAGCGCCACGCTGATGCGCTCGTCCGCCTGCACCGCGCCCGCCAGCGCTTCCATGAACCGCCCGTAGCGCTCGATCTCCGAGGTGCCGTGGGCTTCGGCCGCGAGCAGCAACGCCTCGGCGTAGTTGCGCGCGATGGTGCTGCTCTTCACTTGCCCTTCCCTCCGGCCTCGAGGCTCGCCAGGTACTCGAGCACCAGACGGCGGTTGGCCTCGGAGTCGAGATTCGCCTCGACGAGCTTGGACGCGGCGGCAATGGAGAGATCCACGGCTTCGCGCCGCAGCTCCAGGATCGCCTTCTCCTTCTCGCCCTCGATTTCCTTTCGGGCCCGCGCCAGCAGCTGCTCGTACTGCTCGCGCGCCTTGGCGAGCAGCGCCTCGCGCTCCTTCTCCGCGACCGATTTGGCCTTGGCCACGATCTCCTGCGCCTCGGCCCGCGCGCCGGCCATGGTCCGCTTGTGCTCCTCCAGCAGCCGGACCGCCTCGGCGCGGGCCCGCTCCGCCTCCTCCAGCTGCTGCTGGATGCGGCGCTCCCGCTCCTCCACGGACTTGAGCAGCGCCGGCAAGCCGAGTTTCCACAGCAGGACCAGCAGGATCCCGAAGACGACAATGGTCCAGAAGATCAGCCCCGTATTGATGGAGAAGGGCGTGAACTCGCCTTCCTGGACCAGCAGCAGCAGCGGCATTTACAGCAGCTTGAACAGCAGCGCGAACACGAGCGACGCGAGCCCCACGCCTTCGATCAACGCCGCCGTCAGGATCATAGCGCCCCGGATATCGGCCGACGCCTCGGGCTGGCGGGCGATCGCCTCGACCGCTTGGCCGCCGATCCGGCCGATCCCCAGTCCCACGCCGATCACCGCGAGCCCCAGCCCGAGACCGGCGCCGAGCAGCGCGTTGGCGTTCTTCGCCGCGGCGGCGATCTCCGCGCCGGTCGGCTGCGCACCCTGAACTAACGTCACGAGTTCTACCATGGTCTCCTCATCCTGGGTGTGTTAATGAGCATGTTGCATCATGCCGATGAATACCGACGTGAGCAGCGCAAAGATATAGGCCTGTAGGAACGCCACCAGCAGCTCGAGGGCCATCATGAACGTGACGAACGCGACCGATCCGACCGCCACGAGCCAGCTCCCGAAGATGAAGATCAGACCGAGCAGCGCCAGGATTACGAAGTGCCCCGCCGTCATGTTGGCGAACAACCGCAGCGTGAGCGCGAACGGCTTCACGATCTTTCCAATGATCTCGATCGGCGTCATGATCAACGCCATCGCCACGGCCCCGAGCCCGTGCATGCCGGGTGGCACGAACACGATCGTCTTGAGGTAGCCCCTGGGGCCGAGCGCCCTGAGCCCCGAGACCTCGATGGTGACGAAGGCGGTGAGCGCGAGCGTTCCCGTGACCGCCAGGTTGCCGGTCGGCGTCGCGCCCCACGGCAGGAGACCGAGCAGGTTGCAGTAGAGAATGAAGAAGAACAACGTGAGGATATAAGGAGCGAACTTGGCGCCGTCGGGGCCGATATTCGCGATCGCCACGTCGTTCCGCACGAAGAGGACGATGGCCTCGACGGCGCCGCCGAACCCCGACGGGGCCTTCCCTTCCCGGTGGCGCCGCTCCACCTGGCGGCCCCCGTACCACACCGTCAGGAACACGAGGACGGCCGCGATCACCATGAACACCACGTGCTTGGTGGGCGACACATCCACACCGAACAGGTGCCAGCCGGTCGGCAGGTGCCACTCGCCCAACCCGAACGGCAGCTCCACCACGTGACTGTCCGAGGTGTGCTCGAAGATCACCTTGCCGATGTCGGGCACCTGCATCATCGCAAGAATCTCGTCTCCAGGAAGAGCAGCGGCAGCAGCACGCCCAGGAAGCCGAGCGCCGCGGGCAGTGGAGGGAGGGCGGCGCGGTGCGTCGCCGCGATCGCCAGCACGGCGCCGAGTGCCAGCGCCCGTATCCCCATCCCGCCGAACCAGCGGGCCATGAAGAGCGGCTGGGGAGCGCGCATCGCCGGTCGCAAAAGCGCCACCGCGCCGAGCTGCGCCGCCAGCGCCGCGACGCCGCCGATCGCCGCCGCGCGCCCGCCCCCGATCACCGCCGCCACCGCCACCAGCACCGCACCCAACCCCACCAGCAGGACGTACGATCTCACCCGTCCCGCCGCTCCGTGTCTTTCTTGACGCGGTAATAGATGCTCATGAACCCGCCAAAGCCACCGAGGCC
>DATNOH010000152.1:0-12635 GCA_035601435.1 Gemmatimonadales bacterium | reverse complement strand
ACCGCGCCACCATCGAGCCGCGGAGCGGGTGCAGGATCGGCCGCATGCTCTTCAGGGAGCAGCCGCCGGGCGTGGTTCACGCTCGACCCGGCGATGTGCGCGTGAATGTCCACGCCACCCGGCATCACAATCATGCCGCGTGCGTCGAGCCGCGGAGCGCCCGCCGGCAGCTCGGCCACGATGCGATCGCCCTCGATGCACACGTCGCGCACGACGCCGTCGACTCCGTTCGCGGGGTCGTACACCGTGCCGCCGGCGATGCGGAGCCGGGGAGTCTCGCTCATGCGCCCACTCGGGCGCGCAAGGCGCGGACGGTGACGAGCGCGGCGCGTGCACCGTCGAGCGAGGGCCGCAGGGGCAAGGGGACGTCGTCCATCCGGAACGCCGTGCCGCCCTCGTGGATTCCCGCCGCCCCGGTGTCCACGGCGACGGCCGGCTGGAATGACGCCGCGCTGGCCCGCGGTCCGATCGCGACGCTCCGCACTTGCGCGAGCGCGGCAGCCACGGGCTCGGGGAGGGTCGCGGGTGAGCCGATGACGAGCGCGGCGTCCACCTCTCCCCCGCCCAGCAGCGCCGCGGCGTCCGTCCGCGGCTGGTAGCTCGGGTAGCCGCGCGCGAAATCCACGGCAAAGGGAAACCCGGTCTGCCAGGTGAGCACGGCGTCGGCGCCGGAGCGGTTGCCGCCACCCCGGAGCGTGGACAAGGCGCACCGCGTGGGGCCGTTCAAGGCCTGCGCCAGCGTCACGAGCGCTTCCGCGCGGGCCGGGTCGGCCGGAATCGGGCCCGGCTCGCCGTCGGCCACGAGGACGGCATAGCGCGCCTCGGTCATCCGGCGGGCCAGGTCGATCGCGGGCTGGAAGCGTGCATCCGCTCCCGCGGCGCGCTCTTGCACCACCGCCCGCATTATCTCCAGGCTGTCCACTTCGTCGGCGGGTGCGATCGCCAACCGTCCGTACGCCTCCGCGGGACCACGGCGCTCCCCCACGTCCACGGCGATCAGCGTGCGGCTGGCTCGGCCCTGAGGCGCCGCGACCCCGCGCGGCTCCACGGCGTAGCGAGACGCGTAGCGCGGGTAGCGAGCGCTCGGGTCCACCGCCCAGAACACCACGAGGTCGGCGCGCTGGCGGATTTCGCCGAGAGTGGCACCGGCACGGCCGCGGCGCTGGGCTGCGAGCACGGCCGGCGCGGCGGTAGCCGCGAGGCTGTCGATGGCGGCGTGCAGCCGATCGGCGATGGCGACCGCTTCCCGCTGAGTTTCGCAGGAGACGTCACCGGCGAGATAAACCAGCGGACGCTTTGCACCGGTCAGGAGTCTCGCGGCCTCGGTGAGCGCCTGCTCGAGCGATGCGCTGCGGCCGTTCACCCGCGTCTCCGCGGGCACGCTCCCGTCGCCGAACCACGCGGCCCCGAGCGCGCAGGCGTTACGCGCTTCGGCGATGCGATCCCGTGTTACGACGACGCCGATGTCGTCGCAGGCGCAGCCACAGCCGAGGCAGGTGACGTTCGCGACGGTGCGGTCGGTCATGCGCTCTGCGCCTCGCGGTGCTCCACATCGCGATACAACCGGGCGGCGCGGCGCGCGAGCGCCCCGAAGCAGGCCGCCGCGTCTCGTCCGCGCGCGAAGATCGTGCAGATCGGCTCGCGCCGCGCAAAGCGAGTCCCCGGCGGCGAGATATCCCGCACATCCGGGTCCAAGAGCCAGGACCGCGTGTCGCCCAGGGCGCTGGGGCGTCGCGCGTACACGATCGCCTTGCCGACCGCGTCCGGGGTGCGATGCCGGGCGGCCGCAAGGTCGAACGCCGGCAGCGCGCCCTTGCATGCCTGCGCATGCACGTCGAACAGCGAAAGCCCGTACGCTCGCTCCACCAGCTCCATCGCGGCGGTGTAGCGCGGGTTCACTTCGATCGCATAGGGCACGCCGCGCCGCGCGATGAAATCGACCCCGTTCACTCCCACCAGGCCGAACGCCCGTGTGACCTCCTGGCTGAGGAGCGTCGCCCGCTCGAGCAGGCGCGCGTCCGCCGGGAACTGCGGATCCCCGGCGGACCCGAGAATGCTGCCGCAGTAGCGGAACCCGTCGGCGCCGAAGGTCGACTCCCCCCCGAGAATGCGCGACAGACCCAGCGGCACCGCGCGGCGCCCGTCTGCCGCGAACACGATGGAGCCGGCCACGCCGGCGATGCGCTCCTGCAGGTAGCTGCCCCGCGGCACGGGCGCGCCGCGGCGCCAGACCGCGATGCCGTCCCCGCCTCCCGAGCGCAACGGCTTGACGAGCCATCCGCTACGCGTGCCCGGCGCTGGCCGCGTGAGACGGACGCGCGGGCCTCGAAGACCGGCGCCCGCGACCACCCGGGCGAGGCGGCGCGGGTCGCGCGCTCGGGCCAGGACGCCGGGCGGGTTTCCCCAGAGCTCGCGATGGGCCGCGAGGGCGCGGACGGCGCCGGGGTGATTTTCGAAGCTCGCTTCGTACACGACGGCCTCGCAGGACACGTCCCGCGCCGCCGCCGCGGCGGCGCGGGCGCTGAACCGACCGTCGACCCTAACGACGTGCACCTCGGTTGCGGAGGCCTGGAGATCGAGATCGCCAAATCCGTCCACCGCGACCACCTCGTACCCTGCACGGACGGCGGACTCCGCGATGTCTCGAGTCGACACGCCGGCGAGCAGCACGCGCGTCATGCCAACCCCAGTCGGCGCCGTGCCCGCTCGCGCGGCACGACGTACAAGTGATCCAGCACGCTGCCCCGCGCCTCGCGGATCGCCAGCCGCTCGACCAGCGCGCGATTCGCGCCGCCCGCGAGCCCGTCGGCGATCAGTGCTGCTCCCTGGGCACCTTCCTTCGCGGTACGAGCGAATCCCTCGATCAGGCGCGTCGGTGCGAACGCCTCGAGCGGCGCCCGGATCGCGTGCGCCAACGACTCGACTCGCGCCAGTCGGCCAGAGAGGAGAAATTCCTTGGGCGAGGGGATCGCGGTCGCGAGTGCCACGGCGGTCTTCACGGTGCTCTCGACCAGCGCGTCGCGGGCGACCTGCTCCGCGGGCGTCGCCGGCTGGGCGAGGCGCTCCGGGGAGACAGCCGATTCGTCCCAACCGGCGATCGTGGCCGCGCCGCCGTGGAACAACAGTGCCTTGGACACCTCACCCGCGAGATACGCCACCTCGGCGTCGAGCGCCCCCGCCGCGCGCAGCCCGAGCGCTCCGGCCGAGCCTCCCACGCCGTCTACGATCCGGCCGGCAGCGACCGCCACGGCGGCCGTGAAGGCGCCGCCCAGCTCGAGCAATACGAACGACACGTCCGACAGGGGCGCCCCGAACCGCCGGGCCTGCTCGGACACCGCCAGCGCGACCGCGCACACCTTCTCCGCCGTACCCATGTCCACGCGGTTCACCTTGCGGTGCGCCGGCACGGTGGGCAGGTGCACCACACCCGGGGTGAGGACGACCGGCAGTGCGGAGCGCGCCAGGACGCGCACCAGCTCGCGTAGTCCGCCGATGCCCCCGGTCTCGCCGGGGGCCGCAAGGAAGGCGAGGCGCAGGTCCTCGTCGGTCGCGTCCTGCACCCGCGTGAGCGGCAACCCGTATCCGGATGGGCCGGCGACCAGATCCAGCGGGCCGGCCGCCTCCAGCTCGGCGACGAAGCGCGCCGGCTCGCTCAGCGCCTCCGCGGTGGGCCAGGAGCGGTCCAGAAACAGGCGGCCGTCGTCGAGCCCACAGAGATCGAGGCTCACCGTTCCGGGGTCGATGCCGATGACGCGGGGCATCGGCTCACGGCTTCGGCGCCATCAACTCCCGCGCGACGTCGGCGATGGTCTCGGCGTCCAGCACGAGGTCGTTGCGCTCGAACAGGCGCGCAATGCACGCCTTGTGCACTTTCATCTTGAGATTTCCGATGGCGAGGGCGCCGAAGCACACCACGCCGTCCTTCGTCACGCCGTCGTCCATCGCCTCGACCCCTTCGATGCCGAGCGGGGGAACCGCATTCACGTCCGCCACCACCTTGAGTCCCGGCCGGTTCGCCCACGCCTGCTTCGGCACGAGCATCACCCCCGCCGGCCCGGCATTGAGGATCAGCTCCGCGCGCTCGCACGCGCGGATTGCCTCCGCGGCGTCCGGCATCGCGATGGCGCGCACCGTCCCGCCGAAGCGCTTGAGCACGAGCTCACGCGCACGCTCGCCCGCGTCGGCTTTGCGCGACGTGATGCACACGTCCGCCCCCGCCTTGGCGAACAGGCCGGCGGCCCGAATCCCGACCGGCCCCGTCCCCGCGATGATCAACACGCGCTTACTGCGCACGTCGCCTGCGGCTTTCACCATCTTGGCTACCGCGGCGACCGCCGTGGTGTTCGAGCCGTTCGAGTCGAGCATGGCGGACACGCTGAAGGGCTTGAACATCGCGTTCGTGGCGGCGGCGAGCAGCTGTTCGCCCACCGCAATGTCCGATCCCCCGACGAAGACGGCGGTGTTCTTCAGGTCTTTAGGACCGCGCGTGAAGATGCAGCCGTGGATCAGGTCGCGGACGTCGGCTTCGGTGACGCCGCCGTAGCTCATCACTTCATCGGCGCCGCTGTCGTAGGCGACCACCCGATCGAATGCGCTCGGCAGCCGGGAGCTGTCGAGCTGCAGCAGAAGCTTACGCATCAGGGTTCATGCTCCACGATGAGTCGGCGCAGGGCTCGAAAAGCAGTCGAGGGGCGGCAGCCCGCCCCTCGACATGGCATCAGGCGACTGCCGGGGAGATCAACCCTTGTCCGCGCCACCGGCGAACGGATGCGACGCCGTCTTCGCCTGGGAGATCACCTGGTCGATCTTCGGCTGCCCCTTGAGGGCGCGCTCGATCGATTCCTTGGTCGCGCGATAGTTGTAGTCGAAGATCTTCTTGTCGTTCTTCGCTTCCCAGTGAATGAACACACCCACCAGGATGCAGTAGTCGTCCACCTTGTCCCGCGGAATGACGCCGGAGGACACGCTGTCGACCACCGCGCGCGCGACCGCCGCCTGCGCCGGGCCGAACATCTGGACGGCCTGCGTGGCGTTCTTGATGGTGACCTTGTTGAACAGGATCGTGTCGGGCTTCGCCGGCAGGTTGGGCGTGACGACGGCGAGCAGCTTGGTGAAACCGTCGGTGTTGTTCGCCAACGTGCTGACGAAGGCCTGCCCCGCGTGGCCCGACTTCGATCCGATGATCAAATCGATGTGGGCGACCTCATTCCCGTCACCTACCAGAGACTCGCCAAGGAAGAAATCCGCTGCCATAACTACCTCCCGATCCGGATGGGGTCCACGAGTTTCACTGCCGGCCGTCACGAATGCGGCGTTGAGAGCAGCGTGGCCAGAGGGGTGTGGAAAGCCACGCCGTCCCGCGTCTGCGGGTAGCTCCTACGGAACCGTATCGATGGGGTGCTAACCTGCCGGCCGCTCCTGCGGGTGTCAAGACCGCGAACTGGGGCCACAGAATGGAACTTTCGTGGAGGGCTAAGCCGGCGGCGCCTCGCCGGTGGCGACCCGCCACACCTCGTCCGCCAGCCACTCCAACCGCTGCTGCGCGTAGTCGAGCTCCGCGGGCGTCATTGCCTTGGCGCGGCGGGCGATCTCGCGTGCGTGGCCGAGCAGGTCGTCCAGGACCTCTCGCAGCGGCCGGTTCTGGCGACGCTCGGCGCGGGCCTTCGGGCTCATGCGGTCTGGATCCCGAAGGCCCGCTCGTCCGCCGTTTTGAACTCCTGCGCCGCCGCGCGCACCGACGACGCCAGCCCCCGCTCCGCGAGGTAGCTCTCGATCAAGCGAAGGCCGAGATAATAGCCCGAGCGATCCGGCAGCACCTTCCCCGCCGTCAGGCGGGCGGCGGGGCTCATGCCTCCCGACAGGAAGCGCAGACGCAGCCCCAGGCCGGTCTCGTCCAACAGCGGTGCGGCCGCCCGTCGCAGGAAGGAGTCGAGCTCGCGGATGCGGCGATACGGCCGGCGCGTGTAGCCGAAGTATTCCCACGGCTCGAACCCGGGCGCCACCGCCTGCGCCGCCGCTACCGCCACTCCCTCGTTCGCGAGC
The DNA here is from genome assembly GCA_035601435.1 of Gemmatimonadales bacterium. Lineage (GTDB taxonomy): Bacteria > Gemmatimonadota > Gemmatimonadetes > Gemmatimonadales > GWC2-71-9 > AG41. Next base: position 6,593 of record DATNOH010000152.1, on the reverse strand, counting down.
AGCTCCCTCAAGGTGGCCCGGCTCCCGGTGTCCCAGTAGTCGTAGTAGCCGCGCAGATCGCTCACCAGGCGCTTCAAGTCGGCCCGGCTCGTCGGCGACGTGTACCGCACGGCGTGCGCCACTTCGTGCGCGATCCACAGCGGCAACAGATGGGGCGCGAGCCCCATGCCATACGTCTGAGGATTGGCCCGGCCGGTGAAGTGTTCGAGACAGACGAAAGCGATGCCGCGCCCGCCCACGACCAGCTCGCCCGCGTTGGCGGCGCCCACGCCCACCATGAGGTACAGGTCCACCGCGCAGTCCGCCTCCAACTGCTCGAGCGAGCGCTGCAGCGCATCCTCGGCGATCGCGGCCACGTCCACGTCCTCGAGCAGCCGCTCGAGATCCGCGCGCCCGGCGCGCAACGCAGCCGCGACCACCTGGTCCGCGTGCGGCGACGTCGGGTCCAGCACGTAGTTGTGCCAGTAGCTGTGCAGCACCGGCTTGTGACGCTCGAGATACTCGTGATAGGCCGCGGTGGGGTCGGGCGCGGCGAGGACCGCAAGGAACTCCGGCACGAGATTGACGAGCATGAGTCGGCCGGCCCCAATTTGGGAACCGGCCCCGCCGGAGACAAGCGTGCGCCCGCCCCGGAACGAGACGCCGCCGACTTGACATTTCAGGGTGCTGCGGTTCGCGCGACGGCTCTCAGGTGTGGTCGCGCATCTTGCGGCTCATCTCGGCGAGGAACCGCCGCTCCGCGGGTGTGAGACTGTCGATGCCGCGCGCCGAGATCTTGTCGAGCACTCGGTCGATTTCCGCCTGCGCGGGATCGCGTTCGACGCGGCGCGGCGGCTTGGGTGTGTCGCTGGCCCGAGCGGCGCGCCCCGGGTGGACCAGCACGCTGGGCTCGGACCGGCGCCGCAGGTTGCGCTCCGCTCGTCCCAGCCGCCAGTCGCCGATCTTCAGATAGAGGAAGCCGGTCGCGAATCCGCCCAGATGCGCGAGATGCGCCACGCCGTCGCTCGTGGGCAACAGGGCGAGCACGAGCGAGACCGCCACCAGGAACGTCACGAGCCACTTGGCCGCGATCGGTGCCGGGAGGAGAAACACATAAATCGGTTGGTCCGGCGCCGCCCATGCGAACGCGAGCAGCACGCCGTACACGGCCGCCGACGCCCCGACCACCGGATTGAGCCTGCCAAGGCCCCACCCCAGCACCAGCGACAAGGCGGCTCCGCCCAACCCGCACAGCAGGTAGTAGCGAAGAAACGGCCCGCCGCCCATCCGCTCCTCCACCTCGGGCCCGAACACGTACAGCGCCAGCAGGTTGAAGGCGAGGTGCAGCAGGTTGGCGTGGACGAACATGTAGGTGACAAACGTCCACGGCTGCCGGAACGCGTAGAGCGGGGTGAACCCGAGCGTACCGATGAACGCCGGGCTGACGAACAGCGTCACCTGGAGCAGGAAGACGACGAGGTTGGCGACGATCAGCCGCCGCACCCACGGAGTCATGCCGAACATCCGCTGCGGGCCCATCGTATGGTTATCCCCCGCGCGTACTCCCCGAGTTCCCCGCGAGTCGGCAGATCCGCTCGCACAGCTCCGGAAACTCGATCCCCGCAGCCCGGGCGGCCTGCGGCAGGAGGCTGGTGCGCGTCATGCCGGGGAGCGTGTTCGCCTCAAGGCAAAAGATGTCGCCCTCGGGGCTCAATCGGAAGTCGACGCGCGAATACCCCCCGAGCTTGAGGGACCGGTGGGCCGTCAGCGCCAGCTCCTGCAGCTGCCGCGCCAGCGTCGTGTCGAGCTTCGCGGGGAAGATCTCCTCCGACATCCCCGGCGTGTACTTGCACTCGTAATCGAACAGCTCGTGCTTGGGAATGATCTCGCCTACCGGCAACGGTACGTCGCCCAACACCCCCACGGTCAGCTCCCGTCCGGGGATGAATTGCTCCGCCATGACTTCCACGTCGTACGCCTTCGCCACTCGGACCGCCGCGTCCAACCCTTCGGCGTTGCGCACCAGCGTCATCCCCACGGAGGAGCCCATCTTGGACGGCTTCACGATCACGGGCCACCCCAGCGCCGTCGTGACATCCTCGGCGGCGACCGGGGCCATGAACCACCCCGGGACGGGTACCCCCGCCGCCCGGAACAGTCGCTTGGCGAGGTCCTTGTCCATGGCGAGCGCGCTGGCCAACGCCCCGCTGCCGGTATAGGGCACGGCGATCACGTCGAGCACCGCTTGCAGGATCCCGCCCTCGCCGCGGCCTGCGTGCAAGCAGAGGAACAGGACGTCCGCGCCGGTGACCTCCTTGAGTCCGGCGAGCCCGTTCGACAGCATCGCCCGCTCGCGCTCGTCGAGCTCGGCCACGGCTGGCGGCTCGCGGCCCACGGCGGTCGTGAGCAGCCGCTGCTCGTCGGTCGGAGATAGAAGCCCGGTCACGGTGTCCACGACCCGCACGGTATGCCCGCGTCCCCGCAGGGCGTCCACGATCTGGGCTGCGCCGGCAAACGCCACCGCGCGCTCCGCGGTCGCACCGCCCGTGATCACCGCGATCCGCATTAATGGATCCCGGCGAGCTGGTGGAGCACGTCGTAGCGGGTGACGATCCCCGCCAGCTTGCCACCGCGTCGCACCAGCGCGGCCGGCGTCTCGCGCGACAGAAGCGTGGTGAGCCGCTCGACGGGAAGGTCCGCATCCACCACCGGAAACGGCGCATCCATCAGATCCTGGACCGGCCGATCCAGCGTCGACGGGTCCTCGAGCGCCCGGGCCATGAGCCCCTGCTCGGAGACCGCGCCTACCCCGTCACCCACGTCCAGCACCGGGAGCTGCGACACGTTGTAGGTGCCCATGAGGTTCAAGGCCTGACGCACCGTCGCCGTGGGTGCGACCGAGATCAGCGGGGGCGCGCCCGAGTTCCGCGCCTCGAGCAGGGCTCCCACCGACACCCGTTCCGCGTCGAGGATCTGGTTCTCCCGCAGCCACTCGTCGTTGAAGACCTTCGACAGGTACCGCTCTCCGGTGTCGGCGAGCACGGTCACCACCATCGCTTGGGGGTCGTTCACCCGACGCGCTACGTCGAGCGCCGCCACGACATTGACGCCGGTCGAGCCTCCGGCGAACAGGGCCTCTTCCTTAGCCAGGCGCCGGACCATCAGCAGGGCGTCTTTATCGGACACCGTGATCCATTCGTCGATCACTTCCCAGTGCAACGAGGTCGGCAGCTTGTCGCCGCCGATCCCCTCGACCTTGTAAGGATGGCCCTCGGTCTTCTGACGAGTGCGCGCATACTCCGTGTAAATCGAGCCGGCCGGGTCGCCCGCGATCACGCGGACGCGGGGGTTCTTCTCCTTCAGAAACCGGCCGGCTCCGCTGACCGTGCCGCCCGTCCCGGGCGCGCATACGAAGTGCGTGATCTTCCCTGAGGTTTGCTCCCACAGCTCGGGACCCGTCGTGCGATAGTGCACCTCGGGGTTCACCGGGTTGTAGTGCTGGTCGGCGAAGATCGCGTTGGGGTGCGCTGCGGCGATCGCTCGTCCCTTCATGATGTAGTTCTCGGGATGGTCCGGAGGCACCGCGGTCGGCGTGATGATCACCTCGGCGCCGAGCGCGCGCAGCAGCCGCGCCTTCTCCTGCGACATCTTGTCGGGCATGGTGAAAATGCAGCGATAGCCCTTCACCGCGGCGGCGATCGCGAGCCCCACCCCTGTGTTGCCCGACGTAGCCTCTACGATCAGACCGCCGGGCTTGAGCCGTCCCTCGCGCTCGGCCGCCTCGATCATCGCCAGGCCGATCCGGTCCTTCACGGAGCCGCCGGGATTGAAGTACTCCGCCTTGGCGTAGACCGGAGTCCGGATTCCCTGGGTGACGCGATTCAGGCGGACCAGCGGCGTCCAGCCGATCGTTTCGAGGATGTTGCCGTACGGCTTAGTGTGGGACGGCATTCGAATCCGGTTTCGCGGCGCTGTCCGGGACCGCGCGTGTCGTGTCCAAGACGCGCGGTAATGTGTCCCGTCGCGCCGGCGTCGAGTCACGTCGCACCGGAGCGGGCGCGGGCACCACGGGCGCGCGGACCGGCGCCGGTTTGGGACGCGTGGTATCCGGCTCCCCCTTCGACACGGCGCCGCTCGCTTGCGGATGTCGAAACTCGATCGGCTGGAGGAACGCCGTGGCAATCGCCAGGCCGTGCCGCCGGGCCGGAGCGAAGCGCAGCTTGCGCGCGCCCATGAGGGCCGCCGAATCGAGCGCGGGATAGCCGCTCGGCTCGGCCACCCGGCTCGATTCCGGCTGGAGCCGCCCTGTCGAATCGACGAACAGGCGCAGGATCACGTCGCCCTCGACCTTTTGGTCGTACAAGCGGGGCGGGTACTGGATCGGCGAGTCGCCGTTCAGGGCGACCGGCGGCTCCTGGTCGGGCGGAACGCCGGGTGCCCCGCTTCCAGTCTGCTCGGCCGGGGGTGCCTGGCGGCATCCGGCGGGGCCCACCGTCATGAGCCCCGCGAGCGCGACGGTCCAGACCCTCATGGTCCCTCCGCGAGTTGTTTCTTCCACGCCGCCAGCCGATTCAGCGCCTCGAGGGGTGACAGGGCGTTCACGTCCAGGCGCTCGAGCTCGTCGAGCAGTGGATGCGGGCCCGGCGGACTGAACAGGGCGAGCTGGGCCGCGTCCGGACGCGCGGGCGGAGTCTGACGCGCCACCTGGTGGCCCGCTTCGAGCAGCGCGAGCACCTGCCACGCCCGCTCGACCACTGGCGCCGGGAGCCCCGCGAGCCGTCCCACGTGGACGCCGTAGGACCGGTCGGCCCCGCCGGGCTCGAGGCGATGCAGGAACACGATCTCGTCCCCCGCTTCGCGCACGGCCACGTTGAAATTGCGCGCGTGGGCGAGCTCTTCGGTGAGTTGTGTGAGCTCGTGATAATGAGTCGCGAAGATCGTCTTGCACCCGATCGTGTTGTGCAAGAATTCGGTTACAGCCCAGGCGATCGCGACGCCGTCGTAGGTCGAGGTTCCTCGCCCGATCTCGTCCAACAGCACGAGGCTGCGCGCCGTAGCGCCGTGGAGGATGGCGCTGGTCTCGCTCATTTCCACCATGAACGTCGATTGGCCGCGCACCAGATTGTCCGACGCTCCCACCCGCGTGAACAGCCGGTCCACCACGCCTACCACCGCGCGCCGCGCGGGGACGAAGCCCCCCATCTGTGCGAGCAGGACGCACAAGCCGACCTGCCTGAGCAGCGTCGACTTCCCCGCCATGTTCGGCCCGGTGAGCAGGATCACGCGCCCGGCCTCGTCGAGCAGTACGTCGTTCGGGATGAAGGCCTCGCGCGCCATCATGCGCTCCACGACCGGATGGCGGCTTCCCTCGAGCACGACGGTGAAGCCGTCATTGACCTCGGGCCGCACATAGCCCTCGCGGTGGGCGACGTCGGAGAGGGCGCCCCAGACGTCGAGCCGCGCGAGCACCCCGGCCGTCGTCTGCACCCGAGCGATCGCCTGGGCCACGCGGACGCGCAACGCGTCGACGAGCTGCGCCTCGCGCGCCGCGATTCCCTCCTCGGCACCCAGCACCTTGGCCTCGTACGCTTTCAGCTCGGGCGTGACGAACCGCTCGGCGCCGGACAGCGTCTGGCGCCGCTCGTAATCCGCCGGCACGCGGTCCCGGTGCGGGTTCGTGATCTCGAGGTAATAGCCGAAGACTTTGTTGAACCCGACCTTGAGCGAGGAGATGCCGGTGCGCTCGCGCTCGCGCGCCTGGAGCCCGGCGATGTACTGCTTCCCGCCGTCGCGAGCGTCCTTGAGCTCGTCGAGCTCGTGATCGTACCCGGCTCGGATCGCGTCGCCGTCGGACGCCTGGGCCGGCGGACGCTCCACCAGCGCCCGGGTGAGCTCGTCGCCCAGGTCCTGGAGGAGATCGAGGCGGTCCGCGGCTTCCTCGAGCAGCGATGCCCGCCCCCGCGCTTCCAGACCGTCGAGCGCCGCGCGAACGTCGGGCAAGCGCAGGATGGAATCCCGCAATGCCCCCAGCTCGCGCGGGGTCGCGCGCCCGAGCGCGGCACGACCCGCCAGGCGCTCGACGTCGCGCACCCCGTCGAGTGCTTCGCGCAGGCGGTCCCGCCCGCGTACGTCGCCGACCAGGACCTCCACGGCATCCAGGCGCGCGGTGATGGCCGCGGGGTCGACGAGCGGCGCGAGCAGCCATGCGCGCAACAGGCGGGCGCCCATGGGCGTCGTGGTGCGGTCGAGCACGCCGAGCAGCGTGGTCCCCGCCGCGCCCGGGTGGCCGGGCGGGTCGGCGCGGAGCGGCTCCACCAGCTCGAGGTTGCGCCGGGTCATCTCGTCGAGCGGCAGCAGATCGCCGCGCCGCAGCATGCGGGGGCGGGCCAGGTGTGGCAGGCCGCCCGGTTTGAGCTCCCGCGCGTAGCGGAGCAGCGCCCCCACCGCGCCCAGGGCGGGGCGGTCGCCCGGCTCGACGCCGAGCCCGTCGAGGGATGCCATCCGGAAGGTGCGAGCCAGATCCTCGCGCCCCAGCTCGGGGTCGAATTCCCACGCCTCGCGCTCGGTGCGCACGGCGCTCGGAAGCGGGAGGGGAGCCGGCGTGCCGCCGGGAA
>DATNOH010000151.1:0-7705 GCA_035601435.1 Gemmatimonadales bacterium | reverse complement strand
CGCTACGGTGCGGCCCTGTTGTTCGTGCGGTGGTCTGACGCGGGGGATCGTCCGATCGGACACGTCGAGACGGACTACCTCTTCCGGGGCGTCACGCCCGCCGACGCCCTTGCCCCGTTGCTGGCTCTGACCCTGCAGGAGGTCAAGAGGCATCTCGACGCGTGCATCCAGGGGAGGGTGTAATTACCACCGGCGTCGTGCTCGTACGCATTGGCTCCGCCTATCGCGTGCACACCGAGGGTGGCGAAGTCGTCGCGGTGCTGCGCGGCAAGCTCAAGCACCGGAACGACGACCGCGTGGTGGCAGGTGACGTGGTGGAGCTCGAGCTGCAGGCCGACGGGCACGCCACCATCTCCGCGGTGCGGCCGCGCAAGAGCGTGCTGGCCCGCCGCGCCGCCGGTGAGCGGAGCCCACGGGCGCAGCCCATCGCCGCCAACGTCGACCAGGTCGTGGTCGTCGCGTCGGCTCGAAGCCCGGACCCGAGCCCCCGCATGCTCGATCGATTCCTCGTGATCGCAGCGGCAAACCGGATCCCCGCGGTGCTCATCCTCAACAAGGTCGACCTCGACCGCACCGCGCTCGATGCGCTGCAGCGGCGCTACGCGCCGGCCGGCTATCAGGTGCTCGGCACGTCGGTCAAACAGCCGGAGGGGCTTGTCGCGCTGCGCGATCTCCTGCGGGGGCGGGAGTCGGTGCTGGCCGGGCAATCGGGCGTGGGAAAGTCCAGCCTCCTGAACGCGCTCGACCCTGGCTTGAACCTCCGCATCGGCGAGATCAGCGCGAAGTGGGATACGGGGAAGCACACCACCCGCGCTGCGCTGGTCGTGCCGGTGGCGACAGGAGGCTATGTCGTGGACACGCCAGGGTTGCGCGAGGTGGGTACGTGGGGGATCGACCCGGAGCGCCTCGCCGTCTACTTCGCCGAATTCCAGCCCTTCCTCGACCAGTGCCGCTTCGACAACTGCCGCCACCTCGCCGAGCCGGACTGCGGGGTGCGGCAGGCGGCGGCGCGCGGCGCGTTCGATCCCGACCGGCTCGTGTCCTACCAGCGCATCTACGAGGAAGTCAGCGTGCCTTCCTGGTCCAGCGATCGGCGTCGCGGGAGGTGACCTTTCGCATCATCTGCGCGAAGGCGTCGTCCAGGTCGATCCCCTGCGAGTTGGCGAGGCAGATGACGACGAACAGGACGTCGGCCAGCTCCATCGCGATCGAGCCCTCCGACTCTTCGGGCTTCTTCGTCTTCTCGCCGAATCGGTGGTTCAGTTCCCGCGCCAGCTCACCGACCTCCTCCGTGAGCCGTGCGAGGTTGGTGAGCGGGGGGAAGTATCCTTCTTTATATTGGCCGATCCACCGATCGACCGTTTGCTGGGCTTCGCGCAGGGACACGGGAGGCTCCGGGCAATCGTGAATGCCGAACTGCCGCCGCTGGTCGCGCCGTTCCGCGGGGAGCGGTACGCCGCGAAAGACGTGAGTGCGCTCATCGCGCCCCCGTACGACGTCATTTCCAGCGAGGACCGCGCCCGCTTCGCCGCGCGGGATCCCCACAATATCGTGCATCTCATTCTGCCGGAAGCGCCGTCAGGACGCGGCGGGAGCGGTGACCGTTACGCGCAGGCCGCAACGCTGCTCAAGACGTGGCGGGAGGCGGGGGTGGTGCGCCCCGATCCTGCGGACTCGGTGTATCTCGTCGCGCAGGACTATGCCGTACCGTCGGGCGAGCGGCGGACGCGCATCGGGATGCTGGGCGCCGTGCGCGCCGAGCCCTTCGCGACGCGGCGCGTGCGGCCGCACGAGCAGACGCACTCGGCGCCCAAGGCCGACCGGCTGGCGCTGCTGCGCGCTACCGCGGCGAACCTCGAATCCATTTTCTTGCTCGCGCCGGACCCCGACCGATTGTTGGCACAAGCGCTCGTGAAGCGTTCGTCCGGCGTGCCGGCTGCCCGTGCGGAGCTCGACGGTGTCGGCATCCGCCTCTGGGTCGTCTCGGGCGACGAGGCTGTGGAGCTCGCCCGGCTGGCGGCCCGAGCTCAGCTTTACATCGCAGACGGGCATCACCGCTACGAGACCGCCGCGGCCTATGCCCGGGAGCAGCCGCGCGCCGACCGCGTCCTCTCGTTCATCGTGTCGGCGGCCGATCCGGGCCTCACCATCCTGCCTACGCACCGCATCATTTTCGGGGCGGGGCGCGATGCACCAAACCTGGTCGCCGCCTGGCGGGAGTGGTTCGAGGTCGGGCGAGTCGCGCCCTGCATGGATCGGATGGAGCGGCTGGCGGAGCTCGGGCGTGAGCGCACCGCCTGCATCGTAGCGTTCCCCGGCGGCTACGATGTCACTCTGGTCCTGAAGAACGAGGCGGCGCTCGACGGCGTCCCGGAACTGAACGCACCCGCGATCCGCGCACTGGATGTGGCCCGGATCGAGTCGCTCGTGGTGCAGCGCATCCTCGGAGCGGGCACGGCGACGCCGTCGCTCGCCTACACGCCCGATCCGCGCGCGGCGTTCGACGCGGTCCGCAACGGTCGGGCCGCCGCCGCGGTCCTGCTCAATCCCACGAAAGTACGGGAAGTATTCGCGGTAGCGGATGCGGGCGACGTCATGCCGCCCAAGTCCACGTACTTCGTCCCGAAGGTGCCCAGCGGGCTGGTAGTGCGGTCGGTCTAGAAGGTATTTTCTGTCCATGCCACGCTCCCGCGACCGCGTCCTCGGTAATCTCGAGTCCATCTACCGCGACGCCTACGAGCGCGCCAAGGCTGCCAGCGACCAGGTGCGCATGGCGGATATCGACGCCGCCTACCAGCGCGAGCAGCTGTTGCTCGAAGTGCTGCTCGACATCCGCGATGCCCTCGCGTCCCAGTCGCCGTCTGCCGAGCCGGGCTCGGGAAAGACGGCAGGTCCGGACCCGATCGCCGCGCTCGAGACCATCCACCGCATCACCAAGCTCCGCTGAGGAAGCCGCATGCGCCGACGCCTGTCTCTCGGAGTCCTGTGCCTCACCCTCGCGGCCTGCGCCCCAAAGGCCGACATCATCATCACGGGCGGGATGGTCTGGACCGGCCTCTCGACCGGAGCCCCGCAGCGGGGTTCCATCGCCATCGCCGACGGTAAGATCCTCGCGATCGGTGCCGACTCGGACGTCGGGCGCTACGCGGGCCCCAAGACCCAACGGATTCAGGCCGACGGCGGGCTCGTCCTGCCCGGCTTCACCGACGGGCACACCCACTTCATCGACGGCGGCTTCCAGCTCGCGTCGGTAAACCTGCGCGATGCGGCGACCCCGCAAGAGTTCGTGCGGCGCCTCAAGCAATACGCGAAGACCCTGAAGCCTGGCGACTGGATCACCGGCGGCGACTGGGACCACACGCTCTGGGTCGGTCAGCCGCTCCCGCGTCACGAGTGGATCGATTCCGTCACCCCGGCCAACCCGGTATTCGTGAGTCGGCTAGACGGCCACGAGGCGCTGGCCAACGCGGCCGCGATGCGTGCCGCGGCTGTCACCAAGGACACCCCCACCCCCTCGGGCGGCGAGATCCTGCGGGATCCGCGGATGGCCGAGCCGACCGGCATCTTCAAGGACCGGGCGCTCGATCTCATCGGGCGCGTCATCCCCGACCCGTCGCCCGCTCAGCGCGACTCGGCCCTCGCCCGCGCACTGGCGCACGCCGCATCGCTCGGCGTGACCGCCACCTCCCACATGTCCGCGTCGTGGGCCGATCTCGCGTCCTATCGGCGCCTCGAGCGGGCTGGCCGGCTGACCATGCGGGTCGCGCTCTATTTACCGCTCGATTCCTGGCGGGCCGTCGCGGAGACGGTGAGCCGGTCGGGGCGCGGCGACGACTGGGTGAAGATCGGCGGGCTCAAAGGTTACATGGACGGCTCGGCGGGATCGCGTACCGCGTACTTCTTTGAGCCTTACAGCGATTCGGCGGGTTACCGTGGACTGCTGCAGCACCCGGAGGCGGACATGCGCAGCTGGATCGGCAGCGCCGACTCGGCGGGCCTACAGGTCACCGTCCACGCGATCGGTGACCGCGCCAACGCGATCCTCTTGTCGATCTACGACAGCGTGGCAGGGGCACACGGGCCGCGCGACCGGCGCTTCCGGGTCGAGCACGCCCAGCACCTGCGCCCGCAGGATATCCCCCTGTTCGGGAAGCTCGGGGTGATCGCGTCGGTACAACCCTACCACGCTATTGATGACGGGCGTTGGGTGGAGCAGCGGATCGGGCCCGTCCGCATCAAGACCACCTACCCATTCCGCACACTGCTTGACACGGGTGGCAAGCTGGCATTCGGGTCGGACTGGACCGTCGCGCCGCTCGATCCGATCCTCGGCGTGTACGCGGCGGTCACGCGCCGCACCCTCGACGGCAAACACCCCGATGGATGGGTGCCAGAGCAGAAGATCACGGTGGGAGAGGCGCTGCGGGCGTACACAGCGGGAAACGCCTACGCCACATTCGACGAGGCCAAGCGGGGCACTCTGGCTCCCGGCGGTGACGCGGACGTCGTCGTACTGGATCGCAATCTCTTCACCACGCCGGCCGATTCGCTCGATCGGGCGCGAGTACGGTACACAATTGTGGGGGGGAAGCTGGTCTACAGGCGCTAGCCGGAGTACTTGAGCTCCTTGCCCTCGCGCTCGACGCCCGCCTCGACCACTTCACCGAGAACCAGGGTGTGATCTCCACTCGGCAGCGTTGCAACGACGCGACACTCCACCCAGCCGAGCGCCTCGGCGAGCACGGGCGCACCGGAGATCGGCCCCGGCTTGGTCTTGACTCCCTTGAGCTTTGGCATAGCGCCCACCTGGCCGCGCCCCAGCTTCTCCGCCAGGTCGCGCTGCCCTTCGTGAAACACACTGATGGCAAAGTGGTGCGCGTCGCGGATCATCTCGATCATCTTCGACGTGCTCTCGACTGCCACCACTACCATGGCGGGGTCAAACGAGGCCTGGCTGACCCAGTTGGCGGTGATGCCGTGCTCGTCGGCCTCACGCTTTACCGTCAACGCGTACAGACCGTACGTAAAATGTCGGAGGACCGTCTGTATCGCAGCGGCGTTCATGACCACGAATATGGATCGGTGGGCGCATAGCACGCCACTTGCGGTGCAGGATCGCTGCCGCATGGCCGCGCTACCGTGCCGCAAAAAACGCCCTAACTCCGGCGCATTGCGCGAGTCACTTTGGACGTTGATAGGAGCCGCCCAATGCCCCCACTGCGTTCGCGTACCCTTTCGGCCACTACCTGGCTGCTCTTCGTAGCGGTCGGCATGTCCGCGCAGCAGCCAGCCCCCCGGCAACCGTCTGCCTATGAAGAGCTGCAAACGTTCTCGGCGGTGCTGAATCACATCCGCGTGAATTACATGGACTCCGTGACCTACACGCAGCTGGTCCGCGCCGCGATTGACGGAGTCCTGCAGGCGCTCGATCCACACAGCCGCTTCGAGTCCTACGCCGATCGCAACAAGGCCGCCAAGCTCCAGCGCCGCGAGCTCGCCGTCACCGGCCTGGTGCTCGAGAACGTGGACGGCGTCGCGAGCGTCCTGGCGGTCATGCTGAAGAGCCCGGCGGACAAAGCCGGCCTCCAGCCCGGAGACCGGCTCACCTTCGTCGACGACACAACCGTCGCGGGCCTGGATGCGAGAGCGCTCGAGCTGAAGCTGTCCGGCGACAAGGGATCCAAGGTTCGCCTGCGCTTCGAGCGCGGCCCACGCCTCGAGCCCGACACGTTTTCGGTCACGCTCAAACGAGAATACGTCAAGATTCCATCGGTCTCGATCGTGCGGCTAGCCGATCCTGCGACTGGGTACGTGCGCCTCGATGAGTTCGGAGAAAAGGCTGCGTCCGAGGTGCATGACGCCCTCAAGCGGCTTCGGGGCCAGGGCGCCACCCAGTTCATCTTGGACCTCCGCCGGAACCCCGGTGGTGAGGTACGCGCGTCCGTGGAGCTCGCATCGGAGTTCTTCCCCAAGAACACGGTGGTGTTCAGCACCCGCGGGCGGAAGAAGGAAGTCGACACGACGTTCGTCACCAAGCGCGACGGCGAGTTCACCACCGCGCCGCTGATCGTTCTGGTCGACGGTGGCAGCGCGAGCGCCGCCGAGGCCCTGGCCGCGTCGCTCCAGGACCACGACCGCGCGCTCCTGCTGGGGCGCCGCACGTTCGGCAAAGCGCTCATGCAGACGGTCTTCTTCACCCCGTCGGGCGACGTCATATGGCTGACCATCGGACGCGTGATCACGCCCAGCGGCCGCTTTATCCAGCGGCGCTACCACGGTCTGCGCTCCGAGGAGTACCGCGCCTTCGGCGGCGTCGCCGGCGCCGGGGAGGATACGCTCGAGACCTTTCACACCGATCATGGCCGGCCCGTGCGTGGCGGCGGCGGCATCGCGCCCGACGTCGAGCTGCCCCGGCCGGCCCGTATACCCGTGTGGTGGAGCGCGGCCACCGACTCGGGGTTGGGTGACGCGTTGGCCGACAGCTTCGCCCTGACGTTGCCGGCCACTCCGGCCGCCCGGGCGAGCTGGATGAATGCCCGCGCGGAGTGGGACACGCGGCTCGTGACTCCCTTCCTGGAACGAGTGCGGCGCCGCTTCCACGTGGCGGCAGAGCCAGACTCGCTGCTCGCTGCGCGGATCGGACGCAACCTCGCGCTGCGTGTTGCGGAGGTGCGATGGGGACCCGATGCGCGCGACGAGTTCCTCGTGCGGAACGACCCGGATGTCCGCGCCGCCACGGACTACTTCCGCCGCCTGCCGGAGCTTTTGGGCGGGCCGAAGTAGACTATCTTTCTGCCATGGCGACGCGTGCTCAACCCCGCCCCCGGGCCGCCAAATCCCTGTCCAAGGCCGACCTGCTCGACATGTATCGGCTGATGCTCCTGTCGCGGCGCATCGACGACAAGGAGATCCAGCTCAAGCGGCAGAACAAGATCTTCTTCCAAATCTCGGGTGCGGGTCACGAGGGGGTGCTGGTGGCGGCGGGGAAAGCCCTCCGCCCCGCGTACGACTGGTTCTATCCCTACTATCGCGACCGCGCGCTCCTATTGAGCCTCGGGATGACCCCCACCGAGATGCTGCTCTCCGCGGTCGGTGCGGCCGAGGATCCCAACTCGGGTGGCCGCCAGATGCCCTCCCACTGGGGCCACAAGGCACTCAATATCGTCAGTCAGTCGAGCCCCACCGGCACGCAGCTGCTCCAGGCCGTGGGCTGCGCCGAGGCGTGGCTCCGCTACAACCGGATCGACGCGATCGCGGAAAAGCCGATACATGGCGACGAGCTCGTGTACGTGTCCGCGGGGGACGGCACGACGAGCGAAGGGGAGTTCTGGGAGGCGCTCAACACCGCCAGCAACCTGAGGCTGCCCGTGTTGTTCCTCATCGAGGACAACAAGTACGCGATCTCGGTCCCCGTGGAGGTTCAGACGGCGGGCGGCTCGGTGTCGAAGCTCGTGCGGAACTTCCCGGGCCTCTTGGTCGAGGAAGTCGACGGCTGTGATCCGGTCGCCTCCTACGACGTGCTGCTGCGAGCCTCGGAGTACGTCCGCCAACGCAAGGGGCCCGCGCTGGTGCATGCGCACGTGACCAGGCCTTACTCGCACTCGCTCTCGGACGACGAAGTGCTGTACAAGCCGCCCAAGGAGCGGGAGGAGGAGGCGCGCCGCGATTGCCTCACCTTGTTCCCCAAGCGGCTCATCGCCGACGG
>DATNOH010000150.1:0-4661 GCA_035601435.1 Gemmatimonadales bacterium | reverse complement strand
CCCTTCGCGTTCGTCCCCCGCTCGAACTGGTGCCAGGCGCGGTAGGCCTTGAGCATCGTTTCCTGGACCAGGTCGTCGGCTTCCGCGGGATTGCCGGTCAGCCGCAGGGCCACGCGGTACAAGCTGTCGAGGTGCACCAGCGCTTCGCGCTCGAAGCTCGTTCGCTTGTCGGCCTCGGCGGCCGGGCTCGACGCGGGAGGCGGCGGGATCGGGGGGGTGGGCGGGGTCATGGCGTACCGTAACCTCTCCCCCCGCGGCCGGGTTCCGCAATGGGGCGTGGACCGCTACGTTTCGCCCGCCGTGGTGCACAGCATCGTCCCTCTCGCCGTCCTCGAGGCGGTCAGGAACCTCGACACGCCGGTCGAGGACGGGTTGTCGGAATTCGCCGAGGAGCTGCTGTCCAAGCGGCTCGGCCTCTCGGCCACGGTGGCGATGCAGCTGCGGGAGTACGAGGGGATGGTCCGGCGGGATGCGGCGGCCGACCGGTCGCACGTGGAGGCGCTGCTCCGACTGGTGGGGCGGCGGCCCGATGCGGACCTCGTCTTCGCGGATGCCGGCCGGCGCGCGGCGCGCCGCGCGGTGCGGCGCCTGTTCCTGCTCACCCGGCTCGCCGCGCGCGCGGGCCCGCGCGCCCTCGGGTATGTAGCCGCCCGGCGCGCTGCGCGTGCCGTGTTCGCCGGGGAGCTGCACCGCGAGAGTCACGTCCCGGTGGCGCGGGTGGGCGACGCGCTCGCCGTGCAGGCGACGCCCGACGGTGCCGCGTGCGCGCTATACGGCACCGGGTTCACCGAGCTGCTCCGGTTGCTGGTCGGTTTCGAAGGCGCCATGCTCCACGTCTCGTGCCGGGCCACCGGCGGCGAGGTGTGCGAGTGGCGGGCGGCGCCGCCCGATCCCCGGCACGGCTGATGCCGCTGCTCGACGGCTTCGACCTCACCGCGCTCGCGCGGGAGCTCGGCGCGCTCGGGGTCGACGGCTGGCTGCTGTACGATTTCCGCAAGGTCAATCCCATCGCCGGGCGCATTCTAGGAGATACCGGGATGGGAACGCGGCGCCTGTTCGTCCTGCTGCCGCGCTCGGGACGTCCGGTCGCGGTCGCGCATCGCATCGAGCTCCAGGCGCTCGCCGATTTTCCCGGCGACGTACGACCCTACGGCGCGTGGCGTGAGCTCCACCAGCACCTCGAGGCGCTGGTCCGCGGGCGCACGCTCGCCATCGAGACGTCGCTTCGGGACCAGGTTCCCTATTTGGATCGTGTGCCGCACGGGGTGGTCCAGCTGCTCGAATCCTTCGGCGCGCGCCTGGTCTCGTCCGCGCCGCTCGTGTCGCGGTTTGCGGCCCGCTGGTCGGCCGCGGAGCTGGCGGGCCACCGCAAGGCGGCGGAGGTCCTGGCGCGTGTGGCGCGCGACTCGCTGGCGTGGACGGGGAGCGAGGCGGCCCGCGGCGCCGAGGTGCGCGAGACGGGCGTCAAACAGCGCGTGCTCGAGGCGATCGAGCGCGCGGGCCTCTGGACCAACGAGGGGCCCATCGTGGCGTTCGGGCCGACCAGCGCGGTGCCCCACTACGAGCCGCATCCCGGAGCCGATCGTCGCCTCGCGGCGGGCGACGTGATCCTGCTCGATCTGTGGGCCGGGCCGGGGCAGGGCTCGGTGTTCGCCGACCAGACGTGGATCGGGTTCGCGGGCCGCTCGCCCGACGCGGACGTCCGCCGGGTATGGCAGGCGGTGAAGGGCGCCCGAGACGCCGCCGTCCGCTTCCTGCGGGAGCGCTGGCGGCCGGACGGCGCGGTGACGGGGGCGCAGGTGGATGATGCCGCGCGCGCCGTGATCCGCGACGCCGGGCTGGCCGACTACTTCGTGCATCGCACGGGCCATTCGATCGATCGCGACCTGCACGGCTCCGGACCGCACATCGACAACTTCGAGACCGAAGACGCGCGCGCCCTCGTGCCGGGCGTGGGCTTCTCAATCGAGCCGGGGGTCTATCTCCCCGAGCGCTTCGGCATGCGCAGCGAGATCAACGTGTACATCGACTCGAAGGGCCCCGAGGTAAACCCTTCCCACCCGCAGGACGAATTGATCCTGGTTTGAGGGTGCGCCCTTTAGAGCACGGCCAGGACCAGCGCGGCCCACACGGCCCCGCCCACGGCCACGTGGGCGGCTTGGAGTGGTTGGGGCAGCCCCGACAGCACCATCGCGGCGGCGACCGCGCCCTGTAGAATGACGAGGGCAACCACGTACCACGGGCCGGGCCGCTTCGAGCGCGCCGCCCACCACACGACGTACGCGAACAGCGTGTAGGCGAACAGCCGGTGGGTCCAGTGGATGTGCTGCAGGTAGCTCCCCGCCGGGATGAATTGATCGTTGCACAGCGGAAATCCCAGACACGCGCTGGCCGCCCCCAAGTTGGCCGTGAGCGCGCCGAAGAGGACGGTGACGAAGCCGAGGGCGAGGGCGTATAGCGCCGGCCGTAAGGGCGGGGTTCTCGGAATCCCCGGGCTTGCGCCCGGGGTCAGTTTGGCAGCGACAATCAGCGTGGCAAGCAGCAGCATCGCCGTCCCGAGATGGAGGATCACGGTCCAGGGCGGCAGGCTCAGCTTCACGGTCACGGCCCCCAGCCCTACCTGAAGGACGAGCAACATCAGCGCGACGTACGCCGCCACCCCGGGGCGGTGGAGGGCGGTGGAGGACGGTGGAGGTTGGTGAAGGTCAGTCGGGGCTGCGCGCCTCAGCCACCACGCATACGCCGCCAGGGCCGCCACCAACCCGCTCACCGCGGCGGCGGCGAGGCGGTGTCCATACTCGATCAGCGTCGGGAGATCGAGCGGCGGGAGCAGCTTGCCGTTGCAGAGCGGCCAGTGCTCGCCGCAGCCCAGTCCCGATCCGGTGATCCGGACAATGGCGCCGAGGATGATGAGCAGGTAGGTGAAGGTCGCCGCGGTCCAGGCGAGTCGCGTGAAGCGTCGCGTCATGGGCGGGGAAATGTACGAACGGGGCGCCAGCCGTGCTCGCGCGTGGCCCGCCGCGACGTGTCGCGCGTCACTTGACGAGGTCCACATCACGGCGTACACATTTCTGAACTGCGCAAACTGACCAGTGCTCCCCGTGCGGACCTCTCATGTCGAGGCCCTAATGACCCCGCAACCGACTCCGGATGTTCGACTGGTAGAGCGCATGGCTGCTGGTGACCGCGACGCACACGAGGAGTTTTGCGAGCGGTACCGCCTTTCCCTGTACGCTCAAGCCTATGCCCTGCTCGTAGACGCCGCGTCGGCCGAGCGGGCCGTGGTGGAGGCGCTCGAGCGCGCGTGGCAGGCGGCGAAGGACTTCAATCCCGGCGCCGGGAGCGCGTTCGCCTGGCTGTCGGAGATCGCCCGGTCCGTGGCGAAGGGCCGGCGGCGTCCGCCCCCGGACCGCACGACGTCGCCTTTCGCAGCGCTCTAAGCCGTCGGCCGCCGCGAAGGGGCCGACGCGCACTATATTCGGCCTCTCATGTCCACCTCCCCTCTTGCTGCCGCGGCGGACCGCTGGGGCGACCGGCTGCCGCGCCGGCTGGGCCTGTGGAGCGCGGTGGCGGTGCTCGTCGGCTCGACCATCGGCGGTGGCATCTTCCGGACTCCCGCGATCATCGCCGAGCGCGTTCCCGCTCCGCTCCCGATGTTCGGCGTGTGGATTTTGGGGGGCCTGCTCGCGCTGTGCGGCGCGCTCACGTACGCCGAGCTGGCCGCGCTGTTCCCCCGCTCGGGCGGCGTGTACGTCTACATCCGGGAAGGCTTCGGGCGGCTGCCGGCGTTTCTGTTCGGCTGGACGGAGCTGCTGCTGATTCGCGCGTCCGCTCTGGGCGCCATCTCCACTCCGTTCGCCGAGTACTTCTTGCGCTCGCTCGGCCTCGACCCGAAGGTCGAGCCCAACGCGACCTACGTCCATTACGTGGCGGCGGGCGCGATCGTCGTGACGGCGACGCTGAACTACGTCGGCGTGCGCTGGAGCTCGATGATTCTGAACCTGACGACGTCGGCCAAGTACGGGGCGCTGGCCCTGCTCGTGGTCCTGGCGTTCGCGGCGGGGCAGGGCGACTTCGGCCATTTCACACAGGCTGCGGGAACTCCCACCGCGGGCCTGTTCGGGCTCTCGCTGGTGTCGGTGCTGTGGGTCTACGACGGCTGGGGCGACCTGTCGTTCGTGGGCGGCGAAGTGCAGGACCCCGAGCGCAACCTACCGCGCGCGCTGATACTCGGGACGACGGCCGTGATCGCGATCTATTTGCTCGTCAACGCCGCGTATCTCTACCTCATCCCGATCGGGCAGATGGCGCGCTCGCCGCTGGTGGCGGCGGACGCGGCCCAGCTGATCATCGGGCGGGCAGGGGTGGGGCTCGTGGCGATCGTCGTGATGGTCGCGACGTTCAGCACGCTGCTCGGATCGATTCTCACCTCGCCCCGCATCTTCTTCGCGATGGCCGACGACGGCATGCTCTTCAAGGCCGTGGCCCGCGTGCATCCCCGTTTCAAGACGCCGTCGGTGTCGATCGTGGTGACCGCCGTCCTCGGCGTGGTGTGGGTGTTGTTCCTGAACTACGAGCAGCTGGCCGATCAGTTCGTGGTCGCGATTTTCCCGTTTTACGCCCTGGCGGCCGCGGCGGTGTTCGTGTTGCGGCGCCGGCAG
>DATNOH010000149.1:0-3120 GCA_035601435.1 Gemmatimonadales bacterium | reverse complement strand
AAGGCGACGATGGGCTTCGCTATGGCGCTTTCAGAGGCGTGTCAGAATATTGTAGAACACGCGGGCACGGGCGGCTGGGTGGCGGTGCAGGCGTACCACTGGCGCCGCAAGCTCGCGAAGCGGGTGGTCGTGATCGCGGTGGCGGACGCAGGGGTAGGGTTCCGTCATTCCCTCGAGCCGACGCAGAGCAAGCGCTTCGGGGCGCGCTGGGGGGACGCGGCTGCACTCGAAGCCGCGCTGATCCAGGGCGTCAGCCGATTCCGCGATCCGGGCCGCGGTCAGGGGCTCGCCGGCATCCGCCGTTATCTGGCCCGTTGGGACGGTAAGATCGCGATCCGCAGCGGGACGGCCCGCATCGCGATCGTGCCCAAGTGGGACGACGACGTGCCATTGAAGGACGGGCTCCCGGCGTTCCCGGGCGCCCAGGTGCTCATCATCATACCGGAGCAGGGGTCCACCAAGCCGTGATACAGCACATCGACGTGCACGCAGTGCTCCAGGAATCGGTGTCGGGCATCTATACGGACCTGGTCACGCGTCCGACGGGGCGCGTGGTGCGCGAATGCATCGAGCGGGCGATGGCCACCGCCGCAGGGGACGGCGCCGTCGCCCGCATCGATTTCACGCGCGTGGGGTGCATCGACTATTCCTGCGCCGACGAGATCGTGGCGAAGCTGTTGCGGAGCCGGCCGGGCGTGCTGGTCCTCACCGGCATCTCGGACGGACACCGCGAAGCGATCGAGCCGGTGCTGGCCGGCCATCGGCTCGCGGTGCTGATGGAGCGGCCCGACGGCACGCTGGAAGCGGTGGGGGCCCCCGACGCGGCGGCGGCGCTGCTCGAGGAGCTGGTGGTTCGGCGCCTGGCGGTGCGCGCGCCCGGAGGGACCTTCACGCTGACGTGAAGCGTCGCCTCGGCTTTTCGACCCGCGCGGTGCACGGCGACCCTGAGGCGCGCCCCGACTGGGCGCCCGTGGTGGTCCCGCTGTATCAGAGCGCCACCTTCACCAATCCCGTCGGGTCGTCCCAGGAAGTCATCTACGCCCGCTACGGCAACAACCCCAACCACGTGGCGATCGCCAAACGTCTCGCGCTGCTCGAGGGCGGCGAGGCGGCGCTGTTCGTGGGCAGCGGGATGGGCGCGATCGCCCTGTCGCACCTCGCGGTCCTGCGGCCCGGCGACCACCTGCTCTCGAGCGAGTGGATCTACGGCGGAGTGCAGCGGCTGTTCGCGCAGGAATTCGGCCGCTTCGGCATCGATGTGTCGTTCGTCAATCCACTGGAGCAGCGCACCTGGAAGCGCGGGCTCAAGAAGAACACCCGCGCGATCTTTGTCGAGACGCCGACCAATCCCCTGATCCGCGTGCTCGACGTCGAGCCGATCGCCGCGCTGTGCAAGACCGAGGGTCTGGCCCTGGTGGTCGACTCGACCTTCGCCACACCGTTGAACTACCGGCCGCTCGAGCACGGCGCGGATGTGGTGATTCACAGCGCCACGAAATACCTGAACGGCCACTCCGACGTGCTCGCGGGCGCGGTGGTAGGCAGCGAGTCGGTGATCGAGGAGGTCCGCAAGCTGCTGCACGTATGGGGTCAAGCGCTGGACCCGATGGCGGCGTGGCTGATCGATCGCGGGATGAAGACCCTCGCCGTGCGCGTGGCACGGCAGAACCAGACCGCGCTCGCGCTGGCCCAGTGGTGCGCCGAGCAGCCGCAGTTCATCGCGGTGCACTACCCCGGGCTCCCGTCGCACGCCGATCACGACGTGGCGAAGCGGATCCTCAACGGCTTCGGGGGTATGCTGGGGGTCGAGCTCAAGGGGGGCGCGCGGGCGGCGGAGCGGTTCCTGCGTGCGCTCACGATCGCGACGCACGCGCCGAGCCTCGGAGGCGTCGAAACGCTCGTGTCCGAGCCGCGGCTCACGTCGCACGCGGGGCTCACGCCCGACGCCCGCGCCCGGGCTGGCATTGCGGACGGCTTCCTGAGATTTTCGATCGGACTGGAGGACTCGGACGACATCATCGCGGACTTCGCGCAAGCGCTGGCGCAGCTGTAAGTGATCAAGTTCACGAATGTCTTCAAGGCCTTCCCCAAGGGTGGGCTCGCCCTGAAGGACGTGTCGTTCCACATCGCGAAGGGCGAGTTCGTGTTTCTCACCGGCCATTCCGGCGCCGGCAAATCCACCGTCCTCAAGCTGGTGTACGCGGAAGAGCCCGTGACGAGCGGCGAGGTGCGCGTCTCCGGCTTCAACGTGGCGGAGCTGCGGCCTCGCGACGTCCCCATGCTGCGCCGCCGGCTGGGCATCGTGTTCCAGGATTTCCGTCTGCTCGAGGACCGGCCCGCGGAGGAGAACGTCGCCTTCGCGCTCGAAGTGACCGGCGCGCGGCGCTCGTCGATCTCGGCGCGCGTGATGCGCGTCCTCACGCAGGTCGGGCTGGCCGCCAAGGCGCAGGCCTATCCCCGCGAGCTGTCGGGCGGCGAGCAGCAGCGGGTCGCCATCGCGCGGGCGCTCGTGAACGAGCCGAGCGTGCTGCTGGCCGACGAGCCGACCGGCAACCTGGACGAGCGCGCCACGCGCGGCGTGTTCCAGCTGCTGCGTGACATCAATGCCAGCGGCACCGCCGTGGTGATGGCCACACACGATCTCGACCTCGTGCGCCAGGCCCCGTACCGGGTGATCGAGTTGCAGGAGGGAGCGCTGGTGTACGACTCCGCCGTGGACGAGCCGCGCGACCAGACGGCGACGCCGTGAACCTCACGATTCGCGAAGCCCTGCTCGCCTTCCGGCGCGCGCCGCTGCTCTCAGCGCTCTCAGTGACGACCATCGCGTTCTCGCTGTTCGTGGTCGGCCTGTTCGGGCTCGTGGCCGTGAACCTGCAGAATGCGCTGCGCGGCGTCGCCGAGCGCGTGGAGATCGTGGCTTACCTGCTGCCCGGCACGCCGATCGAATCCATCACACTCGCTGAAAAGGACATCGAGGCCTTCCCCGAAGTCCACTCGGCCGTCTACGTGAGCGAGGACTCGGCGCTGGCGCGGGCGCGGGCCGAGCTGGTCGAGTTCCGCGATGTGCTGCAGGAGCTCGAGCGCAACCCGCTGCCCGCGTCTATCGAAGTAAAGCTCAAG
>DATNOH010000148.1:0-5394 GCA_035601435.1 Gemmatimonadales bacterium | reverse complement strand
GTCGTCGGTGAAGTCGAGCGCCTTGCGGTAATGCGTCTGCCAAAACAGCAACCGCACCGCCGCCGCGTCCACACCCTGATCGCGCAGATCGCGCGCCGTGAGAAAATTCCCGAACCGCTTCGACATCTTCGTGCCGCGCACATTCAGGAACTCGCCGTGCAGCCAGAAGCGGGCGAACGGCTTCCCCGTGGCCGCTTCGGACTGCGCGATCTCGTCTTCGTGATGGGGGAAGATCAAGTCGACGCCGCCGGCGTGCACGTCGAGCGTCTCGGTGCGGCAACACTTGCCGACCTGCTCGAGCGACATGGCGGAGCACTCGAGGTGCCACCCCGGCCGGCCCCGCCCGAACGGCGCGTCCCACGCGGCGCCGACTTGCTCGTCCACCGGCTCGGCCTTCTTCCATAGCGCGAAATCGCGCGGATCGTCCTTGGCGTACTCGTCGCTGGCGACGCGCGCGCCCACCTTGAGCTCTCGCGTGTCCAGCCGCGACAGCCGTCCGTAGGTCGGGAACTTGGCGATCGCGAAATAGATCGATCCATCCTCGCCCTTGTACGCCACACCCCGCTCGAGCAGGCGCTCGACCAGCCGCACCATCGCGGGCACCGACTGGGTGGCGCGCGGGTAGACGTGCGCCGGCGTGATTCGCAGGTAGTCGCGATCCTGGAAGAACGCCTCCACGAACGGCGCCGTGTGATCCTCGAGTCGTTTGCCCGCGGCCGCCGCGGCCTTGATGGTGCGGTCGTCGACGTCCGTGAG
The DNA here is from genome assembly GCA_035601435.1 of Gemmatimonadales bacterium. GTDB lineage: Bacteria > Gemmatimonadota > Gemmatimonadetes > Gemmatimonadales > GWC2-71-9 > AG41. The sequence goes on along the minus strand of DATNOH010000148.1, from coordinate 4,638 downwards.
ATTCATGATGTGAAACACGTCGTAGCCCGAATACGTGAGATAGCGGCGCAGCAGATCCTCGAACAGGAACGTGCGGAAGTTGCCGATGTGCGCGTAGTTCCAGACCGTCGGGCCGCAGGTGTAGAGTGTGACGCGCGGAGGCGCGAGCGGCGCGAACGGCTCGACGCGGCGGGTGAGGGTATTGTAGAGCGCGAGGGTCATCGGTGCGGCTGAAACGTAGGACCGCCCTAGGGGCAAGGTCAACGCGTGCGCGCCGGCACCAGGTCGCAATGCGTGTCGATCCCGCGCGTGCCCGGCGGCGGATCGCACACCACGGGACCGAACCGGAACACCGTCACGCGGGCGGAGCGCCACCAGCCGGCGGCCTCCGCCGGCGTCAGCAGCCCGCGCCGGACCAGGCGCGCCGCGACGTCCGTCACGACGAGGAGGGGAGCATCGGCGATGCGAGGCGCCGGCACGGGCATCCGGCGACGCTACCTGCGGCGGTCGCGCGAGCGACATCCGATCGCCGCATCCCGCATCCTTACTTGGCGGCCATCGCCCCCTGCACGATCGCCTCCACCAGTGGGGCCGCGCCGAAACGCACGGGATCGGTGGCCGGCAGGCCGGTCTCCTCCGCCGCGCGCGTCACCGCGGCGCGTGCCTGGGCGTCGTTCATGTCAACCGTGTTGAGACAGATTCCGATCACTTTCGTCGGGTGGACGGGCGCGGCGGCGCGTTCGTAGATCTCCACCAGCTCGGGGAGGGGGGGAATTTTCACCCACGGCTCGCGGCCGTGGTAATCGCCGATGTAGTCGCGTGTCGCCTGATGGCATAGGATGAGCGCGTCGGGACACGAGCCGTGCAGCAAGCCGAGCGTCACGCCGGAATAGCCCGGGTGAATCAGGCTCCCCTGTCCTTCGACGAGGATGATATCGGCGTCCTTCGCCGCCTCGAGCACCAGCCACTCGGACGCCCCGGCAATGAAGTCGGCCACCACTGCGTCCACCGCGATCCCCCACCCCTCGATGAAAATGCCCGTCTGCCCTGTGGCCACGAAGCGCGTGCGATGGCCGCGCTTGATCAAGGCGTTCCGCAGCTCGACCTGGGCGGTCATCTTGCCGACGTTGCAGTCGGATCCCACGGTGTGCACGACGTACGCATCGACCTCGGCCGCGAGCCCATCGGCCACCGGCAGGTTCGCCGGTGGCTTCCGCGCGTCGAAGATCCGCACCCCCCGCTCCCGCGCGAGCGCCCCCAGCTCGGGGTCGTCGCCGATGAACGTGTGCAGCCCGCTCCAGATCTCGAGCCCGCGCTCGAGCGCGGTGCGCAGCCAGCCGCGCCATTCGGCCGGGAGCCGGCCGCCCATCGGCGCGATTCCGATCAGCACCGCCGTCGCTCCCAGGCGGAGGCCTTGCTCGAAATTGCCCACGACCGGGAGCGCGCCTCCGAACCCCAGCACCTGCTGCACGGTCTTGCCCGCCTGGGTCCGGTCTAACACGCCGACGATCTGCTCGGGCATGTAGCGAATGCAGCAATTGGCCGTCTTGGACGTCATCGGCTCGAACTGCCGGTCGGCGATGATCAGAAAGCGATGCTTGTTTGCAGCGGGCATCAGGCGGCCGTCGAGGTCCTGGGCGTGCGGAATTCGGACGTGTTGCGGAGTACCGCAGGCTCGACGTGTTCGGCGTCGCCGTAGATCTCGCCCTGCACCACGTGACGCACAATCACCATGGTCACAGCGAGCACGGGCACTGCGACCACGAGGCCTACGACGCCGATCAGGGTCCCCATGGTCAGCACGCTCGCGATCGTGAGCACCGGGGGCAGCGAGATCTGGCGCTGCATAATGCGCGGTACCACGAAGTTGGCCTCGAGGACGTGCACTACGACGCCCAGCACGATCACCGCGAGCACCCGCAGCCAGTCGCCCGTGCCGACGACGAACAGCGCGGGGAGCAGCGTCGACACCAGCGTCCCGAAGAACGGGACCACGGCCACGAGACCGGTGAAGATGCCGAACGCGAGCCAGTAGGGCACGCCGAGGATCCACAGTCCGAGCGCGGTCAGGAAGGCGAGCACCATCATGGCGAGGAGCTGACCGACCACCCAGGCCCGCAACGTAGCGCCCAGGTCGTCGAGGATCCGGGCGGCGACTGGGCGATGCTTGGGCGAGACGAGCAACAGGATGCCGTCGCGATACAGGCGCGGCTGGCGCGCGAGATACAAGGCCATCACGACGACGCTCGCGCCCTCGACGAACAGCTTGCCGCCGGCGGTGACGTACGGGAGGATCGACCCGCGCAGGAAGCTCGCGGCATCGTCGATCAGGCTAGCCACCACCCCGGATTGCGGATTGGCGAGCTCGGTGCTCCGCAGCACGGGATACTCACGCGCCCAGCGCGCGATCTCGTTCTGGATGTTGGTGAGCGTCTGGGGCAGCCCCGAAATCAGGGCCTGCGTCTGGTCGATGACCGGAGCCGCTAGGAGGGCGCCGATCCCCACCACCGCGGCGAGCGTCGCGAGCACCGCGGCGGTGAGGCCCAGCGAGCGCGCCAGCCGGAAGCGCCGCTCCAGCACGTCGGTGATGGCCGAGAGGTACACCGCGCACAGCACGGCGATGAAGACGAGGAGCAGGACTTCGACCACCCGGATGACGAACCAGATGGCCAGGGCGGCAACGAAGAGCGCCACGAACGTGGCGCCCGACAACCGCGAACCGGTCGACGACTCAGTGTTCAGCGGGGCCGCTCGGGGGGAGCGTCGTCATCCTCGACCAGCTCCGCGTCCGCCGCTCCCTTGCCCAGCTGCTTCGACTCGCCGGGGGACGCCGCCGGGAGGAGCCCCATCTTGCGCTTGAGCTCGATCAGCTGCTGATCGGCGTCCGCTCTCACTTCCAGGCCCTGGAACTGCTTGACGAGCGTATCGCCGGAGAGGTCCTCGTTCACCTCCGCTGCCGCGATCAGCTTGCGCTCCTCGTGCTCGATCTGCTCGGTCATGCGCTCGAACGTCTCGAACACGCTCTTGTCGCCGATCGACGACATGGTCTCCTGAATGCGCTTGTGCGCCTCGGCGCGTTTCTGCCGCGCGATCAGGATGTTCTTCTTGCGCTTCGCCTCCTCGATCCGGTCGTTCAGCTGGCGGAGCGAGAGCTTGAGCTTCTCGGTCTCCTCGCGGTGCTTCACCCACGTCTCGTGCAGCTGCACCGCGCCCTGCGCGTGCTCGTTGTGGCGCAGCAAGGCCTGCTTCGCGAGGTCGTCCCGCCCTTCCTGCACGGCCAGCACCGCCCGGCGCTCCCAGTCCTCGGCGCTCTTCTTCTCGGTGTCCACCTGCGCCGAGAGGCGCTTCTCGTCCGCGATGGCCGCCGCCACCTGTTGCTTCGCCTTTGCCAGCTGACTCCGCATGTCGACGATCAGCTGGTTCAGCATCTTTTCCGGATTCTCGGCACGATTGATCAGGTCGGTGATGTTCGACCGGATCAGCGTCGAGAGACGGTCAAAGATTCCCATGTCAGCCCTCGGTGTGGTGGCTGGGCCTCACTGCCCCGCGCCCAACTTACGCTCCCGCCGCTCGGCGAGCATGCGCTCGGCGAAATCTATGCGCTCGGCGAGCTCGGAGACCTGCCCTTGGAGGTGCGATACCTGCGCTTCCAGCTCTGCCACGCGCTGGGGATCATCGCCCCCGACGCTCCCTCGCCGTTGCACCCGCGTCCTGATCCGCTCGGCGATCGCCTCCCCCACCGGTGACCGCAAGATGCCCCGCAGCGCCACCGCCAGCGCCAGGATGATGACCACCGCCGCGATGATCGGCACGACCTCGTTGAACACCAGGTTCGGGTCCAACCCCGGAAGCGGCGGCGGCATGGGGGTCTGCATCATGTGGACGCCGTACGCCTTTCGCCCGGGCCCAGTTTCCCCGCCTCTGCGTCCCGTGCCTTGGCCAGCAACCGCTCCGTAAAATCTACCCGCTCCGCGAGTTCCGCCACTTCGCGCCGCAGCTCGTCGATCGCCGCCAGAACCTCCTCCTGCCCCGTGGCGCCAGCCGGAGCGGTCTGGGCCTTGAGCTTCGCCGTGTACGTCTTGCTCAAGGTCAAGGCGATCATCCACGCGAAGAAGCCGCCGACCGCGATAATAGGGATCAGGACGCCCAGCTCACCTGCGTTCATTGGCCCGGTCCGATCCTTTGACCCTCGCGGTTCTGCGCCAGCAGGCGCTCGGCGAAGTCCATGCGCTCCGCGAGCTCGGCCACCTCGCGCCGCACGGCCTCGAGCTCCTGGTCGAGCGTCTCCTTGTGCTCGGCAAGCTCGCTGCGCATGTCGGCGCCACCGGGCGTCGCGCTCTTGCCGCGGATCCGGTCGGCCAGCGCGCGGCCGATCGGCGAGAAGGACAGCGCGATGCAGGCACCACCACCGAAAATGAGAATGAGCGCGAGGATGTCTTCCATGTCCTCTAGCGCGGCCCCGCGAGCCGTTGGGGATCGCGATCCTTCGCGAGCAGGCGCTCGGTGAAGTCGAGCCGTTCTTCGACCTCCGCCAAGCGACGCTTCAGCTCGTCGACCTCGGCGAGTAGCCGCTCAGAGTCCCCTCCGAGCACCACACCATGCTTGGCGGCCTTCATGGCCATCCATTGCTCGTCCGTCCTGGACCAGCCGCGGATCCAC
>DATNOH010000147.1:0-2097 GCA_035601435.1 Gemmatimonadales bacterium | reverse complement strand
TGAACTGCGCCGCCATCCCCGACACCCTGCTCGAGAGCGAGCTGTTCGGCCACGAGAAGGGCGCGTTCACCGGGGCCGCGGAGCGGCGGCTGGGCCGGTTCGAGCTGGCGGACGAAGGCACCATCTTTCTCGACGAGGTAGGGGAGATGGCGCCGGCCACCCAGGTGAAGACGTTGCGGGTGCTCGAGGACCGGACGTTTTTCCGCGTGGGCGGCACGCAGGCGATCAAGGTGGACGTGCGCGTCATCGCCGCGACCAACAAGTCGCTCAAGGAAGAGGTCGCGCTGGGGCGGTTCCGCGACGACCTGTTCTACCGGCTCAACGTCCTCTCCATCTATCTGCCGCCGTTGCGCGAGCGCAAGACCGACATCCCGCTGCTGGTGCGGCGCTTCGTCGCGGAGTTCGCGAAGCAGCACGGCCGCGCGTTCCGGGGCATCACGCCGGAGGCGCTGCAGATCCTGGTGGACGCCGAGTGGCCCGGCAACATCCGCCAGCTGGGTAACCTCATCGAGTCGATGGTGGTGCTCGCGCCCGAAGGAGAGATCCGCGCGAGCGACATCCCCAAAGACATCCGCGAGCACGGCAGCATCCTGCCGATGCGGCTGCTCGGGCCCAGCCGCGACGTAGGCGGGGCAGGGGCGGTGGGCGCTCAGGAGTTGGAGTTCATCTTCCGCAGTCTTGTGGAGCTTAAGTTACAGGTCGAAGAGCTGCGGCGACGCCTGGAGGACCGGCCCGGGCGCGTCGAGGTTATCGAGGTGGGCCCCGGGTCGGGAGTTAGCGCGGTCACTTCAGGCGAGGCGCAGGCCGGCGCGCCCGAGGCCGACGTGCTGTACCGCCCCGGCATGACAATGGCGGATGTGGAGCGGGCGGCGATCGAGGCCGCGTTGCGCGAGACGCAGGGCAATCGTCGCAAGGCGGCCGAGATCCTGGGGATCGGCGAGCGCACGCTGTACCGCAAGCTCAAGGCGTACCAGCTCGTCTAAATCACGCTCCACCAAAGAGTTGACGTCCGTGCCGCTATTGACATGCAGTGCCGGGGCGTCCATCTTACGGCGCCCTTGCTCGACGTTGCTCGGAGAGCCGCAGCGCCCCGGCCGGTTGTCTCGTGGACTTTAGGATAAAACCCGACTCGTGCGTGGCCTGTATGGCCTGCGTACGCGTGTGCCCAGCCGACGCCGTGGCGGTCGAAGGCGCCATCGTGCGGATAGTGGACGAGGCGTGCACCCGCTGCGGGCTGTGCCTGCCGGCGTGCCCGCACGACGCGATCGAGGCGCTGGGCGACGTGCCGCGCGCGCTCGAGCTGGCGCTGGCGGGGCGTGCGGCGCTGATCCTGTCGGTCGAATCCGCCGTCCACTTCTATCCCGCGGCGCCCAATCAGGTGGTGAACGCCTGCTACGCCGCGGGATTCCGCACGGTGCACCGCGGCGTGCTGGGCGACGAGCTGGTGGCGCAGGAATACCGCGCCCTCTGGGCCGACGGCGACTGGGGCACCATGATCCGCAGCACCTGTCCGGTGATCGTGGAAACGGTGCGGACCCAGTACCCCGAGCTGATCCCCTACCTCGCCCCGGTGGCCACGCCCATCGCCGCCGAGGCGCGCTACCTGAAGCGGCTGTATGGCGCCGGCACCCCGGTGGTGTACGCCGGGGTGTGCCTCACGGAGGGCGGGCCGGACGTGGACGCGGCGGTCACGTTCCAGGAGCTGGACGGCATCTTCCAGCGGCGCGGCATCGTGGTGGCGGAGCAGGCCGAGTACTTCACCCGCGTGCCGGAGGAGCGGCGCCGCCACCTGAGCATGGCGGGCGGGCTGCCGCTCGAGGTGCTGCTCGAGGAGACCCAGGCCAGCCGACGGTTCCGCAAGGTCCGTGGCTTGAGCGGCTTGGGGGCCATCGCGCACGCGGTGGCGGTGGACCGGCTCGATCTCGGCTTCGTGGACATCCTGCCGTGCGAGGGGTGTCTCGACCATCCGCTGTTGGGCCCGCGCGACGAGCTGTTCCGGCGGCGCGAGATCGTGGGGGCCACGGAGCCGGCGCGGTCGAAGCTGCCGGTGGTGGAGGAGGCGGTGGCGCGCGGCGTTCAGGTCGCCGAGGCGTTCCC
>DATNOH010000146.1:0-24407 GCA_035601435.1 Gemmatimonadales bacterium | reverse complement strand
GGCACCAGCAGCACCCTCGCTTCCGACAGCGTGGCCTGGTTCGCCGGCGTGAAGCGGTTCGACATGCTGGGCCAGAGAAATCCCGTGCACATCCGGGACACCGCGATGACGCTCGACGCGACCACGGCCGCCTACTTCATGGGACAGGAACGGCTCGAGGCGCACAAGAACGTCATCGCCGTGAATCGGAGCACGGGGTCGGTGCTGCGCGGGCCCAACCTGACGTACTACCGCGCCATCAGAGGCGTGCGCGACACGCTCGACATGTACGCATCGGGTCGACCGACCATCGACTACCACGCGACCGCGGATTCCGGGGGCGGGGAGCCGTACATCATCGTGGCCGACCGGGTGCGCTTCAAGGGGAACGACCGGATGTGGGGCGGCGGGAAGGTGACCATCGATCGAAGCGATTTCGCGGCCCGCGGCGACTCTATGCAGCTCGACCAGACGACGGGATTCGCCGTGCTGGTCGGCAAGCCCCGCGTGGAAGGGAAGGGCGCCCGGCCCTACGCGCTCACCGGCACGCGCATCGAGCTCGGGCTCCAGGGGCAGGAAATTCGCCTCGTGAAGGCGCTGGGCGACGGCGTCGGCACCGGGGCCGACTGGCGCCTCACGGCGGACACAATCCACCTGCACCTGGACCGGAAGAAGCTGCAGCAGGCGTTCGCTTGGGGACCCAAGGACTCGGTCCACGCACGGGCCGTGTCGACACGCAACACGATCGTCTCCGATTCACTCGCCCTCGATCTCCCGGATGAAGTGCTCACCGAGGCGCGCGCCTTCGGACACGCCTACTCGACGTCCAAGAAGGAGCCCGCAAAGAAGGAGTCCTCAAAGGGGGACTCCAGCGAGGTCGACTGGATTGCCGGCGATTCGCTCACGGCCCGCTGGACGCAGGTCGCCGACTCGACCGGCACGCCGAGGAGCAAGTTGTATCGACTCATCTCTCGCGGCTCACCCGCCCGCTCCTTCACCCATCTGGCGAGCGAGCGCGACTCGACGGGCCCGTCCGTGAACTACTCCCGCGGTAAGGTCATCGACGTGGTCCTGAAGGGCGACAAGGTCGATCGCGTTACGGTCACGGGACGCGCCGATGGCGTCCAGCTCGAGCCGCGGCCGCCGGCCCCGGACACGACGAAAAAGGCGGACACGACCAAAACGGCGGCTACGACGAAAAAGAAACCCCGCCCATGACCGCGCCCGTCTCCTCCCGGCACCTCACCGACCTGATCGCGGCACGTGATTCGTCGCTGCCGCTCGCCGCCGCCGCGCTCGCCCGCGTGGCGGACGAGCAGGGCCACGCCCCATTCAGCCAGCTGGCCATCGCCTACCGTGAGGAGTTCCTCACGCTCCGCGCCCACTCGCGCGAGGGAGGTCTCACGGAGCTGGGTGGGCTGTCGGTCGAGGAATTCCGGACCAGCCTGCGCACGTCGGTGCTGCCCCGTTTGGCCTTGATGAAAGTGGTGACCTACGCGGCGGCCGCGCTGGGGGACAGCGCCCCTATCGCGTTCACGGTCGATGCCTGGGCGGAGATCGCCGCGGATCGCGCCGTGAGCGCCGACCGGTTGCTCGACGCCGCCGAGCGCGCGCTCGCGCGGGCCGAGCCGGTAGGCAGCGACCGCCCGGCGGTGAGCGACGGCAGCCGTCTCACGGCGAGCGGGTTGTTGAAGGTCTACAAAGGTCGCCCGGTGGTGAATGACGTGAGCGTACAGCTCGCGCAAGGGGAAATTGTCGGGCTGCTCGGGCCCAATGGGGCGGGGAAGACCACGACCTTCTACATGATCACCGGTCTGATCCGGCCCGACGGCGGGCAGATCGGGCTCGACGGCCGCGACATCACGGCGGAGCCGATGTACCGCCGGGCCCGAATGGGGATCGGCTACCTGGCCCAGGAGCCGTCGGTGTTTCGCAAGCTCACCGTCGAGGACAACGTCCGGGCGATCCTCGAGACCCTGCCGCTGGCCGACGCTGAGCGTCGCGAGCGCCTGGAGCGGCTGCTCGACGAGCTGGCGATCAAGCATCTGCGGCGGCAGAAGGGGTTCCAGCTCTCGGGGGGCGAGCGGCGCCGCCTCGAGATCACGCGCGCGCTCGTCACCGAGCCCAAATTCATGCTGCTGGACGAGCCGTTCGCCGGCGTCGATCCCATCGCGGTGCACGACATTCAGACCATCGTGGCCGGGCTGCGCCATCGCGGCATCGGCGTGCTGATCACCGACCACAACGTGGAGCAAACGCTCGATATCGTGGACCGGGCCTACATCATGTTCGAAGGCAGGGTGCAGGTCGCGGGCACGGTGCGTGAGCTCGTGTTCGACGACAGGGTGGCCAACCTGTATCTCGGGCCCACCCTCACCGCGCGGCTGCGCGCGCGTCTCACCCAGGCGGCATGAAGACCGGCCTGCAGCAGCACGCGGCGCTGTCGCAGCAGCTGCGGATCAATCCGCGGCTGTATCAGGCGATGGACCTGTTGTACATGCCGCTGCTCGACCTGCAGCAGCACTTGAAGCAGGAGCTGCTCGGCAATCCGTTCCTCGAGCTGCTCGAGGCGGAGGACGAAACGGAAGTGCCGTTGGCGGAGGAAGCCAAGGAGGACAAGAAGGAAGCCGAGAAGAACGACGAGCCCAACTGGGAGGAGATCCTGCTGGACGACGGCGGCGACCAGGGCGCACCGCCGCGCGACATGAGCGAAGCCCGCGAGTACGTCGAGCCGGTGCCGGTCGAGGCCAAGGACCTTACCGACCACCTGCGCGAGCAGATGCGCCTGCTCGACCTCACGCCCCGCCAGCAGCTCCTGGCCGAAGAGTTCATCGGGAACATCGCGGAAGACGGCTACCTCGGCGCCACCCTCGAGGAGATCGCGAACGGCGTGAATCAGGTGCTCCAAGCCCATGCCGACGAATCGGAGCGGGATGTGGTCCCCCAGCCGTACACGCTGGCCGAGGCGGAGGAAATGCTCCGCGTCATCCAGAAGCTCGACCCTCCGGGGGTCGGCGCCCGGGACCTGCGCGAGTGTCTGATGCTCCAGCTCGAGTCCCGCAGCGAAACCGACACCCTCGCCTACCGGCTGGTCCGTGAGGCGTTTGAGGATCTCAAGGCGCACCGCTGGAGCGATCTCGGTAAGCGGTTCGGCCTGGACGCGGCCGAGGTACAGAAGGTCGCCGACGAGCTGGCCAAGCTCGATCCCAAGCCCGGTCTGCAGCACTCCTCGGCCAACGAGGCGTACATCATCCCCGATTTGGTCGTCGAGAAGATCGACGGGCAGTACAAGGTGTTCCTGAACGACTCCGGGCTGCCCCGGCTGCGCATCTCGAAGACCTATCAGGACATCGCGCGCGACAAGAAGAAGTTCCAGGGCGAGAACAAAGATTTCATCAACCAGCGCATGAACAGCGCGCACTGGATGATCCAGGCCATCGAGCAGCGCCGCCAGACGATGCTCAAGGTCATGAACTTCATCGTCGATCGTCAGCGCGAGTTCTTCGAGAAGGGCGTCGAATACCTCAAGCCGCTCACGCTGCGCGAGGTGGCCGACGTCATCAACATGCACGAGAGCACCGTCAGCCGCGTGACGAACGAGAAGTACGTGCAGACGCCGCGCGGGCTCCTGCCGCTCAAGTTCTTCTTCTCGAGCGGCCTCTCGACCACCACCGGCGAAGACGCCAGCGCCCGCGCCATCCGCGCGCAAATCCAGAAGATGGTGGCCGACGAGGACCCCAAGAACCCGCTCACCGACCAGCAAATCGTGGAGATGTTCGCGCAAAAGGGCGTCAAGATCGCACGGCGGACCGTGGCGAAATACCGCGACCAGCTGAGCATCCTTCCGGCCCGCATGCGTAAGCGGCTGTGAGCCTCGCCACCGGCGCGGCCCTTCCCGAGGTGAGCGTCCTGGTCCCCGCCAAGGACGAGGCCGAAAACCTGCCCGAATTCGTGCGCCAGGCGCGTGAGGCGCTGCTGCCGCTGCCCTATTCCTGCGAGATCGTCGTGATCGACGACGGCAGTCGCGATGGCACCGCGGACATACTGCGCGACCTCGCGGCCAAGCATCCGTTCCTGCGGGTTGTGAGCCACCGCAGTCAGCGCGGCATCGCCGACGCGCTGGCGTCCGGCGCCGATGCGGCCCGCGGGCGGGTCCTCGTGTTCTATCCAGCCGACCTACAGTACCGCCCCAGCGACATTCCCAGCTTGGTGCAGCCCATCCTGGACGACGCGGCCGATGTGGTCACCGGCACGAAGCAAGGCCACTACGACAAGCGGTTCGTCTCGTGGGTCTACAACGGGCTGTGCCGCTGGCTGTTCGGTGTCCGGGTTACCGACTTGAACTCAGTGAAAGCGTACCGGCGCGAGGTGATGGACGGCCTGACGAGGCGGCCGGACTGGCATCGTTTCATGGTGGTCATCGCGGCGGCGCAGGGCTTCCGGCTGGCGGAGCGTCCGGTCCCGCTCTACCCACGGCGGGCGGGAAAGTCGAAGTTCGGCATCGCGCGCATTCCCGTGGGCGTGCTGGATCTCGTCTCCGTCTGGTTCCAGCTGCGCTTCGGCCGCAAGCCGATGCTGTTCTTCGGCGTGGCGGGAGCGTTGCTGTTCCTGCTGGGCTTTCTGGTGGGCGTCGTCGCGCTCTGGCTGCGGTTCGGGCCCCCCCACGTCGGGTTCCGACCGCTGCTCGACCTGATCATGGTGCTCGTGATATCGGGTATCGCGCTCTTCGGCTTCGGCTTCGTAGGGGAGATGCTGGCCGGGATGCGGGAGGAGGTGCGCGCACTACAGCGCGAGATCGATCAGTTACGCCTGCGCGCCCCGGACGGTTCACCCCCCTCGGTGGGCCCCGGCGGCTCATAGCGGGGCCGGGTCACGAGCCCGGCGTAGAGGTCCAGCCACCGCTGCACGATCGCCGGCCAGCTGAACTGCTCGCGTAGCCGGCGCCGGCCGGACTCCCCCAACCGGTGCGCCAGGGCGGGGTCGTCGCCAACCCGGCGCAGCGCCGCCGCGAGCGCGTCCGCGTCTCCCGGCGGGACCAGCAGCCCCGACACCCCGTCCTCCACGATGTCCGGAATGCCGCCGACCCGGCTCGCAATTACCGGCGTCCCGTGGTTCATCGCCTCGAGCAGCACGACGCCCAGGCCCTCCGTGTCTCCGCGGGCGTCGAGCACCGACGGCAGCACACACACGGCTGCCCGCGCGTAGCTCGCCTGCAGCTCGTGGGGCGCGACCTTCCCTCGGAACATCACCTGTTGTGCGACGCCGAGCCGGTGCGCCAGCGCTTCCAACGCGGGGCGCTCCGGCCCTTCGCCTACGATTTCGAGCTGCGGCCCCGTGGGCCCCAAGCGTGCAATCGCCTCGATCAGGTGGGCGACGCCCTTGCGCTCCACCAGCCGGCCCACGAAGAGCACGGGACCAGCGCCGTCCCGCGCCGCCGAGGAGGCGTTCACCTCGGGAAGCGACGCCGTGTACGGAATGACCTCGATGGGCACGTCGGCGAGCTCTCGCAGCTCGCCCGCGGTATAGTTCGAGATCGCGACCACGCGGTCCGAGCGTCGCGCGGCCCACGCGAGAAAGCCCTTGAGGAAGGGCAGGGTCCCCTTCACCCACCGCAGCTCCACACCGTAGAACGTCGTGACCAGGCGCGCGGGGCGGGCACGCTGCGCCGCCCATCCGAACAGCGCCAGCGGCAGCGGCCAGTGCACGTGGATGACGTCGTACCGGGCTCGGCGACACAGCCGCCAGATGGCCACCATGCCGGCGAGCACGAAACAGGCGGGCATGAGGCGATACAAGAGCGACCGCTTCATCCGATCCAGCGCCGTCTCCTCGTGCGTCAGGTTCTCCCAGCGGCGCAGGAAGTACCGAAACCGATGCACGGGAATCCCCGCGAACACCTGATCGGGTGCGCCGCGGTAAGAGGACGTGAACACTTCCACGTCGTGTCCGGCTGCCCGGAGCCGCTTCAGCAGCTCGACGAGCCAGGGTACGATCACATCGTCCGGCGTGCGCGGGAAAGCGGTGACCACGTGGAGGATGCGCATGGCAGCTTCACAAAGCTACGACTTTCCCGGGGTTTCCGGGCATGGTAATTTTCCAACCCATGAACACTCGAATCGCACCATCGTCACCCGAGCTCACCAAGTTCTATAGCGAACGCCATAACTGGCGCAACGCCGACGAAGAGCGGATGCGGTTTCGCAAGCACATGCAGCTGGCACAAGTACGCCCCGGCAGCGCGGTGCTCGACATCGGCTCACGCAACGGCGATCTCCGCAAGTACCTGCCGCGCGACGTGAAGTATCAGGGACTCGACATCGCCCCCGAGTTCGCTGCGCCCGACATCTTGATTCACGATATCACGAGCGGGCTGCCGTTTCCGGATGCGTCCTTCGACTACGTCTTCATGGTCGAGGTCCTCGAACACACGCCGACCGCGTACAGTACGGCGGGCGAGATCCATCGAGTGCTCAGACCCGGGGGCGTGTGGATGGTCTCCGTGCCCAATCCCTATCACGTGAAGGAGATCATCTGGAATCTGTTCCGCGTCCCGGACAGGCAGGGGCACATCTACAGTTGGACGCGCCAGACAATCAGCCGCTTGGGCGAGATGAACGGGTTCCGCCTCGTGGATTGGGGCGGCACGTACTTCTATCCACCGATTCCCGCGCCCTGGTGGATGCTCGCGCGGTCGGTCGCCTACAAGTTCGTGAAGACTTGATCGCCCGACGCTGGCTCTGGGTGGTCCAGGGCCTCGTCACACTGGCGGTAGTGGCCTTCGTAGGCCGGTCCATCGCCCGCAACTGGTCGGAGTTTCGCTCGCTTCACGTCACGCTCGCGATCGCGCCGGCGTGGATCGCCGGGTCCGTGGTCATGGTCTTCCTAACCTACGTGATGCAGGTCGAGTCCTGGCGCCGCATCCTGGCCGGCTGGGGCCAGCGGCTCGCGCTGGGCCCGGCGGCCCGCACCTGGAGCGTCGCCAATCTGGGCCGCTACATCCCCGGCAAAGTGTGGAGCGTGGCCGGCCTGGTGGTCCTGGCCCAGCGGGCCGGCGTCGAGCCGGGACCGGCCGCGGCATCCGCCTTCGTAATCCAGGCCGTGTCGCTCGGCAGTGGGGTGGCGGTGGTGGCCGCCGTGACCCCCCATAGCGCGCCGCCGCTTCGGCTGGCCCTCGGCGGCCTCGCCGCCGTCGCCACCATTCTGGTGCTCGTGTGGCGCCCGACCGCCCTCTGGCTGGGCCGTCTGGTGAGCCCGGTTGCCCCGCTCGACCCGCTCGCCCCGTCCGCGGTCTTCGCCAGCACCATCCTCACGGTGCTGAGCTGGGGGACGTACGGAGCGGCCCTGTGGATGCTCGCCCGGGGGCTCCTTCCCGACACGTCGCTCCCGCTCACGACGGCTATCGGTGCGTTCACACTGGGCTACATTGTCGGCCTGCTGGCCCTGTTCGCACCCGGCGGGGTAGGGGTCCGCGAGCTCGTGCTCGTCGGACTGCTGGCGCCGTTCCTCGGGAGCGGCGGCGCGGTCGCCGTAAGCGTGGCGTCGCGGGTGCTCCTGACACTCACAGAGGCTGCGGCTGCCTTGCTGACGCTGCCGCTCCGGCACCGCCCACAGGAGTCCGTCCCGTGAGCCATCCTGGCGCCCCGACCGCTCCCGTGGAAACGCCGCTCTACGAGCCCCGTCGGCCCACACTGATCGCGACCGCCGCGTTCACGCTGTGGCCCTTGTTGCTGTCGCTTCCCATGTTCGCCGGGATGTGGCTCGCGAACCCGTTCAGTGATCAGTACAGCGCGGGCTTCTCGTTCCACTCGTGGAGCGTCGAGTGGTTCAAGCGCACCGGGCATCTCCCGCTGTGGAATCCGGAGATCTTCGGCGGCATGCCTTTCGTAGCCGCCGGAAGCGGAGACATTTTCTACCCCACGTGGTTGCTACGCTTTTTCCTTCCGGTCACGACAGCGGGCAACTTGAGCTTCTTCCTGCACTACATCTTGGCCGGACTGTTTACCTACCTGCTGTTGCGGCGTCTCCGTGTCGGGTGGACCGGATCCGTGGTCGGGGGGCTGGCGTACGAGCTTACTGGTTTGATCGCGTCGTATCCCTCGCCGGGGCACGACGGCAAGCTATTCGCATCGACGATGTTGCCGCTCATTTTGTTGGCCCTGGTGCTGGCGCTGCGTGACCGCCGTTGGCAAGGCTATCCACTGCTGGCCGCGGCCACCGGGTTGACCCTGCTCGGACACTTTCAGCTCGCCTACTACTCGCTCATCGTCGCCGGACTGTTCGCGCTCTACCTCACGCTCGAAGAAGCCGGGGACAGCAAAACAGGGGAGCGAGTGGTGCGGCTCGGTCTGGCGCTCATCGCCGTGCTCGTCGGGTTCGGGATCGCGGCCATCCAGATCATGCCATTTTTCGAGTACATCCCCTTCTCCCCTCGTGCACAGGGCTATTCGGGTTTTGAAGGCTCGTCTTCGTTCGCAATCCCGTGGGACCACGTACCTGAATTCTTCCTCAAGAACTTCGTAGGCTCGCGCGAGACCTACTGGGGCTCGAATCCGCTCAAGCTGCATTCCGAGTACCTCGGCCTGCCCGTAGTGGTCCTCGCCGCGCTGGGCGCGACGGTGCGAGAGCGGCGGCGGCAGATCCTGTGGCTGGGTGGAATCGGGCTCCTGTTTCTGCTCATCAGTCTTGGCGCCGCCACGCCATTCTACAAGGTGTGGTGGACGGTGATGCCGCTCGTGAAAAAAACCCGGGCCCCTGGAATGGTCTTCTGCGTCGTCGCCCTCGTCACTGCCATGCTCGCGGGTCTGGGCGTCGAGCGGTTGCTCAAGGACGGGAGCAGCAGGCGAATTATGATGCCAGCCCTGATTATCAGCGGGATTGTGGCCCTGCTCGGCGTGACCGGTGTGTTCGGCCATATCGCCGCAGCCCTCGCCGCAGCAAAGGGGGCGGGTGTGGACCAGTCCGCGATACTATCGGGCGCCGTATCGAGCGGGCTAGCCCTTGCGGCCACGGCCGCCGTACTTGGCCCCGGACACCGTCGACTCACACCGCGGCTGGTTTCACTGGGGTTGATTCTGATCGTGGGAACCGACCTCTGGCTCAACGCTCGCCAGTTCTGGTTGTACACGAAGCCGTTCGCGCGGGACCAGGTGATTAACCGCGTGTCCGCGACGCCGGCGCCATACCGGGTGTTCCAGCCGCCGGGCGCGGGGGCACCATATCACGGCTCCATTTTGATGTCGTTTGATATCCCGGAGCTGTTCGGGTACCACGGCAATGAGCTGCGGTTCTACGACGAGCTGTGGGGTGGCAAGAACGAAACGAGGAACCTCGGTGTCCTGCCGCTGTGGGACCTATGGGGAGTACGCTACGCCATCCTGCCCGCGGGGGGCCGGACCATAGACTCGATTCCCGGGTTCCACCGCGTGCTCGACTCTGTGACGACCTTCGACGGGGCCCGGGTGAATCTGTTCGAGCGCACGAGCCCTGCGCCCTATGCCCGCATCGTGCCCGCAGCGATCAAGGTCGACTCGGCGGCCCTGATTCCCACGCTGCTCCACCCGCGCATGGACTTCTCGCGGATCGTGCTGCTCACGAACGATCAGCCGATTACGCCGGAGCCCCTGAAGCAGATGGAGCTGCCTCCGCCGAGCTCGTCGCGCGCCACGGTAACCGCGTGGCGGCCCGGACGCATGACGGTGAGGCTCGACCCGGCTCCCCCGCAACTCAGCTACTTGCTGATCGCCGAGAATTGGTATCCCGACTGGGAGGCCGCGGCCGACGGCGGGCCCGCCCAGGTCCTGCGGGGGGACTACAGTCTCCTCACGGTCGCCGTCCCGGCGGGAGCCAAAGTGGTGGACCTCACGTTCCACTCGAAGCTGTACGAGCTCGGGAGAACGCTGACCATCACGTCCCTCGCCGCACTTCTCGTAGCCCTGCTAGCCGCCCTGGCATTCCGCCGGCGCGCCCCGCATGGGTGAGCGGGGCCTGGTCGTTGTCCCCACCTATAACGAGGCTGGGAACGTCCCCAGCGTCGTTCCACAAGTTCTCGCGCAGGACCCTCGTCTCGAGATCCTGGTGGTGGATGACAACTCCCCGGACGGCACCGGCCAGATCGCCGAAGCAATGGCCGCCAAAGAGCCCCGGGTGCACGTCCTGCACCGGGAGGGAAAGCTCGGTTTGGGAACTGCTTACATCACCGGGTTCAAGTGGGCTCTCGAACGCGGCTACGACTACGTGTTCGAGATGGATGCGGACTTCTCCCACGATCCGGCTCACTTAAAGGAGTTTCTTAACTCAATCGCTCAGGCCGACCTGGTGCTCGGTTCACGCTACCTGAACGGGAAGGTGACGGTCGTCAACTGGCCCATGGGCCGCTTGTTGCTATCATACTGTGCGAACATTTACGCCCGTTGGATCACGGGCCTGCGGATCTGGGACCTGACGGGGGGGTTCAAGTGCTTTCGCAGGCATGTGCTCGAGGCGATCGACCTGTCGCGGGTGCGGTCCAACGGTTACGCGTTTCAGATCGAAATGAGCGTGAGGGCATGGCGCAAAGGGTTCACCCTGAAGGAAATCCCGATCGTGTTCGTCGACCGAGCCGAGGGGCAAAGCAAGATGAATCGGGCGATCGTGCGGGAAGCCGTGTGGATGGTGCCACGGCTCAGACTGATGGCCTGGTTCGGCCGCATCTAGTCGGGACCACGATCTACAAGATGACGGGGTCGGGCAACGACTTCGTCATGGTCGACGGCCGGTACACGACGCCCGCCGACTGGTCCGTACAGGATATCCGGGCGGTGTGCGCCCGGCGCACGGGCATCGGCGCCGACGGCCTCGTATTCCTCGACCCGGGAGCGGAGCCGGACGTGGTCCGCATGATCTACTTCAATTCGGACGGCTCGCGCGCCGCCATGTGCGGGAACGCGGCGCTGTGCAGCACACGCCTCGCCGCCCGATTGGGGCTGGCGAACCCGTTGCATGTGACGCTCGAGACCGACGCGGCCACCTACGAGAGCCGCTGTACGCCCGATGGAGAGCGCGCTGAGCTGCACCTCGCGCCCGTCCGCGCGCCGGCACCCGTGGGGGGGGGCCTCGCCACGGCACCCGGAGAGCGACAGGTCGCGCTGGGCACGGTCGGGGTGCCGCACCTCGTGGTCCTGGTGGAAGACGTGGAACTGATCGATGTCGTGACTCGCGGCCGCTCGCTCCGGTCCGACCCGGCGCTCGGGCCGGGGGGCGCGAATGTCAACTTCGTGTCTGCGGCCGCGCGCCCGTCCGAATGGCGTATGCGCACCTACGAGCGCGGGGTGGAGGACGAAACCCTCGCGTGTGGGACGGGTGCCGTGGCCGCCGCCTGCGCGCTCGCCGATTGGGGCCTGGTCAAGCTGCCGATCACGTTCTGGACCAGGAGCGCCAAGCGGCTCGAGATCCGGGCCCGTAAGACTTCCGAGGGGATATACGACGATGTGTGGCTGGGAGGGGAGGCGAGGCTCGTGGTGCGCGGTGTGATTAACTGAGGAGCTTCTCCACATTCGACGGTCTCATAGCTTAACATAACATATCTTATACGAAGTCATCGTGCTCAACAAATCACGGGTGACCGCCTCCCTTGGTCAACTCCCCGAGGCGGACCTTTGCCTCTCCAGCTGTGCTCGTGGAGTCCAGCTTTTCCGCGATCGTCCGGTAGGCCGCGACCGCGTTGGCGGTGTCACCCGCCGCGAGCCAGGCCCGCCCCGCGTCCGAGAGGAACTGCGCCCGGAGGAATGGGTACAGGGCCGCCGTTGCAGCAGCCTCGTAGGCGGTCGCGGCGTCCCTGGGTCGGAGCGCATTCTCGTACGCCGCACCTAGTAACCCGTAGCTCTGCGCCCTGAAGTACTTGTCGGCCTTGGGAGCGGACCGCTGCAGCACGTCGATCGCCTGCTGGGTCTGGCTCTGCGCCAGCCGAGCCTGGGCGAGCAAGATGCTGGCCTCTTGGGCCGCGCTCGTCCCGGAAAAGTTTTCCACCACTTGCGACAACACGCTGGCCGCGAGCGGGTAGTTCTTCGACTCGAGCGCGAGGCGCGCCTGGGCGATTTGCCGGCCGGCGCTGCGCTCCGCGGTCTTGGCGGTCAGGAAGCTCCACGCGAAGAGACCCAACGCGACGACGAGCCCCACCACCAGGTAGGTCGTGAACCGCCTGTGGCGCCGCATCCAGTTGGTGAGCCACGTCAGCGCGTTTGACCCGCCAACCACCGGGTTTCCCGCCGTCGTTACCGTCGTCGCCATACGCCCTCGTCGGGAGGTTGTGAAGGAGGGTGGAAGTTGGTGGAGATTGGTAGAGGTCGATCGACGTCAGCCTCCACCATTCTCCACAACCTCCACCAACCCTCCAGCACCTGCTTCAGTCGTGCCCCTGGGGTGACTCGAACACCCGGCCAACGGTTTAGGAAACCGCTGCTCTATCCACCTGAGCTACAGGGGCTAAGCTCTGAAATGTAGCGAGGTTACGCGTAGTGTAGCAAGGCCTCGACGCGCTCGTTCCGAAGCCGCTCTCGTCCTTTGAGAAAATCGAGCTCGATCAGGAAGGTGAAGCCCACCACCTCCGCGCCGTGCGCCCGCACCAGCTTCGCCGCCGCCTCGGCCGTGCCCCCCGTCGCCAACACGTCGTCCACCACCAAGACCCGGTCCCCCGGGCCCACGGCGTCGCGGTGCATCTCGAGCGCGTCGGTGCCGTACTCCAATGCGTATTCCACTCGACCCCGGGCCGCGGGCAGTTTCCCCGGCTTGCGGATGGGTACGAGTCCCGCCTCGAGCAGCAGCGCGATCGGCGCGCCCAGGAGGAAGCCACGCGATTCAATCGAGACAACGCGTCGCGCCTTGGACCGGTCGAACGGCGCGGCCATCAGCTCGACCGCCCGGCGGAACCGCCTCGGATCGAGCAACAAGGGAGTGATGTCCTTGAATATGATGCCCGGCTTGGGAAAGTCGGGGACGTCGCGAATGGCCTGGTAGA
The DNA here is from genome assembly GCA_035601435.1 of Gemmatimonadales bacterium. Lineage (GTDB taxonomy): Bacteria > Gemmatimonadota > Gemmatimonadetes > Gemmatimonadales > GWC2-71-9 > AG41. The sequence continues at coordinate 11,437 of DATNOH010000146.1, read as the reverse complement.
TCTCCTGGACCGTCACTGCGTTGGTCAAGCGCGAGCCTCGCAACTATTTGATATCAAAACCCTTCAGGATTGGAACTTCATGTGGAACCTGGCTTTTTTCCACACGCTGCACCTCTGCTGCGGGAGGCCCCTGCCCGAGCAAACGCTCGAGCTCGGCCAGCACTGAGTCCGAGCCCTCCGCGATCACCTCCACCGATCCGTCGCGGAGGTTGCGGGCCAGCCCATGCACGCCCAGACGCGTCGCCTGTCGCCACACCCACCAGCGAAACCCCACCCCTTGGACGTGACCGTGCACGACGAAGCGCAGCGCGACCATTCGAGCCTAGCCCTGCCGACCCTGCGCTGCCCGCCGGCGGTACCACCAGATGTACACGGCTGCGATCGCGGCCAGCACCGGCAAAACTATCAACACGGCGCGCCCGGCGTAGCGACTCGCCTCCTGGTTCAGCACCTCGAGGATCACGTCCTCCCGGCGCCCAATGAACCACCCGATCCCGCTCAGAATGGAGCACCAAACCAGCGCGCCCAGTCCAGTGAACAAGACGAACCGGCCGAGCTGCATGCGCGCGACGCCGGCGGGAATCGAAATGAGATGGCGTACCACGGGCAGCATTCGACCCAGAAACGTGCTGATCTCCCCGTGAGCCGCGAAATACCGCTCCGAGCGATCGAGCGCCCGCTCGGTGATCAGCACGTATCTGCCCAAGCGCAGGAAGAACGCGCGGCCGAGCCACAGGGCCAGCCCGTAGTTGGCCAGCGCGCCGAGGATGCTCCCCAGCACGCCGCAGGCGACTGCCAGGATGAAGTTCATCTCCCCTTTGGCCACGAGATACCCCGCGGGCGGCATCACCAGCTCGCTCGGGAGCGGCAGGATCGACGACTCGACCGCCATCAGGACCACGATGCCGGGATAGCCCATCCCACGGAACAGGTCGAGCAGCCACTGGACGAATGAGTCAAGCATCGAAGCCGTGCTCTCCCAGCAAGGGGACGAATCGCGCCGCGCCCAGGGGGGTGCAGCGTACCTCGGTGGAGGACCCCTGCCCCACGCGCTCCACCAGCGTGAGCGTCTGCGCGCCGTGCTCACCCAACGGTATCAGCAAACGGCCGTTCGGAGCGAGCTGCTCCACGAGCGGCGGTGGGACCTCCGGGCCGCCGGCGGCGACCAATATGGCATTGTAGGGCGCGTACGCGCTCCACCCCAAGGTGCCGTCGCCCAGCAGCACAGAGACGTTCGCGATCCCGGCCTCTCGCAGGGCTCGCTGGGCCGACACGGCCAGCGCTGCCACCCGCTCGACCGAGAAGACCGTACTTGAAAGCGCCGCGAGCAGGGCCGTCTGATACCCCGAGCCGGTCCCGATTTCGAGTACCCGCTCCCTGCCCGTGAGACGGAGCGCTTCGAGATAGCGGGCCTGGGTGAACGGCTGTGAGATGGTCTGACCGTTGCCGATCGGGAGGGCCGTGTCTTCATAGGCGCGGTGCCCCACGGCCGACGGCACGAACAGATGGCGCGGCGTCTCGGCGAATGCCTTGAGGACCGCGAGGTCGCGGATGCCCCGGGCGCGCAGCGTCTCGACCAGCCGCGCGCGGTATCCCGCGTACGTGTCGGCCGCCCCGGTCAGTCGCCGGGGAGCCACTTCCGCACCACCTCGATCAAGTCGTAGTTGGTCATGTCCATGTGGAGCGGCGTCACGGAGATGTAGCCATCGCTGGTGGCGCGGAAATCGGAATCGGCGTCGCCGCTCCAGGTAATGCGACCGCCGCCGATCCAGTAGATCTCTTTCCCCCATGGGTCCTTCATGAGCGCGATTTCCTCACTGAAGACCCGGCTCCCGAGATGCGTCACCTTCACACCCTTCACCTGGTCCCCCGGCAAAGTCGGAAGGTTGATGTTGAGCAGCGTCTCCTTGGGGAAGTCTTTGACGTCCACGATGCGCTGGAGCAGCGACCGCAGGCCGGCCTTGTGCGTCTCCAGCACGTCCAGGTCGCCTCCCGCGTACGAGACGGCGATACTGGGGATGCCAGCCACGAGGCCCTCCATGGCCGCGGCCACCGTGCCCGAGTAGAACACGTCCTCACCCATATTCTGGCCGTGGTTGATCCCGGAGATGACGAAGTCCGGCTTCTGCGGCATCAGCATTCCGATGGCCAGAAGCACGCAGTCGGTGGGGGTCCCGTCCACCTGGAAGGCACCGTCCGGCCGTCGCGTGGCGTGCAGTGGACGGTGCAGCGTGAGCGAGTGCGACGTGCCGCTCTGCTCCCGATCCGGAGCAACCACCGTGACCTGTCCCAGGGCAGAGCACACTTCGCCCAGCACGGCCAGGCCGCGGGCCAGGATACCGTCGTCATTTGAGATCAGGATATTCATCGCGCCCCGAAAATGATCGCTCGACCGTAGCGCGTGAAGACGCGCGCCTGCCGCCACGTGTCCGCCCAATGCCGGAAGTGGCTGGGTTGCCCTTCATAGACCGTCGACACCGAGACAAACCGTACCCGAAAGCCCCGTGCCAGGGCGGCCAGCAGGAATGCCGTCTCAAAATCGTACCCCTGCTCCGTGGGCCGCACCGCCTGGGCAACGCCGCGGGACAGCGCCCGAAAGCCGCTCTGGGCGTCCGGGACCGGCATACCGCCGATCCGCGACGCGAGTGCCGCCGACAGCCAGTTGGTGCAGCGCCGTCGCCACGGCATGGCGCTGGTGCGCGCCCGGGCACCCACCGCCAGGTCCGCCGCGCCATTCAGCACGGGGGCCGCGAGGTCTGGAATCTCTTCGGGCTGGTGCTGCCCGTCGGCGTCCAGCGTGATGATGAGGCCCGCCCCGGCCTCCAGCGCCGCCGCGATCCCGGTCGCCAGGGCCGCTCCCTTGCCGCGGTTTCGCGGGTGGACCAGCAGGGTTGCCGCGTTCCCCCGTCCCGCGTCCCGCGTCCCGTCCGTCGATCCGTCGTCCACAACGTAAACGGTTGCGCCCGGAACGGCACGGGAGGCGCGGGAGACGATGTCGGCGATTTTGGCGGCGGCCTGATACGCGGGGATGACGACCGCGACCGCGGGGTCAGCGCGCCCCGGCATTGGGCGACGCGTTCCCCTCGAGAATGGCGAGGATCGACTTGAGCTCGGCGCGCAGGTCCTTAACCGTCTGGGTCGCGAGCGCCCGGCGCGCCTCCGGCTTGAGCTCGCCCGAGCGCCGATATTGCTCGATCTTCTGGCGTGCGCCTTCGATCGTGTATTTCTCCGTATACAGCAGGTGCTTCACCAGCATGATCAGCTCGATCTCGCGCCGCTGGTACACCCGGTTGCCGGACCGGTTCTTGGCGGGGTTCAGGAAGCGGAACTGGCTCTCCCAGTACCGCAGCACGTGCGGCTTCAGGTCGGTGAGCTGACACACCTCGCCGATCGAGAAGAACTCCTGAATGGGATGGGGGGCGCTCATCACCAATGCTCCGGTTTGAGCTCCCGCTCCATCAAGTCGGAGACGGCCTGGCCGGGCGATTTTCGGTTGAACAGGACCTCGGCCACTTCGCGCGCGATCGGAAGCTCGACACCGTGTCGTTCCGCGAGTGTCACCGCAGAGCGAGCGGTGTTCACGCCCTCGACCACCGCGGCGCGCCCCGCCAGCGCCTCCTCGAGGCGCTTCCCTTCCCCGAGCTCCACCCCCAGCTGATGGTTGCGGGAGAGCGGACCAGTGGCCGTGAGGATGAGATCGCCCATCCCCGCGAGCCCCGCGAACGTGGCCGGCTCGGCGCCCAACGCCACGCCCAGGCGCGTGATCTCGGCGAGCCCGCGGGTGATAAGGGCCGCGCGCGTGTTATGCCCCATCCCCAGTCCTTCCAGGATGCCGGCGGCGAGGGCGATCACGTTCTTGAGCGCCCCCGCAAGCTCCACCCCGACTACGTCCGTGGCGGAATACACCCGAAAGAACCCGGTCGAGAACACCTGCTGCACCCGCTGGGCGATCGTGTGCTCCCGCGCCGCCGCGACGACGGCCGTCGGCTGACGCCCGTACACCTCCCGGGCGAACGACGGGCCCGAGAGCACGGCGATCGGCGTGTCCTTGGGAAGCGCGTCGGCCAGCAGGCAGGACGGCGTGGTAAGGCGCTCCGGATCGAGGCCCTTGGACACGCTCACGACCAACGCGCCGCGACCCATCTGCCCGCGTGCCCGGGTCATGACGTCGCGCACCGCGTGGGACGGGGCCGCCGACACCACCACCTCGGCGCCCCGGACCGCCGCCGCGAGGTCGCCCTCGGCGATGACCGTGGGAGCGAGCGCGGCGCCGGGGAGGAACATGTGGTTCAGGTGCTCGCGATTTATGCTCTCCACAACCTCGGCCTCGCGCGCCCAGAGGGTGACCGCGTCGACGTCGCCCTTGCGGGCGAGCAGATCCGCGAGCGCGGTGCCCCACGCACCGCCGCCGACCACGGCGACCCGGGTCACGCAGCCACACCCTTGCGCGTCCGGAAGCGATGCTCCGTCCCCGCGCTGAGCCGCTGAATGTTGGCGCGATGCGCGTAAATGATGAGCAACGCCAGGACCACGCTCGCCCAGAACGTGTAGGGCTGGTCGGGGACTGTGACCCGAACCCATAGCGGGAACAACACGGCCACCGTCAGGGACGCGACCGACACGTAACCGGAGAGCCACAGCGCGAGGATCCAAATGAGGAGCGAGATCCCGATTGCGAGAGGCGCGAGGGCCAGGAACATCCCCGCCGCCGTGGCCACGCCCTTACCGCCCCGGAAGCGCACGTAGGGCGAGAACATGTGGCCGAGCACCGCCGCGAGTCCCAGCGCGACCGTGAACCACGCGGGCCCGTTGGACCAGGGCCCGAGGATCACGACCGGGACCGCGCCCTTGAGCATGTCGATCACGCCCACGGGGATCGCGTACTTCCATCCGAGCACGCGGTACACGTTGGTCGCGCCGAGGTTGTTCGAGCCGTGCTGGCGCAGGTCGATGCCTTTGCCGAGCTTCCCGGCGATGTAGCTGGTCGGGGTGGCGCCGATCAGGTAGGCGAGCACGAGCATGACCGCCAGCCCGAAGTCGTTCATCGACGGGCGGTCTCGCGTTTGCGGCGGAGCTTCACGTTCAGCGGGGAGCCGGTGAACCGCCACGCTTCCCGGAAGCCGTTCACTAGGTAGCGCGTGTACGCTTCGGGAATCGCTTCGGGGCGATTGGACACGATCGCGAACCGGGGTGGCGCCGTGCCGATCTGCGAGGCGTAGAGTAGCCGTACTGACTCCCCCACGGGCTGCGGCGGCTGCTGCCGGTCCACGAGGGCCTCGAGCACCCGGTTGACCTCGGACGTAGGCACCCGCTTGTCGCGCTCTTCGGCGACTTCGAGGATCAGGTCCAGGAGTTTGGGCACCCGCTGGCCGGTCTTGGCGGAGAGGTACAGGAACGGGATGAACTGCAGGAAGGGCGCCCGCTCCTCCACCTCGCGCTGGCCCCGCGCCGCGGTGTTCGTCTCCTTCTCCTCGATCAGGTCCCACTTGTTCACGGCGACGATGATCGCTGCGCCGCGCTCCCAGGCGTCGTTGGCGATCTTCAAGTCCTGGACGTGCATCCCATCCTTGGCATCCACCACCAAGACACACACGTCGGCGCGCTCGATCGCCTGCGAGGTCCGGAGCGTCGAGTAGAACTCGAGGTCGTCCGCGACCTTGCTTCGCTTGCGGAGTCCGGCCGTGTCGATGAACACGAGCGTGTGCCCCTGATAACTGAGGGGTGTATCGATCGCGTCCCGCGTGGTTCCGGGCTCATCCGCTACGACCAGCCGCTCCTCCCCGAGCAGGCGGTTCACCAGACTCGACTTCCCCACGTTGGGCCGACCCACGACCGCGACGTGAATCTGGGCCTCGTCGCTCGTTTCCTGGGCCGCAGGCAACAGCTCGACAATGCGGTCCAGCAGGTCGCCGGAGCTCTTCCCGACGGCGGCGGACACGGGGAAGGGATCGCCCAGGCCGAGCTCGTAAAAAGTGAGGTGGCGCGTGTCCTGGGGCAGCTGGTCGGCTTTGTTGGCGACCAGGATCACCGGGCGGCGGGCTGCGCGCAGATACTGCGCGATCTCCAGATCCGCGGGGTGCAACCCCGCTTCGACGTCCACCAGGAACAGGACGACATCACTCGCGGCCACCGCCGCCTCGACCTGGGCCCGGATCGCGCGGTTGAGCTGGTCGTGGGCGCCCGGCACCATCCCGCCCGTGTCCACCAGCCAGAACCGTCGGCCGTTCCACTCGGCCGCTCCGAAATGCCGATCGCGCGTGACGCCCGGACGGGCATCCACGATCGCGTCCCGGCCACCGATGAGCCGATTGAACAACGTGGACTTGCCCACGTTGGGGCGACCGACGATCGCGACCGTCGGAGCGCCGCTCATACCTCCCCTTTCCCCACCCCGTGGTGCGGAGTGCGGAATGGGGAGTGCGGAGTCTGACCCTCAATTCCGCACTCCGCACTCCGCACTCCGCACTCGATGAGCACGTCCGCAAAGTCATACGACAGGTGCACGGGCATCGGCACCCGCTCCGCGAGCTCGTCGGCGCTCAGATTGTCCACGAATACCAAGTCGTCGTTCACCGCCTCCGCCGGCAGCAGGACGAAGTCCAGGTCTTGCCGGTCGCTCAGCGCCCGCTCGATGGCCGTTCCGGGTAGGAGTCCCGCCGTGGTGACCGAGGACCCGAACAAGGTGTTCTCGACTACGACCAGCTCGAAGCGGCCGCCCGTCGTCGCCGCGACGTCGACCAGCACTTGTGGCATCAGTGGACCCATGGCGCGTCCGGTCACCACCCCAATGCGCTTCCCGGCCAGGTCGGGAAGCCGATCGACGGCCGCCGCGATCCTGGTCTGAAGGAAGCGCACCGAGCCCACCCCATTTTCGCGTTGCTCGAACTCGCCATACCACGTCGGGTCCGGCAGCGGCTCTCCCGCCTGGAGATAGAGGTCGTCGGCTCCAAAGCACCAAGGCGCCCCCCGTTCGGCGAGCGCACGCGTCGCCATCCGGTCGACCGCCGCGAGCGCCGCCCGGCACTCGTTCCGCGTCAGCTCGCGCACCAGGCCATGCTTCGAGAATTCGGTAAGGGCGACCGGAACGACCGAGACGGACACGACCGCGGGACCGAGGCCGTACAGCGCGGCGAGCGTGCGCTCGAGCTCGACTCCGTCGTTCACTCCCGGAACGAGGACGACCTGCGTGTGGAATGCAATCCCGCGGTCGGCGAACCAGGCCAGCTGAGGGATGATGTCAGGCGCCTCAGGGTTCCGGAGCAGCCAGCGGCGGACTGTGGGATCCGTGGCATGCACCGAGACGTACAGGGGCGACAGGCGGTACTCGACGATCCGCTCCATGTCCCAGGGCTTCAGGTTCGTGAGCGTCGCGAAGTTGCCGTAGCGGAACGACAGCCGGTAGTCGTCGTCGCGGATGTACAGCGGCGCGCGCAAACCATCCGGGTTGCCATCGACGAAACAGAAATCGCAGTGGTTCCCACAGCGCCGGATCCGGGGCGGCTCGAGCGTCACGCCCATCGGGAGTCCCTCGGGGCGCTCAATGTCGTACTCAACGTCCTCCCCCGTCGGGAGACGCGTCGCCAAAAGGAAGCGCTCGTCCGCGGTGAGGAACTCCCAGTCGAGGAAATCCTCGAGCGGCCGGCCATTTACGGCCAGTAACTCCGTTCCCGGGACGATCCCCAGCTCGCTGCCGATGGAATCGGGTGCCACCGATTGCACGCGAATCACTGCACCTGCCTGCCCTTCAAGGACTTTGTGAGCGTGACGTCGCAACCCCAACGTGGACCGTGACTTCCGAAAGCTACCAAATATGCCTTAGGAAGCGCGGTAACGCCAGCCGGCTACCCTCCTGCCGCTCACCTTGAGGTCGAACGCCTGACTCTGCCGGGGGGACATGGCGGGCACATCCTGCGTCTGGGTCGCGATCAGCTGCCCTGCGGGGTCGAGGAACTCGAACGTGACGTGGAGCGGGTTGGAGGGAGCAGCCTTCAGGTTGGTCGCCGCAGCCGACAGCGCGGCCCCTTCGCTGTCGGGGACGAAGCTGAGGACGGTGATCTCGACCGCGAGGTCGGCGTCGGCCCGCGCGACATAGGCCTTGGTGGAGTCGCGCTGCCGGCGGAAGTCCCACCCGGCCGCCATGAGCTTCAGTGACGCGCGGTTGAGCGGGTCGAGCGCCAGCAACCGTTGCGCCGTCGGCAGCAGGGCAGTCGAGTCGTGCAGCTGGTAGTAGGCCACGGCGAGAGAAAACAATGCGTCGCGGCGGTACGGGTTCTTGGCGAGCCCGAGCGTGAGCGCGCGGGCCGCGGGGCCGTAGAGCCCCTGCCCTACCATGCGCGTGCCGGGACCGAACAGGGCGTCGGGGTCCAGATCCTTCGAATGGACGACCAGCGAGTCGAACACGGCGGCGGCCTGAGCCGCGTGGCCGCTCTGTCCGTACAGGGTCGCGAGCGTCGTCGCCGCGTCGAGCTCACCCGGATAGGCCGCGAGGCACTCCTTCAGGGCGTCGATCGCGGGGGCGAACGCGGCGGTGAGCGCGCTCGAGTCGGCAGCGAGCTGCTGCACTGCCGCGGCCAGCGCAGCCCGTTGGCGCGCCACCGCCTCGGCCCGCGCCGTCGAATCGCGCGTGAACAGTTTCTGGTCCGCCGGCGCGAGCTTCGCGTCCCGCGCCTTGCGCGATTGGGAGGAGGCCATGAGGCGCGCCAGCACGGTGGAGTCGCTGGTGATCCCCCGCCGGATGGAATCGAGGCTCGCGCGCACGCGCGCGGCCCGCTGCGCGGCGGGATGGCCCTGCACCTTGCGCACCACCAGGTGCCAGGCGTTGGTCAGGGCCTCCCGCCGGTCGTTCGCGAAGGCCGCGGCGTCGCCGGCGGTGCGAGCCGCGAGGCGGTAGTAGGCGAGTGCCGAATCGTCGTTCGACCGGCTGGCATACAGAGCGGCCACGGTGGCGAATGCCTTGGGATTGCGGGGATCCAGGCGGGCAGCGACCTGTAGCAAACCGAGGGCGGAGTCCTGCTTGCCGTCCTGCCACGCTGAAAGGCCGTCGTTCAGCAACTTGCTCAGCAGCTCGCCGCGGTACGTGGCGATGTCCTCCGCGCACTTGGGCGCAAGCGTGGCCGCACGGCTGAGCGCCGTGTCGGCGCCGGCCACGTCGCCCACGATGACGTAGTAGCGGCCGAGGTAGTACCAGGCGGCGGGGTTCGTACTCTGGTTGTCTTGGGTGATCGCTTCGCCCAGGGCCTTCTTCGCCTGGACGAGCTGCGGCTCGCGCTGGTCGGGCTTCTCGACCGCCCCGCGCAGCACCTGCATCCCTTTGTCAATCTTAGAGTTACCTGATACGAGCTCGCAGGGGGGCCGAGGGGGCTCCCAGCCCACCTGAGCGGCGAGCGGGAGGTCAAGGAGACCGGTCGCTAGGGCGAGCACGGCACCGCGCGCGACGGCACGCATGGGAGCTAGAAATGACGCGGGACGCGACCGCTGTCAACTACCGCGGGACCGGGCGGCGCCGCGCCGAGCGCGGCCAGAGCGCGGTCCGCCCGGACCCGGTTGGAATCCGCCTGGGCCGCGTGCGCGCTGAACAGGCGGTATTGCTCGATCGCGCCCTGCACCTTCCCTTGGGCGGCATACACGGCCGCTAACCAGAAATACGGGGCGGCGTAGTAGGGATCGAGCTCAATTGCCTTTCGCAACTGAACACCGGCCTCGTCGAGCCGACCTGCCGAACGGAGGACGGCGCCGTGGTAGAGCCGCAGCACGGGGTCGTGGTCCTCGAGCTGGACCGCGAGGTCCAGCTCGGCCAGTGCTGTCGTCGTGTCGCCGAGCGCCAATGCGGCCCCAGCGAGCCGTGCGTGGGCCCAGTAGAAGCCGAGGTTGGCGGTGAGCGCGCGCTCGAACGCGGCACGCGCGGCCGGGAAATCGTCCTGCTGGACGCGTACGATGCCGATCGCGTATTCGAACATCTCCCCCGAGATCATGACGGGCGAGATCCGCGCTTCCGCCCGGCCTCGCACCGAGTCCCGTGCCGCCTCCAGCTCGGCCACCGTACCGTCGTATCGTCCGAGGAAGAAGAGCGCTCGCGCCCGGTCGATTCGCACGCCGACGTCCTCGGGATGCTTGCGCAGCGCCACAGCGAACAAGCTCTCCGCACGGGCAAACTGCCGCGCCGCATACGCCAACGAGCCCCGCTGCACCGGGTCTCCGAACCGACGTGGGTCTATCTGCGGGAATTCCAGGCCGCTGTACAAGAACGGATTGCGTGCCCATGCAATGCGCATCAGCGAGTCCACGAGCTGGACCTGGCGCGGCGAGAGACCCACATGCCTCGTGGCCTTGATCGACCGCGTCTTGAGCCATGTCTGGAAGGCGTCTTGCTGCAGCGCCCGCAGCAAGACCATCCCGCGTGCATAGATCGGGTCGGGCCACGCCGGGTCGAGGCGAGACGCCCAGTAGAGCGCCATTTCAGCCGTGTCGAGCTTCGCGCCGAAGCGAACCAGCGGTTCGGCAAATTGGTAGTACGCACCGGCGGCGTTCGTGTCCGCGGTCGACGGGAGGCGTGGACGCGGTAGCTCGCGCCCCGAATCGACGGCGCTATGGAGCTCCTCGAGCCGCGCCATGGTCAGATGAGGTGGCGGTGTGGTACTGCAGGAGGTGAGGAGGACGGCGAGGACGGAGGAGCCCGCTACAGCACGCATCGCGCGGGTAGAAATGCCGCGACCGCGGACCGCTGTCAACTCCAGACGAACGTGACGACCGCGCCAGCTGGAAGGGTGTAGCGGAGGGACTGGCTGCCCCACAGTACGGTAAAGGCGCGGTCCTGGGCCGCTGTATTGACGACGATGAGCGCCTTGGAGCCGTCGTCGGCGTTCCGGAAGGCCACGCTCTGGACGCCGGCGACGCCGGAGGTCGACGCAATCCGCCGTGCGTTGGGCCGGACGAACCGGCTGGCGTGGGCCAGGGCGTAATACTCCACGTTACGCGTGACGGCCCCGGAGGCCGAGGTGATCGTCACCACCCCGCGGCAGTCTCCGCAGCCACCCGTATGCGGCCCATGGTTCTCGTCCAGGGCGAGATTCCAGAGGAGCACGCCCTTTGCCCAGTCGCGTGTGGCATCGATGATGAGCGTACCCACGAACCACTTGAGATTGTTCGCAAAATTTGGCGCCCACTCGCCGCCCGAGCACTCGGTGAAGTAAGTGTCCTTATCCGGGTGGGCGTCATGCACCAGGGTCTGCGCGGACACGTCCCCGCCGTAGCAGTGCCACGCGACCCCCGCGATGTAGCGGGGCGCCGCGGTATCGGCGAGCACCTGGAGCGGAGACTGGTAGTCGTCCCAGTTGTGGTCCCAATCGAGGATAATGGTCCCAATGCCGCGCTGGGCGAGCAGGGGCCCTAGGTACTGGCCGATGAATTGGGCGCGGGCGGGTGGCTCGAGCCGCATACC
>DATNOH010000145.1:0-4507 GCA_035601435.1 Gemmatimonadales bacterium | reverse complement strand
GGGAGGTTGTACTCGCCGAATTTGTCGGTGGCGTCGATCCAGCGGAGCTCCAGCGTCATGCCGTCGCGGAGGTCGCTGGGCTCGACGTCGACGGGATAGGAGATGAAGAGCGGGCCTTCGGCCAGCTCGAGCGCGACGACGGTGTGGGGCGGCGGATACTCCGGGAAGTAGCCGCGGCGGAACGTCGTCCACGAGAGCACCTTCGCCTTGCCGCTGAGCGGGGACCACGCGAAGTCGTCGGACAGGCAGCGGTCGCAGGTCGGGCCCGGCGGCCAGCGGAACTTCCCGCAGGCCGAGCACTGCTGCAGGCGCAGCTCTCTCGACAGTGTGAACGTCCAGAACTGCTCGGCGTACGGATCCATCGCGCGTACCGGTCGGGCCGTCGCCATCGTCACGCTCCCCTGGTGTAGATCAGGCTCTTGCACTTGCCGGCGACGTCGTGGACGTACTGGGCGACCTCGGCGCCCTGCACCTGCCGGTTGCCGAGACCGCCGCGCAGCTGGCGGACCAGTTCGGGCTGGTGGTTCCAGCTCTGCATGTAGCTCTCGGAGAGCATCCCGCCGCTGGTGTTGCACGGCAGCTCGCCGCCGATCTCGATGCGGCCGCCCTGCACGAACGTGCCGGCCTCGCCCTCCTTGCAGAAGCCGAACCCTTCGAGCGAGGCCAGGAGGTGCACGCTGAAGCTGTCGTAGGTGGCGAACACGTCGACATCCTTCGGCGTCACGCCAGCCATCGGATAGACCTGGGCCGCCACGTCGTGATGGGCGCCGTGATAGAAGGTCTTCAGCCGGGGCCGCAGCTGGGTGGCGTCTACGTTCTCCTCGGACCATCCGAAGCCGCTCACCATGACGGGCCGCTGCTTGAGATCCCTCGCCAGGTCGGCGCGACGGACGATGATCGCAACCCCGCCGTCGTTGATAAGGCAGTAGTCGTTGAGGCGCAGGGGCTCGGCGATGTATGGCGCATTCAAATAGTCCTGGATCGTGAGCGGCTTCTGCATCACCGCGTTCGGGTTCAAGCAGGCGTGCTTGCGGAACGCCACCGCGACCGCGCCGAGCTGCTCGTCGGTGGTGCCGTAGAGCAGCTTGTGGCGCTGGAAGAAGAGCGCGTAGAGCGCGCCCTGCGAGGTCATGCCCCACGGGGCGTAGTAGAAGTACGAGGTGATCGCGCCGCCGGTCACGCGCGCCCCGCCGTAGGCCGTGTCCATCGAGCGCTGGGCGTTGCCGTAGACCAGGGCGACGGTCGTGCAGAGCCCGGCGTTGATGGCCAGCGTCGCCTCGATGATGCATTGCGCAGCGTCGCCGCCCCCGCTCCAGCGCGGGTTCAGGCCCCACTGTTCGCTGGCCCGCTCGCCGGACAGCGTGCCCCCGACGCACAGGCCATCGATGTCGTCCTTCTTCAATCCCGCGTCGTCCAGCGCACGCTTGAGTGCCCTCGACGCCAGCGTGTACGAGTCGTAGCGGGCCTCGCCCTTGCTCACGGTCTGGCCGCCGGCTCCCCGGTAATCCTTCCCGTAGTCGGTCTCGCCGACACCGACGACCGCTACGGTATCCTTCAGCGGCGCGAGCCGCGCCCGGTCGAAGCTCACCGCCATCGCAGCCTCCTCAGATCACTTTGTCGTTTTCCAGCGACTTCATCTCCTCGTCGCTCAGACCGAGCAGCTCGCCGTAGACGTAGCGGTTGTGCTCGCGCAGCAGCGGCCCCCTTCCGTGCACGAAGGCCGGTGTGCGGGACAGCTTGACCGGATAACCCTCATGCTCGAACTCCCCGATCTCAGGGTGGTTGACGACCGGGTGCATGTCGCGATGCTTGAGCTGGGGATCGTGCTCGACCCGGTCCTCGGCGCTCTGGACCACCGCCGCGATGATCCCGGCCTCCTGGCACCGCTGCATGACGTCGTAGCGACGGCGCGGCCTGATCCAGCGGCCGACGATGGCGTCGAGCTCGTCCTGGTTCGCCACGCGCGCCTCGTTGGTCGCGAAGCGCGGGTCCCTACTCAGATCGGGCTGACCCATCACCCGGCAGAGCGATTCGAACTGCGCCTGGGTCTCGCAGGCGACGAACACCCACCAGTCCTGCCCGACACGATCCTTGCCCGAGCATCGATAGGTGTTGTGGGGCGCCACGGCGGGCCACAGGGCGCGATTGCCCGGCGGAAAACCCGGGCGGCGTGTGGTCCGGCCGTTCACCTGGAAATCCAGCATGTACGTCCCCAGGAGCGACATCGCGCCCTCGGTGACCGCATAGTCGACGTAGGATCCCTCGCCTTTCTTCCTGGCCTGGAGCAATCCCATGACGAGGGCAAGGCCTCCCATCCATCCGCCCATCACGTCCATGTACGAGAACCCCCAGCCCGCGGGCGCCATGCCTGGCAACCCGGACGCGAGCGACAAGCCCGACTGGGCCGCGGCGGTGGGGCCGAAGCTGCGGTAGGCCTTGTAGGGCCCGGAATGACCGAAGCCGGACGTGCTCATGTACACGACGCGCGGGTTGATCTCGTGGATGCGCTCCCAGGTGAGCCCCCAGCTCGGAAACACTTCGCCACTGAAGTTCTCGACGACCGCATCCGAGATGCCGATGAGCCGCTCGGCCAGCGCGAGCCCCTTGGGGTGACGCGTGTTCAGGCTGATGGCCAGCTTGCCGTGGTGCAGGATCGTGAAGTATGGGGTGTTGTAGTAGGGCTTCTTGCCGTCCGCGTGGCCGCCGCCGTGCAGCGGCCCCGTCCCCTGCTCCGACGTGAACTCCTTCTGCGGGCCACCGACGATCGGACTCGGGTGGGCCGCGTAGCGATGATCATCCCAGGACCCGACGCGCTCGACGTGGATGACCTCGGCGCCAAAGTGCGTGAGCAGCCGCGGCGCCCACGGCCCGACGGTCTTCCACGTGAAATCGAGGATGCGCACTCCGCTGAGGATGCCTTTCGGGAGCGTGACTGACGCGTTCACCGGACCACCCCTGCGGCGGCCAGCGCATCGACCTGCGCGGCGGGGAGACCGAGATCGCCTTCCAGGACCAGCCGCGTGTGCTCGCCGAGATGCGGTGCTCTCCCTCGGGGTGCGATCCCGAGCGCGTCGCACATGAACGGGCCGCGCGGGTACCGAATGGCGCGGCCGATCTCCGGGTGCTCGACGTCGCGCCAGAAGTCGCGCTGCTGGTAGTGCGCGACGTCGTAGTTCTCCTCGGGTGCGCGCACGAGCCCCCACGAGATGCCGTACGACTGCGCGCGGGTGAAGACCTCCTCTCCCTTGCAGGCGGCGATCAGCCGGCGGATCCCGTCGAGCACGGCGGTTCCCTGGCGATAGTCGGCCATGCGGACGGCCTCGTCGCGGTACTTGGGATCGGTCAGCTCACCGGCGACGCCCTTCTCCTCCATCCACTCGATCAGCTTCGCCCAGCCCTGGTCGCCGAAGGTCTGGTTCACCGCGATCACGTACATGCCGTCAGCCGTCGGCAATTCCAAATCGGGCCGCCGGCGCGCGGAGGCGTGCATCCCGGTCTGCCTATAGAGGCTGGCGCCGTTGTAGAGCCACTCGGGTACCGCGGACTCGGTGCCGATCGAGCAGGCATCGTGGATCGAGACGTCGATGTACTGCCCCTCGCCGGTCGTCATGCGGTCGAAGAGGGCCAGCGTGATGCCGTGCAACGCGAACACGCAGCCCATGTGCCAGGCCTGGTGACCCTGCCCGCCGATCGGCGTGAGCGTGGGATCGGAATAGCCGGTGCTGGCCATGTGGCCACCGAGGGCCAGGTGGGCGGCATCGTTCATCCGATAGTCGCGCCAGGGACCGTCCTGACCGAAGTCGGTCAGCGAGGTGTAGATGAGCGCGCGGTTGCTCGAGACCGAGCCGTGGTCGAGACCATACGCACGCAACGTCCCCGGCGGCGTGCTCTCGAGGAAGACATCGGCGCCGGCCAGCAGGCGGCGCAGCAGATCCTGAGCCGGCGGGCGACCGACGTCGAGAGCCACGCTCTGCTTGCCGGTGTTGTACCACCAGTAGTCGAGACAGCGGTCGGGATCGACCGTGTCGTCGACGAAGGGGCCGCACCAGCGCCCCGG
The DNA here is from genome assembly GCA_035601435.1 of Gemmatimonadales bacterium. Classification (GTDB taxonomy): domain Bacteria; phylum Gemmatimonadota; class Gemmatimonadetes; order Gemmatimonadales; family GWC2-71-9; genus AG41. Next base: position 450 of record DATNOH010000145.1, on the reverse strand, counting down.
GCCTCCCGCCGTAGGCTCGATCTGGATCACGCGCGCGCCGCCGTCGGACAGGAGCTTGCCCGCCCACTGGTTGCGGCGATCGGCCAGCTCGACCACGGTGAGTCCGTCGTATACGCCATTCATCTCCGTCTCCTACACGCGCGGCGTGACGTCGCGCACCGGGGCCGCGCCGCAACCGGCCAGGAAACCCTGACCGGAAGATCGGTCTCCACCGTCGGCATCGCTGGCCTCACCCGCCGCTCGTCGAACACCACGAGATCCGCCTTGAAGCCGGTGCGCACTAGAGCGCGATCGTTGAGCTCCTAGGCCGAGGCGCTGTCGAAGGTGAGCTTGCGCTAGGCGGCCCCTGCCGCCGCTCCTGCCCCCGGCACAGCGCGGACAACCACGCGCGTCACGGGATTTTCTGCCAGAAGAGAGCGTTGGTCCAGAGGGAGCCCTACGGCAAAACGC
>DATNOH010000144.1:0-9654 GCA_035601435.1 Gemmatimonadales bacterium | reverse complement strand
TCAGCTGGGAAAGTGGGTCGGCGTGGCTACGAAGTACGCCGGGTCACTGCCACCGAAGTGACCGAGCGTCCATTTGATTAAATTGCAGCCGTGAGCGAGTTCGTGTTCGGCACGCATAACGCTGCCTTCGTGCAGGTCATGTACGAGCAATACCTGCGCGATCCGGCCTCGGTCGGAGAAGAGTGGCGGAACCTCTTTGACAACGGGAAGTCTGCCGATCTCCCGGTGATCCCAACAAGCCGCGAGGAAGTGGTGTCGGGAGGCGCGATGCGGGATGCGGGAAGCGTCCCCACCACCGCCCCTACGCATCCCGTATCTACCATCCCGCCTCCCGGCCTCACGCCCATCACCGGCCCGGCCGCCCGTCTCGTCACGAACATGACGGACTCGCTGTCCGTGCCCACGGCCACCTCGTTCCGCGAGATCGCCGTGGACGTCCTCGACGCGCGGCGGCGTGAGCTGAACGCCCAGCTCGCGGCCGCGGGCAAGAAGATCTCCTATACGCACCTGATCGGGTACGCGATCGTCCGGGCGGCGCGCGAGCTCCCCGTCATGACGCACGCCTTCCAGGAGGTCGACGGGAAGCCGCACCGCTTCGATCCGCACGCCGTGAACCTGGGCCTGGCGGTGGACGTCGAGAAAAAGGACGGCAGTCATGCCCTGGTCGTCCCGGTCATCAAGCACGCCGAAGGCATGGATTTCGCAGCCTTCCACACGACATATGAGACGCTGGTCGACAAGGCGCGCACCAACAAGCTCGTCCCCGACGACTTCGCGGGCACCACCATCACCCTGACGAACCCCGGGACCATCGGCACGGTCGCCTCGGTGCCACGCCTCATGAAAGGACAGGGTTCGATCATCGCGACCGGCGCGATCCGCACCCTCGGGGGCGCGAAGGTCATGACGATCACCTCGACTTACGACCACCGCATCATCCAGGGGGCGGAGTCGGGGATGTTCCTGCGGCGGCTGGACGACTTGCTCCAGGGAGCAGACGGATTTTACGGATCGGTGTTCGAGAGCCTGCGACTCAAAGGGAGCAGGGAGCAGGGAGCGGTACCCTCAGTGGCACCGGCGGGAACCGCTCCCCGCTCCCCGCTCCCCGGCGCGGTCGCGGAAACGGGCGTCGAGGATCTGAAGCATGTGGCCGCCGCCATGGCCCTCGTCAAAGCCATCCGCAACTTCGGCCACATGGCGGCTCGGCTCGATCCGCTGGGCTCTGAGCCGCCGGGCGACCCGGCGCTCGACCCCGGACCCCTCGGACTCACGGCCGAGATCATGGCCCGCATCCCGGCCGACCTGCTGCGGATCTACGTGCCGGGACGCACCCTTGCCGAGGCGTATCCCAAACTGCAGGAGACCTACTGCGGCACGATCGCCTACGAGGTGGAGCACATCGGCAGCCACCAGGAGCGCGTGTGGCTGCGCCAGGTGATCGAATCGGGGGACCACCGCAAGCCGCTCAGCCCGGAAGCGAAGCGCAAGCTGCTCGCCCGCCTGACGGCGGTCGAGACGCTCGAGCGCTTTCTGCACAAGGCGTATCTCGGGCAGAAACGCTTCTCGATCGAAGGGCTCGACGCGCTCGTGCCGATGCTCGACCAGACGATCGAGCTCGCCGGGACGAGCGGGGCCCGCCGCGTGGTGTTGGGTATGGCGCACCGCGGCCGGTTGAACGTGCTGGCCCACATCGTCGCACTGCCCTACGAAACGATTTTCGCAGAGTTCGAGGGCGGGCGACCGGTCGAAGGGACGCTGACGCCCGAAGGCGGCACCGGCGACGTGAAGTATCACCACGGCGCGGACGGCGTGTATCAGACCGCCGCGGGCAAGCCCGTCAACATCACGCTCACACCCAACCCGAGCCATCTCGAGGCCGTGAACCCGGTGGTCGAAGGGCGGGCCCGCGCCAATCAGACGAATCGCCGCGGCAAGGACGCGATCCACGACGGCACGGTGGCGCTCCCCGTGTTGATCCACGGCGACGCGTCGTTCGCCGCGCAGGGCGTCGTGGCGGAGACGTTCAACCTCGCCCGGCTCAAGGGCTACACCACCGGCGGCACGATCCATCTGATCGCCAACAACCAGCTCGGCTTCACCACCGATCCGAAGGAAGGGCGCTCGACCGACTACTCGAGCGATTTGGCCAAGGGATTCGACGCGCCGATCATCCACGTCAACGCGGACGATGTGGAGGCATGTCTGGCGGCGGCGCGGCTCGCGATGCTGTACCGCGACAAGTTCCACGGTGACGTGGTGATCGATGTAGTCGGCTACCGGCGGTGGGGTCACAACGAAGGCGACGAGCCGGCCTACACCCAGCCGGTGATGTACGAGCGCATCAAACAGACGCCCCCGGCGCGCCAGCGCTACGCCGAACAGCTGGCGCGCGAGGGTGTGGTCGATGCCGCGCAGGCAGCCGCGGAGGCGGAGCAGGTCTATCAACGGCTCACGGACATCCAGCAATCGCTCAAGGCGCACCTGCGCGAGGCGGGAGCGGGGGAAGAGCCGCAACGAATCTCCGGCGCGCAAACCGTCCTGTCGGAGCCCGACACCAACGTGTCCGCCCCGCTGCTCACGACGCTGAACGAGCAGCTCCTGCTCGTGCCCGACGGCTTCACGATCATTCCCAAGCTGCAGAAGCAGCTGGAGCGGCGCCGGCCCGCCCTCACCGAGGGTCAGATCGAGTGGGCCCACGCGGAGGCCCTGGCGTTCGCGTCGCTGCTCGCCGAGGGGACGGCGATCCGGCTCACGGGCCAGGACACGGAACGCGGCACGTTCAGCCAGCGACACCTCGTGCTGCACGACGCCCGGGACGGCCGCCGCTATGCCCCGATCCAGAATCTTCCCGGGGCGCGGGCGCCGTTCGAGCTGCACAACAGCCCGCTCTCCGAGTTCGCCTGCCTGGGCTTCGAATACGGCTACGCGGCTGCGGCGCCCGAGACCCTGGTCCTGTGGGAGGCCCAATACGGCGACTTCACCAACGGCGGCGAGGTGATCATCGATCAGTTCATCATCGCCGGGCTCGCAAAGTGGGGCCAGACGTCGCGCCTCACACTGCTCCTGCCGCACGGCTACGAGGGCCAGGGACCCGAGCACTCGAGCGCTCGGATCGAGCGATTCTTGGCCCTGGGCGCCGATGGTAACATCCGCATCGCCAACTGCACGACGCCGGCCCAGTACTTTCATTTGCTCCGGCGCCAGGCGCGCCACGCCGAGCTGCGCCCCCTCGTGTTGTTCACGCCCAAGAGCCTGCTGCGACTGCCGCAGGCGAGCTCGCGGCTCGAGGACCTGGCGACTGGACGGTTCCAGCCGGTGCTCGACGACCGCACGGTGACGGCCCGCGACGCCGTCCGCCGCCTCATCCTGTGCAGCGGCAAGGTCTACTACGACCTCACGCTCGCTGCGGCGCGGGCGCAGGCCCAGCACGTGGCGATCGCCCGCGTGGAGCTACTTTATCCGTTCCCGCGCGAGGAGCTGGCGACGCTGATCCGCGGGTATCCCGGCCTGCGCGAGATCGTGTGGGTGCAGGAAGAGCCGCGCAACATGGGGCCGCAGAAGTTCATGCTGCCGCAGCTCCGCGAGCTCGTGGGCCCCGAGGTGACCGTACGCGACATCGGGCGACCGGAGCGCTCGAGCCCGGCCGAAGGGTACCCCGCGGCGCATCAGGCCGAGCAGGCGAGAATCGTAGCGACTGCCTTGAGCGTTTGACCCGCGGTGCGGCTTCGCCACTCTACCTTCCGGCCGCACTCCCGCTAGTTTGTTGACACATGGCTATCTCCACGCGTCCCCGGGCCCGGCAGGCACGCGAGTCGGTCGTCATCCGCTTCGCCGGAGACTCAGGCGACGGGATGCAGGTGACCGGTTCGCGCTTTACGGTTGAAGCGGCCCTCGCCGGCAACGACCTCACCACCTTCCCTGATTTCCCCGCCGAGATCCGCGCCCCGGCCGGCACGACCTACGGGGTGTCGGCCTTCCAGATCCACTTCGGCGGCGTAGACGTCACGACTCCCGGGGACGCGGTGGACGTGCTCGTCGCCATGAACCCGGCCGCACTCAAGGTGGACGTGAAGGACCTGCGGGTCGGCGGAACCGTCGTCGTGGACACGGGCGCGTTCACCGAGCGCAACCTCACCAAGGCGGGGTTCCCGGCCAACCCGGTCGAAGACGGCTCGCTCGCGCAATACCAGGTGCTCACGGTCGACATCACGCGACTCACGGTGGAAGCCGTCAAAACCTTCGGCCTTTCCACCCGGGAGGCGCACCGCTGCCGCAACATGTGGGCGCTCGGCCTGATGCTGTGGATGTACGGCCGCGATCGGCAGGTGACGACCGATTGGCTGCGGCGCAAGTTCGCGGACCGCCCCGAGCTCGCTCAGGCCAATGTGGCGGCTTTGAACGCCGGCCACGCGTTCGGCGAGACCGCCGAGATGTCCGAGCACCTCGTGGGCTACACGGTGGGAAAAGCGCCGGTCGAGCCGGGGCGCTATCGCGCCGTGAGCGGCACGGAAGCGATCGCGTGGGGGCTGATCGCCGGCATGCGCGGGGCCGGAATCGAGAAGATGATCTTCGCGGGCTACCCGATCACACCCGCCTCGCTGCTGCTCCACACCCTCGCGACCCTCAAGGCGCACGGCGTGATCACGTTCCAGGCGGAGGACGAGATCGCCGCGATCGGCGCCGTGATCGGCGCCGCGTACGCCGGAGCGCTGGGTGTGACGTCGAGCTCCGGCCCCGGGATGGCGCTCAAGACCGAGATGCTCGGCCTGGCGATCGCCACCGAGCTTCCACTGGTGGTGGTGGACTCCCAGCGGGCCGGCCCCTCCACCGGCATGCCCACGAAAGCCGAGCAGTCCGATCTGTTCCAGGCCGTGCACGGCCGCAACGCGGACGCGCCGCTGGCCGTGCTCGCGGCGGCGACGGCGAGCGACTGCTTCGATGTCGCCATCGAAGCCGTGCGGATCGCCACGAAGTACATGACGCCGGTGATCTTGCTGTCGGACGCGTACCTCGCCCACGCCGCCGAGCCGTGGCGTCTTCCGGACCCGTCAAAGCTGCCCCGTTTCCCCGTCCACTTCCGGACCGACCCCGCCGGCTTCCACCCGTTCGTGCGCGACCCAGTAACCCTGGCGCGGGCGTGGGCCGTGCCGGGCACGCCGGAGCTCGAGCACCGCATCGGCGGGCTCGAAAAGGACTACGATACGGGGCACATTTCCTACGACCCTGAGAACCACGCGCGGATGACCCGCACGCGCGCGGCGAAGATCGCCGGCATCGCGAACGACATCCCACCGCAGCGAGCAGCCCTCGGCAACGACCACGGCGCGGTCGCAGTGGTGGGCTGGGGCTCGACCTACGGCGCGATTCACCAGGCGGTGCGCGAGGCGCGGGACGACGGACTCGACGCCTCGCACATCCACCTGCGCTATCTGAACCCGTTCCCCGCGAACCTGGGGGACCTGCTGAAGCGCTTCGACCGCGTGCTCGTGCCGGAGATGAATACCGGGCAGCTGGTGCAGCTCCTGCGCGCGGCCTACCTCGTGCCCGCGGAGGGGTTGAACAAGGTGGAAGGCAAACCCTTCAAGGTCGCCGAGCTCTCGGCGGCGATCCGAGCCAGTATATGACGGTCACGACCATCACCGACGCCGAGCTCGCCCCCAAAGATTACGCTTCGGACCAGGAGGTGCGGTGGTGCCCCGGCTGCGGAGACTATGCGATCCTCAAGGCCGTCCAGAAGGCCCTGGCGGAGCTGGGCGCGCGGCGCGAGCGCACCGTGTTCGTTTCGGGGATCGGCTGCGCGGCCCGGTTCCCTTATTACCTGTCGACGTACGGATTCCACACGATCCACGGGCGGGCACCCACCATCGCCACTGGAATCAAGCTCGCCAATCCCGAGCTCGACGTGTGGGTCATCACAGGTGACGGCGACGGCCTGTCGATCGGCGGGAACCACATGCTGCACGTACTGCGGCGCAACGTCGATCTCCAGATTCTCCTCTTCAATAATGAGATCTACGGTCTCACCAAGGGGCAGTACTCGCCCACCTCGCGGCGCGGGACTCATTCACCTTCGACGCCGCAGGGCTCGATCGAGAACCCCGTCTCGCCGTGCGCGTTCGCCCTGGGCGCCGGGGGGCGGTTCGTGGGACGCGCGGTGGACACGCAGCAGGCCGATCTCGTGGCGCTGCTGGAGCGGGCGCACGCGCACAGAGGAGCCTCGTTTGTGGAAGTGTTCCAGAACTGTGTAGTCTTCAACGACGGGGTGTTCGACAGCTTCACCACGAAAGACGCGGCGCCCCACGCGCAGCTGCACGTGGAGCACGGCAAGCCGCTGGTGTTCGGACCGCACGGAGAGCGCGGGCTGCGCCTGAAGCCCGGCACGCTCACGCTCGAAGTCGTCCCAGTCGGGAAGGGCGGCGTACCGCTCGAGGAAATCCTGGTGCACGACGAGACCAACCGCACGCTGGCGCAGCTCCTGGTCGGGCTCGAGCCTCCGGAGTTCCCCATGGCGCTCGGCGTGCTATACTGCGCCCCCGCGACGTCGTACGAGGCAGACGTGTACGCCCAGGCGCGGGCCGCGGGCTTCGGTGGAAAGCGCGAGCTGGCCGACCTCGGGACGCTGCTCACCCGCGACGGGACGTGGACGGTCGAGTAAGACCCGCCCCCGCCCCCCTCCCATTTCTCCTTGGCCTTTCCCTCCTCGCGGGGGACGGCCGCTGGTCCACCGCCGCCCCGCTCCCCGAGCCGATCCAGGAGCTCAGCGCCGCGGTGTTGCACGGCAAGATCTACGTTGCCGGAGGGATCGACCGACGCGGTCGCCCCACCGCCGCCGCCCTTCGCTACGATCCGGCGGCGAACCGCTGGGAGCGCATCGCCGATCTCCCCGCGCCGCGCCATCACATGCCGCTCGCCGTCGTGGGCGACACTCTCTATGCAGTGGGTGGGCTCGCCGAGCAGAGCTTCGTCCCCGAGGCCACCCTCTGGCTGTATCACGAGGATCACAACCGCTGGGACCCGCGGGCCCCACTTCCCGCGGCGCGCGGGGCCTCCGGTGTCGGAACAGTCAACGGCAAGCTCGTCGTCGTGGGCGGCTGGAGCGTCGGGCGCAAGCTGATCCGAGCGACGGCGATCTATGATCCCGCGACCGGCCGCTGGCGCGATGCGGCGCCGATCCCGACGCCGCGCGATCATCTCACCGCCGTCGCCACCGGTGGGGTCGTGTACGCCATCGGCGGGCGACCGCTCAACCCTGACCGCAACTACGACGTGGTGGAAGCCTACGATCCGGCCAATGATCGCTGGACCGAGCGGTCCGCGATGCCGAGCCGGCGCGGCGGCCTGGCAGCGGCGGTGCTCGATGGGGCGATCCACGTGATCGGCGGGGAGACTCGGGGCTCCGTATTCCCAAACCACGAGGTGTACGACCCGGCGACCGACCGCTGGACGACGGCCCCGCCGCTCCCGGTGGCGCGCCACGGCCTCGCTGCCGCCGTGGTCGGGGGCAAGCTCTACGTGATTGGCGGCGGGCCTGAGGCGGGGTTCTCGCAGAGCGACGCGGTGGACGTCTTCACGCCGTAACCAGCCGTACCCGGAACGCGCTTCGCGCGAGCTCGAGCGCCCGCTCGTAGCTCGGGCCGCGCACGAGCGCCTGGAGCCGGCCACTCACAGGAACGACCATAGGAGCAGGGCTCCAGCGCACCGGCTCGCCGGTGGTAGCGTCGACTACCCGCCCCCCGTCGATGGCCCGGTCGGCATCGGCGAAGCTCAACCCCGCCACCGCGTCGCGAACGGTCTCGAAGCGCGCCTGGTCCTCAGGCTCGAGGAACCGCATGCGGTGCTGGCCGACCGCGGCCATGTAGTAGTGGGCCGGCACGAACACCACGCCGTCCAGCCCCAGCGTCTCGCACATCACGAGCAGCCACGCCGCGACCTCGCTCAGCATCCCGAGCCCGGGATGGTCCTGCCCCGGGAGCGGTGCGAGCCGGCCGCCGAACGGCATGCGCGGATTCTGGAGCAGCAACCATTCCACGTACAGCACGTCCATTCCCGGCACTGGGCGCCGGTTGCGGTTCATCCGCAGCTCCATGACGAGCTCGCGGCGCGCGGCATCGCCGTACACCCGGATCGTCTCGCCCAGCGCATGACCCGACGTCACGTCAAGCACCGGATGCCGGAATCCCCGATCACGCAGCTGCTTGAAGAACCCCAGCCGCTCGAGCAGCAGCTCGAGGCCGAGGGGCGAGTAGTGCTCGAGGACGCGCGGCGCCGCGACGGCGCCGTGCGCCGGGCCGGTCACGTCCGCCTCATCGAGGCTCCACTCGGCCACTCCGGCGCCGCCCGCGCCTTTCGAGGCGAGCGCCCGCTCCGCGAACTGCCGCGCGATCGGCCGGAAGCGAGCGAGCGCCAGGTCCATGTCGCCCGGCGGCTCGATCACGCGCCCCGACACGAGCCACGCGAAGAAGCGCGCCGAGTAGCGCCAGGCGCCCGCGCCGTAACCCCCGCCGGGCACGATCACGAGCGGTACGGCACCGCGGCCGTCGGCTCCGCGCACGCCGTCCACCACGAGGCGGTCGCGCTCGAGCATTCCCGCCGCCGTGATCCGCCAGTCGCCCAGCCGATCGTCCGCCGCGGGATCGCAGCCGGCGATGTAGAACACCAGGCCCGGCCGGTGGGCCCGCAGCACCGGTGGCAGCGCGTCGCGGACCGCTGCGAGATACGTGTCGTCGGTGACCCCTTCGCCCAGGGCAATGCTCGTCGCCGCCACCGCGGGGGCGTCGTCCCAGGTGCGGTTGTGGATCGAAAAGGTGTGTACCGTCACGTCGGCGGCGAACGCCGCCCGGGTGCCATTGCCGTCGTGCAGGTCGAGATCGATCACCAGCACCGGCGCGGTGAAGCCGCGGGCTCGCAAGCGCCGGATCGCCACGGCCACGTCGTTGAACATGCAGAACCCCATCCCGCGGGCCGGGGTAGCGTGATGGAAGCCACCTTTGAGATTCACGGCGATTCGAGCGCCGCCCAAGACCAGTCGGGTGGCTTGAATCGTCCCGCCCACGCTCACCCGCTGCAAGTCGAGGATGTCCGCCACATCGTCGGGCGGTACGGGCGAGCCGAAAATGCCCGTTAGGGTCGCGGGATCCTGCAGCGACTCGAGGTACGCCGGGGTGTGCACCCGCAGTAGATTCGCGAGCGAAGCGGCGATCGGCCGGGACACGTCGCGCCGGCGGATCAGGCCCTGGTCGAGCAAGAAGGCGAGGATCTCGTCAGCCCGCGCCGGGTCGATCGGGACCCCGGACACGGTGCACGCGTACTTCGCATGATAGATGAAGACAACCCCGGGCCGCACGAAGGCCGTGCGGAGCCGCTGAAGGATCCGGCGCATCGCGCTAAACTTAAGGCATGCCAGAGCTCCAGGTCGCCATCCGCTACCTCGTGTTCGCGGCGTTCGCCACCAGCGTGATCGTGGCCCTCGCCTCGTGGCTGGTGCGCACCCGGCGAGTCTCGCCGTTCGGCGTCCTGGGCCGGACGCTCCGCACGGCGAGCGAGCCACTGATCCGTCCCATCGAAACGCGCCTCGTCCGGGCCGGCGGCAACCCGGTGCACGCGGGATGGTGGCTCGTGGTAGCGGTCGCGGCCGCCGGCGTGCTGCTCATCACC
>DATNOH010000143.1:0-3568 GCA_035601435.1 Gemmatimonadales bacterium | reverse complement strand
CGGCGGCAGCGCGGACCCCGGAAGCTGGGCGGTGATCGGCGGTGGGAGGCCGGCACGGGCCACGTCCGCGGGCGATGCGATGCTGTTGGTCTCGGTCAGCGATTCCGCTTCCTCGATCAGCTCGGCCGCCACCCGGGCCCGCTCGGTCGCCGACTGCCACCGCGGCTCGCGCTTGCGGATCACGCGACCACCTCGCTCCTGAGCCAGGAGAGGTAGCGCTCGAGGCCCCGCTCGACCGGCAACGCCAGCAGCTCCGGCACCTCGTATGGATGCCGCTCCCGCACGGCGGTGCTGAGCGCCTCCCACTTCGACGCGTCCGTCTTCAGCAGGACCACCACTTCGGCCTCCTCCGTCACCTGACCCTCCCAGCGGTAAATCGAGCGGGCGCCCGGGAGGAGCGTTCCACAAGCTACCAGACGCGCGGTGACCAGGGCTGTGACGAGCGCCCGCGCATCCGCTTCGTTCGCGAGCGTGGTCAGCACCACGAGGGCGTCGGCGGTCATGGGGACGGCTAACCTAGGGAAGCGGCTGAGGTTAAGCAAGGTTGCAAGGAGGTCGGTGGAGGTTTGGGAGGATGTGAAGGTTAGAGGAGGTTGGGACGTCGGCGAAGCAGCCTCCCCCGACCTCCACCAACCTCCCCAACCTCCTCCGTCCTCCCAAGGAGAGTTGACCGGGAACCCGTCAGCCTTCTAGCCTACGAGTCTATGTCCAGCGATTCATTGGTCGTCAAGGGCGCCCGCGAGCACAACCTCAAAGACATTACGGTCGAGATCCCGCGCGACAGTCTGACCGTCATCACGGGGCTGTCGGGATCGGGGAAATCGTCGCTCGCGTTCGACACGATTTACGCCGAGGGACAACGGCGCTACGTCGAGTCGCTCTCCGCCTACGCCCGCCAGTTCCTCGGCTTGATGGAGAAGCCCGACGTGGACGCGATCGAGGGCCTGTCGCCCGCGATCTCGATCGAGCAGAAGAGCGCCGGCCACAACCCCCGGTCCACGGTCGGGACGATCACCGAGGTCTACGACTACCTGCGCCTCCTGTGGGCGCGGCTCGGCACACCGCACTGTCCCAAAGACGGCTCCCCGATCGAGCGCCAGACCGCCTCGCAGATCACGGATCTGGTGCTGGCCTGGCCGGAGGGAACGAAGCTGGAGGTGCTCGCCCCGTTGGTGCGCGGCCGCAAGGGCGAATTCCGCGACGTCTTCGAGGCCGCCAAGAAGCAGGGGTTCGTGCGGGTCCGGGTAGACGGCGAAACCTACGACCTCGCCCAGGTCCCGAAGCTCAACCGCCGTCAGAACCACGACATCGCGGTCGTAGTGGACCGATTGGTGGTGCGCCGGACCGACCGCGCGCGGCTCGCCGACTCGATCGAGACGGCGCTGAAAGCCGCGGACGGGACGGTAGAGGTCGTGCACGGCGGGAAGTCCACGCTCTTTTCCGAGCGCTATGCGTGCCCCGCGTGCGGCCTGTCGCTCTCCGAGCTCGAGCCGCGCCAGTTCTCGTTCAACTCGCCGTTCGGGGCGTGCCCGGACTGCTCGGGACTCGGGACCCGACGCGAGGTGAGCCCCGATTTGGTGCTGGGCGACCCGAGTCTCTCGATTCTCGAAGGGGTCATCCTGCCGTGGGGCGAGCCGAGCGGCTACGTACGCAAGGTGATCCTGCCGAGCCTGGCGCGCACGTTCAAGTTCGACCTGAACACGCCGTGGCAGGCGCTGCCCGCCGCGGTAAAAAAGGTCGTCCTGTCCGGGGCGCCGGGAAAGACGCTCACGTTTCAGTACGACAGCGAGCGTTGGCACGGTGAGTACGAGTCGGGCTGGGATGGAGTCCTGAAGCACGTCGAGCGGCGCTACCGGGAGACCGCCTCCGACAGCGTACGCGAGCAGCTCGAGGAGTACATGATCGAGCAGTCGTGCCCCACGTGCGGCGGCAAACGGCTGCGCCCCGAGAGCCTGTCGGTGCTGCTCCATGGGAAGAGCATCGGAGACGTGGTGGACCTTCCGGTGACCGATGCGTTGGCGTTCTTCGAGAGCATTCCGCTGCGCGGCAACGGGCGCACCGGGGGCGGCCTCGACCCGGAAATCGCCCGGCCCATCCTCAAGGAAGTGAATGATCGCCTGCGCTTCCTGCGCAACGTCGGCCTCGAATACCTCACCCTCGGCCGCTCCGCGGACTCTCTCTCGGGGGGGGAGGCCCAGCGCATTCGGCTGGCCACCCAGATCGGGAGCCGGCTGGTCGGCGTGCTCTACATCCTGGACGAGCCGTCGATCGGGCTGCACCAGCGCGACAACGCGCGGCTGCTGGCGACGCTCAAAGAGCTCCGCGACATCGGCAACACGGTGCTCGTCGTGGAGCACGACGAGGAGACGATCCGCTCGGCGGACCACGTGGTAGACCTGGGCCCCCGTGCCGGCCGGCACGGGGGCGAGGTGGTGGTCGAAGGCCCGGTCAAGGCGGTAGTCGACCACCCCGACTCCCTTACGGGGCGCTACCTGCGGGGCGAGCTGCGGATCCCGGTCCCGCCGCGGCGGCGGACTCCCGACCCGGAGCGCGAGCTCGCGGTCATCGGCGCGCGGCAGCACAACCTGCGCAACCTCACCGTGGCCTTTCCGCTGGGCCTGTTCGTCGCGGTCACGGGCGTGTCGGGCTCGGGGAAGTCGACGCTCGTCACCGACATCCTGTACCGCGCGCTCGCCCGGCACTTCTACCGCGCCAAGGTGATGCCCGGCGCACACGACCGGCTCGAAGGGCTCGACCACATCGACAAGGTCATCGACATCGACCAGAGCCCGATCGGGCGCACCCCGCGGTCAAATCCGGCCACGTACACCGGCCTGTTCACGCCGATCCGCGAACTCTTCACCTACCTGCCGGAATCCAAGATCCGGGGCTACGGGCCCGGGCGATTTTCCTTCAACGTGAAGGGTGGGCGGTGCGAGGCGTGCCAGGGAGATGGCCTGGTGAAGGTGGAGATGCACTTCCTCCCCGACGTGTACGTCCCCTGCGAGGTGTGTAAGGGGCGGCGCTACAACCGCGAGACGCTCGAGGTGCGCTATAAAGGAAAGTCGATCGCCGACGTGCTCGACATGACGGTGGCCGAGGCGCTGGATTTCTTCGAGAACCAACCGCGCATCCGCGCGAAACTGGAGCTGTTGAACGACGTAGGGTTGGGCTACATCCACCTCGGCCAGTCGGCCACCACCCTGTCCGGCGGCGAGGCGCAGCGGGTCAAGCTCGCCACCGAGCTGGCCAAGCGCGACACGGGCCGTACCCTCTATATCCTGGACGAGCCGACCACGGGCCTACACTTCGAGGACGTGCGCCTGCTGCTGGAAGTGCTGCACCGGTTGGTGGACAAGGGCAACACGGTCGTGGTGATCGAGCACAACCTGGACGTCGTGAAGACCGCCGACTGGGTGATCGATCTCGGTCCGGAGGGGGGCGCGGCGGGCGGTGCGGTGCTGGCCGCGGGCGCGCCGGAGGATGTGGCGCGCGTAAAAGGGTCGTTCACCGGTCAATACCTGCGCAAGGTGCTGGCGGTAGGCGACTAGCTCGGTAAGTTCACGAG
>DATNOH010000142.1:0-2963 GCA_035601435.1 Gemmatimonadales bacterium | reverse complement strand
CCCTTGATGGCCATCAGCGGAACTCCTCGATCATACGGTCCGCCACGTCGATCCAGTCCCACACCACTTTCTCGCGACTCTTGATGCCCCCGAGACTCGAGACGACGAGCCCGCTGGTCCGGAAGCCGCTGGCGCGCCGGGCGTCGCGCGGCGCCTGGCCTTCGAGCACTTCGCGCGCGAGCCCGGCCGAGAGCGGCCCGTCCTGCGCGGCCGCCGCGCCCAGCACGCGCTGCAGCAGGCCCACCAGGCTGCGCACCGAGTCGGTCGGGCGATCGGCCAGGTAATCGATCAGGGCCGGCTCCGGCGTGGGGCCCTGCTGGCTGAGCATCCGCTCGAGCACCGCGCGTTTCACCTCGCGGTCCGGCTCCTTGATCTCCGCCACGAGCCCGCCCTCCAGGCGCGACACGATGCGCTCCTCGAGGCCGGACAGCGTGTTGGGATGCGCCGGCGCGGTGAACACCAGCTGGCGGTCCTTGTCCTGCAGCAGATTGAAGAGGTTGAACAGCTCTTCCTGCGTGCGCTCCTTGCCGGTGAGCAGCTGGATGTCGTCGAGCAGCAGCGCCGTCGCGCGGCGATAGCGTGCCCGCCACCAATCCACCCGGTTGCCGTCGATCGCCGCGATCAGCTCGTCGATGAACGCCTGCGTGGAGAGGCACGCCACGACGGCGCGCTTGCCGCGGGCCAGCTCGAGCCCCATGGCGTTCAGCAAGTGCGTCTTCCCGAGCCCGCTCTTCCCCACCAACACGAGCGGATTGTACTTCTTTCCCGGCCGCTCCAGGGCCGCGCGGGCGGCACTCACCGCCACCTGGTTCGAGGGGCCCACCGCGAAGGCCGCGAGCGGGAATGCCGCGGACGGTCCCGGAGGCGGCCCGGCACCGTCTCGGACCTTGGTCGCGGCCTGCTCCGCCTCGCTCACGCGCTCGGGGTCGCGGAACACGCTCTGGCCCGCGGCCTGCGGATCCAGCTCGGCCACTTCCGCCTCGAGCGCCTTGAGCCGCTCCACGTCCGCCGCGAACTCGGCGATCGCTTTGTCCACCGCCCCGGGCGCGTCGCGTTGCAGCAGCGCCTCGAGCCGGTGCGTCCGATACCCCTCGCCCTCCCACCGCAGCACCGCCTCTCCCACGCGCGCGCGCCACGCCTCGACGGCCTTCCCGACTGTGACGGTCACGTCGGCGAGGAACTCTCCGAATTCGTCGCCGCCTCCACTCTTCGCGGCAGCGGGCGCACGCGCATCGCCCGGCTGGGCGGCCCCGTCGCCCACCAGGCCGAGGATCTGCTTCGCCGTCTCCGCGTTGATCTTCGTGTCGTTCACCGCCTGGAACGCCACCAGCCGGTTCAGCGCGCCCATCAGCTCGCGCACATTGCCGACCTCCGCCTGCGCCACCGTCTCCAGCACGCCCGGCTCGAACCGCGCGCCGCGCTCGTCGGCCTTGCGTCGCAGAATCGCCACCCTCGTCTCGTAATCGGGCGGGCCCATGTCCACTACCAGCCCGCCCGACAGCCGCGAGATCAGCCGCTCGTCCAGGTCGGCGATTTCGGGCGGCGGGCGGTCGCTCGTCAGCACGATCTGACGCCCGCCTTCCTGCAGGGCCTCCGTCAGCCGCAGCAGCTCCGACTGCATTTCCTTGCGGTTCGTGAGGAATTGCACGTCGTCCACGAGCAGCACGTCCACATTCTGGAAGCGGCGGCGGAACGCGTCGCCCTGGCCCGCGGCGACGCTCGCATGGAACGCCTCGACGTATTCATCGAGCGTGAGGTACTCGATGTTCAGCTTGGGCGCGGCCTTTTTCGCCGCGTGGCCCACCGCCATGAGAAGATGCGTCTTGCCGAGGCCGGACCCGCTGTAAATGAAGAGCGGGTTGTACGCCGCGCCCGGACTCTCGGCCACCGTGTGCCCCGCCGTTACCGCGAGCCGGTTGGCCGCGCCCACGACGAAGGTCTCGAAGGAATATTTGGGATTGAGCGCGCTGGTCATGCGGCGGTCCCGGCCGCGAGCTTTTTCAGCACCAGCTCGGAAATTCCCTTGAGCGTCTCGAACACGCCCTTGCCGTGGAGCGCGTCGGCACCGAAGCTCGGCACGCCGCGGAAGTTCAACGCGTCGTCCAGATCCACGGGCGAGAGGATCAGCTCGCGCGGCAGGTCCTGCTTGTTGTATTGCATGACCAGGGGGATGGTCCGGATGTCCACCCCATGCTCCAACAGGTTGCTTTGCAGGTTCTGCAGGCTCTCGAGGTTCTCGTCGAGCTGGCGCGCCTGGCTGTCGCCCACGAATACCACTCCGTCGGCTCCCTGGAGCACCAGGCGGCGCGTCGCATTGTAGTAGACCTGGCCGGGGACGGTGTACAGCTGGAAGCGAGTGGAGAACCCCGAAATCTGGCCCAGGTCGATCGGCAGGAAGTCGAAGAACAGCGTGCGGTCGGTCTGGGTGGCGAGCGATACCATGCGCCCGCGCCGCGAGTCGGGCACCCGGCCATAGATGTAATGCAGGTTGGTCGTCTTGCCCGAGCGCCCCGGCCCGTAGTAGACGATTTTGCAGGTGATCTCGCGCGTCGTGAAGTTGACCAGAGACACGGGGCTATCTCCCGAAGAGCGTGTTCAGACTGTCGCTGAGCTGACGCTCGAAGTCCGCCGCCAGCACCTGCTTCGGCACGCTGTCTTTGGGGCTCGCCGCCTGCAGATCGGCGGCGAGCTGCCCAAAGAATAACTGCACCAGACCGAGCGACGAAACATCGAGATCGTAGACGACGAGCGCCACCAACCGGCCGCGTCCCGTCGCCAACCCGGCGAGGAAAATCCCGTGGCGCTCGCCCTGATGGTTCAGCGCGGCGAACGCGGGCTGGCGCAGCTGGCGGGCCATCTCGTCGGTCGACGCCATGATCGCGGCGCCGAGCGCCGCCGCCGACATCACGTCCACGGCGCGGGAAAAGCCGTGCTGGGCGAGCACCTGGCCCGCCGACGTCATG
>DATNOH010000141.1:0-23771 GCA_035601435.1 Gemmatimonadales bacterium | reverse complement strand
GCAGGGGGCTGTAGCTCAGCTGGTTAGAGTGCCGGTCTGTCACACCGGAGGTCGCGGGTTCGAGCCCCGTCAGCCCCGCCTGAACCCGCCTCGCGGGACGACGCACCCGGCCCCGCCTGCCACGGCAGGCGGGGCTTTCGTTTTTTTCGGGAGGGCAGTGACCTCCAACTACCATGTTCCGGTCCTGGCCGATGCCGTGCGCGACTGGACGACGGGCGGCCGCCGCGTCGTGGACGCAACCGTCGGCGGCGGCGGCCACGCGGCGGTGTTCCGCGAGCTCGGTGCCGAGGTGCTCGGGGTGGACCGCGATCCCGAAGCGGTCGCGGCGGCGCGCGCCCGCCTGGGCGACACGGGGATCCGGTATTCGACCGGCCCCTTCGCGTCGGCCAAGGTGCTGGGCACGATCGAGACCTTCCGCCCCGACCGCATCCTCCTCGATCTGGGTCTCTCGTCCCACCAGCTCGATAGCGATGTCCGGGGGTTTACCTTTCGTCCCGGGGCACCGCTCGACATGCGGATGGCGGCGGGACATGGCGTGACGGCCGCGGACCTCCTCAACACCTGGCCCGAAGCGCGGCTGGCCGACGCGTTCGCCGAGCTCGCGGACGAGCCACACGCGCGCCGCCTGGCCCGGGCCATCGTGAGGCGGCGTGCCACGGCTCCCTTCGGGACGAGCGACGATCTCGTGAACGCGATTCGCGAGGCGCGCGGCCCGCGATCGGGGCCGTCCGACTTCGCCCGGCTGTTCCAGGCGCTGCGGATCGTCGTGAACCAGGAGCTCGAGCAGCTCGAGCTCGCGCTGCCGGCGCTTCGCGCCACGCTCGCGCCCGGCGGCCGCATGGCGGTGATCACCTACCATTCGGGCGAGGACCGCATCGTGAAGCATGCGTTCCGCGAGTGGAGCCGGTCGTGCGTCTGCCCGCCGCGGCAACCCGTCTGTACCTGCCGCGGGCGCCCGCTGGGTCGCCTGCTCACACGCAAGCCCATCCGGCCGGGGCCCGCCGAGGTGCGCGACAACCCGCGGGCCCGCTCGGCGCAGCTCCGCGCTTTCGAGGTGACGGAGGCCGATGGCGCGCGCTAAAGGCCGTCACTGGGTCGCCCTCTGGCTCGTGGCCTTCCTGGTCACCACGTGGCTGGTGTACGCCCGCCAGACGGCCGCGATCCGCGCGGCCCGCGAGCTCGCCGATCTGCGCGCCCGGCGCGCCAACCTGGACGGCCATCGCGCCGATCTCGAGCGCCGCATCCGCGCCGCGGAGAGCCGCGCCGTGCTCGTGCCGCGCGCCCAGGCACGGCTCGGTCTGCACCTGCCGAGCGACAGCGAGATCGTCCTCGTTCCCGCACCCAGCGGGTCGCGCTAGCGAATGGCGAGGCCCGCGGTCCGCATCCAGGTCGTGCAATTCGGAGTGCTCCTCGGCCTGGCCTTGCTGGTGGGTCGCGCGGCGCAGGTGCAGATCCTTCATGGTCGCCGCTGGGCGGAGGAGGCGCAGGCGCAGCGCACCGAGCGGATCGTGCTGCAGGCGCGCCGCGGCGCGCTGTACGATCGCCACGGCACGCCGCTCGCCGTGACGCAGGAGACCTACCACGTGGGCATCGCGCCCAACGAGCTGCGCGACCCGGCGGCCGACGGGGCCCTCATCAGCCGGCGGCTCGGCCTGACGGCGCCGACCTGGCAGCAGTCGCTGCGCCGGCGGTACGCCTACTTCGCGGGGCCGTACAGCGCGCTCGAGGTGCAGCCCCTGCGGAGCGTGCGAGGCGTACATCTCGAGCCGGTGCCGAACCGGTTCTATCCCGATCCCTCCGTCGCGCGCGCGACCATCGGCCGCCTGGGGGATGACGGCCTGGGCGCATCCGGACTCGAGCGGACCCTCGATACCCTGCTGGCGGGCCGTGCCGGGGCGGCGGTCGTGCTGAAGGACCGCGCCGGTCGCGAGTACGAGTCGCCGGCGCGGGTGATCGCGCCGCCGGTGCCAGGGCTCGACGTCGTGCTCACCCTCGACGCGGAGCTGCAGGAGATCGCGCAGCGGGCGCTGGACGACGCGCTGCGACGCATGGATGCGGACGGCGGAGACGTCGTGATGCTCGACCCCGGGACCGGGGACGTGTTGGCCCTCGCGTCGCGCCAGCGGGACGGCAGCGCGCGCCCCAGCGCCTTCACCGACACGTTCGAGCCCGGCTCGCTGGCGAAGATCTTCGCCGCCGCCGCTCTGCTCTCGCTGCGCCGCGTGTCGCCCACCGACCACGTGTCGGGGGAAGGAGGCAAGTGGCGTGTGCTGGGTCGGACGATCACCGACGATGAGCCGCAGCCCTCGCTGACCCTGGCCGACGCGATCCGCGTCTCCAGCAACATCGCCATCGCGAAATTCGCGTCGCGGCTCACTCCGGCGGAGCAGTATGCGGCGCTCCGGGATTTCGGGTTCGGAGCCTTGACGGGGATCGAGTTTCCCGCCGAGGCCACCGGACGCCTGCGGCCGCCGTCCGAGTGGAGCCGTCCCAGCGCGGCGAGCCTCGCCATGGGCTACGAGCTATCGGTCACCCCCATTCAGGTGGCGATGGCGTATGGAGCGCTCGCCAACGACGGTCTGCTGCTCCAGCCCACGTTGATTCGCGAGGTACGTAATCCGGGCGGGAGCATGCGCTACCGGCACCGCCCGGAGCCGGTGCGCCGCGTCGTCTCCCGCGAGGTAGCGGTGGCGCTGCGGAGCCTGCTGCGCGGCGTCGTGGAGCGCGGCACCGGAACCGAAGCGGCGCTCACCAACTTTCCCGTGGCGGCGAAGACCGGCACGGCGCGCCGCGTCGTGAACGGGCGCTACGCCGCGGGTGAGTACACCGCCTCGTTTGCCGCGCTGTTCCCCGCCGACCAGCCGCAGCTCGTGCTCGTCGTAAAAATCGACAACCCGCACAAGGGGAGTTACTTCGCCGCCCAGACGGCCGCGCCGGTGACCCGCTCGATGCTCGAGCAGGCGCTCTCGGCCCGCACGGTGGCGCTCGACCGGGCCCGGCTCTCGACCGCGGCGCCGCGCGCCGCGGCCGCGCCCGCAGACGACGATGGCGGCCTGGTACCCTACGTGGTCCCCTGGCCCTATCAACCGGATAGCGCCGGCGCCGGGCCGCGCCGGGCCGTCCCCGACGTAGCCGGTTTCGGAATGCGCGAGGCCGTGCGCACCCTGCATCGGCGCGGGTTCCGCGTCGCGCTGCGCGGCTGGGGCGTCGCGGAGCACACCTGGCCGGCGGCGGGGGACAGCGCGGCCGCGGGCTCGATGGTGACGCTGTTCGCCGACCCACATGCCGGTGACCGGGTCCGAGCGCGCGGGTCCGCTCCCGCGCGCGGGCCGCGGCGATGAACCGCCTGCAGGGAGTGGTCGCCGCCCTCGAGCGCGCACAGCTCCTCGTCGAAATGCCCGACTTGCACACCTGGCCCGACATCACGGGCCTCACGGCCGACAGCCGGAAGGTGGAGCGAGGCATGCTGTATTGCGCCGTGCACGGATCGGTGCGCGACGGGCACGAGTTCGTCACGGCCGCGCGCGAGCGGGGTGCCGCGGCCGCGCTGGTCGAGCGCGAGCAACCGGTGGACCTGCCGCAGATCCTGGTGCGCGACGGGCGGCGCGCCGCCGCGGTCGCCGCGGAGGCGTGGTACGACCGTCCCGGCGCGAAGCTCGACCTCGTAGGCGTCACGGGCACAAACGGCAAGACTACGTCGGTCACCCTGCTGCGACACGTACTTTCGGCGCTCGAGCCGACGGGCTCGATCGGCACGCTGGGCGCGTTCGATCCGGCGGGCGAGCCGGTGCCGAGCGAGGCCGGGAACCTCACCACGCCCGGGCCGATCGATCTCCAGGCGACGCTGGCTGCCCTGGTCGCGCGCGGCGCGCGCGGCGCGGCGATGGAGGTCTCCTCCCACAGCCTCGATCAGGGACGCGTGGATGGCCTCGTGTTCCGCGCCGCCGTCTTCACCAACCTGACGCGCGACCACCTCGACTATCACAAGACCCTGGAAGACTATTTCCGGGCCAAGGCGAAGCTCGTGCAGTTCATCGCCCCCGACGGCCTCGAAGTGGTGAACGCCGACGATCCCGCGTGGGTCAGACTGCGGCGCGAGCACCGCCGGGTGACGTTCGGCGAACGCGGGGGCGAAGTGACCGCGCGGCGCGTGGTTCTCGACGCAACTGGAGCCCGCTTCGAGCTCGTCACCCCCATGGGTAGCGCGGAAGTGCGGCTGCCGCTGCTCGGCCGCTTCAACGTGGCCAACGCGCTTGGTGTGGCGGCGTGCGCCTGGGGGCTGGGCGTCCCGGTCGAGACCGTCGCCGAGCGGTTGACGGGCGCGCCGCAGGTCCCGGGCCGGATGGAGCGGATTGCCGAGCGCCCGTGTACCGTACTGCGCGATTATGCCCACACGCCCGACGCCTTGGAGCGGGCGCTCGAGACGCTGCGCCCCCTCAC
Source organism: Gemmatimonadales bacterium (assembly GCA_035601435.1). Classification (GTDB taxonomy): domain Bacteria; phylum Gemmatimonadota; class Gemmatimonadetes; order Gemmatimonadales; family GWC2-71-9; genus AG41. Next base: position 19,331 of record DATNOH010000141.1, on the reverse strand, counting down.
CCAGGGCCGGCTCATCGTCGTGTTCGGTGCGGGAGGCGATCGCGACCGAGGCAAGCGGGCCCCGATGGGCACCGTGGCCGTGCGGCTCGCGGACATCGCGATCGTCACGTCGGACAATCCCCGCACCGAGGATCCGGAGAAGATCCTCGACGACGTGGAGGTTGGAATGCGGGCCAAGCCCCACACCCGAGAGGGCGACCGCCGCCGCGCCATCGCCCACGCGCTACACCTGGTACGACCGGGCGACACCATTCTCCTCGCCGGGAAGGGGCACGAGACCTACCAGGTGATCGGGACGGAGAAGCAGCCGTTCGACGAGCGGGCCATCGTGAAGGAGCTGGGGGCCTCGTGACCCTGTGGACGAGCGCGCGAGTGGCGGAAGCGCTCGGCGTGCGCGCACCGGGCAAGCTCAGCTTCGGCAGGGTTGCCACGGACACCCGAGATCTGACGTCCGGCACCCTGTTCGTGGCCCTCAAGGGCGAGCGCTTCGACGCCCACGCGTTTCTCGATCAGGCCAGGGCCAAAGGCGCGGCGGCCGCGGTGGTGCGCCGCGGAACGCCGCCGGTGGACGGCCTGCCGTACTTCGAGGTGACGGACACGCTCGCCGCGCTCGGCGACCTGGCGCGCGCGCGGCGCCGGCTGCTCGCGCCCGGGAGCCCGGTGGTGGCGATAACCGGCTCGAGCGGGAAGACCAGCACCAAGGAAATGATCCGCGCGGTGCTGGCCACGACCTATCAGGTGCACGCGACGAGCGGCAATCTGAACAACCTCGTGGGCGTGCCGCTCACGATCCTCGCCGCTCCCGACGAGGCCGATGCGCTGGTGGTGGAAGCGGGCGCGAGCGTGCCGGGCGAGATCCCGCGGTTGCGCGACGTGATCGAGCCTACGATCGCCGTTGTGACCAATGTCGGCTATGCGCACGTGGAAGGCTTCGGCTCGCTCGCCGGCGTGATGCAAGAGAAGGTCGCCCTGGTCGAAGGCGCGCGGATGGCCGTGGTCGGGACCGACCCGCCCGAGCTCGCCAGCGAAGCGCGGCGCCGCGCGCCGACGGTGGTCGCGGGCACGGGCGCGGGAGCCCAGGTACGGCCCGACAGCGCGGAGCTCGACGACGAGGGCCACCCCCGTATCACGTGGCGGGGGCACGCGGTGACCTTGCCGGTGGTGGGCTTCCACCAGATCGACAACGCGATGTTGGCGCTCGCGGTGGGGCGGGAGGCTGGCGCCGACCCGGCGCGCGCGGTCGCGGCGCTCGCCGGTGTGCGGCTCCCGGCGGGGCGGGGCGCGGTGCTGTCGCTGGGCGACCTCACCGTGATCGACGACACGTACAATGCGAACCCGAGCTCGCTGCGCTGGGCCCTGAAGCTCGCCCACTGGCTGGCCGACCGCCGGCGGCGGCCGCTCGCGGTGGTGGTGGGCTCGATGTTGGAGCTCGGGCCCGAGAGTGCCAGATTGCATGCGGCGGCGGCCGGGGAGATCGCGGGGCTGCGGCCGGCGCTCGTGGCCGCGGTGGGCGAGTTCGTGCCGGCGTTCGAGCCCCACCGCGCGGCGCTCGGGAAACGGCTCATCACGGCCCCCGACGCAGAGGCCCTGGGCCCGCTGCTCAAGGCGGCGCTCGCAGGCAACGAGATCGTCCTGCTCAAGGCGTCCCGCGGGATGGCGCTCGAGCGGGTGCTGCGGCACCTGAACTGAGGATCGCACGTGCTCTATCACTTGCTGGCGCCGCTGGCCAAGCAGCACATCCTGTTCAACCTGTTCAACTACATCACGTTTCGCGCCGCCGGCGCGATCGTGACGGCGCTGGTGCTCGCGTTCCTATGCGGGCCCGCCATCATCCGGTGGTTGCGGGAGCAGAACGTTGGTCAAGTGATCCGCGCCGAGGGACCCGCGAGCCACCACGCGAAACGCGGCACGCCCACCATGGGGGGACTGATCATCATCCTCGCGACGGTGGTGCCGACGCTGCTGTGGGCGCGGCTCGACAGCCCATATGTGCTTTTCGCCATCCTCGCCATGCTGTGGATGGGAGTGATCGGCTTCATCGACGACTACCTGAAGATCGTGCGCGGCAAGTCCCAGGGGTTAGTGGCGCGGTGGAAGTTGATCGGCCAGATTACCTTCGGGGTAGCGCTGGGGATCGCGCTGCTGGTGTGGCCCCTGGCCCCGAACCTCGAGCCCGCCTCGACCCAGTTGCCGCTCATCAAGTACCGACTCCTCTACTTCGCACCCTGGCTGTACGTCGTGTTCGTCACGCTAGTGGTGACGGGCACTTCGAATGCCGTCAACCTCACCGACGGGTTGGACGGTCTGGCGGCGGGGCTAACGGCCATCGTCGCCGGCGCCTTCGCGATCTTCGCGTATCTGTTCGGGCGGTTCGACGCGGCGCACTACCTCGGCGTGTACTTCCTGCCCGGCGCCGGCGAGCTCGCCATTTTCTGCGGCGCGCTGACGGGCGCGGCGCTGGGGTTCCTATGGTTCAACGCCCATCCGGCGCAGGTGTTCATGGGCGACACGGGCTCGCTCGCCATCGGCGGGGCGCTCGGCGGTGTGGCGATCATGCTCAAGGCGGAGTTTCTGCTGCTCATCGCGGGGGGCGTGTTCGTCGCCGAAGCCGTGTCCGTGCTGCTGCAGGTGTGGGTGTACCGCTGGCGCAAGCGGCGGCACGGCAAGGAGTACGCCGACGCCCACCGGGTGTTTCGCATGGCGCCGCTGCACCACCACTTCGAGAAACTGGGTTGGGCGGAGCCGCAGGTGGTGATGCGGTTCTACATCCTGGGGGTGATGTGCGCGGCGATCGCGCTCGCGACGTTGAAGGTGCGATGATCCCCGAGGCGTGGCGGGGGCCGGGGGGTGGCGTCGTTGCGGTCATTGGGCTGGGGAAGAGCGGCGTCGCCGCCACCCGCCTGCTCGCGCGCGAGGGCGTGCGCGTGTATGCGAGCGACGCGTCGGACCACCCGTACGGGGGCGACGCGCTCGAGACGCTGCGGACGCTGCGCGGCGTGGCACTGGACGTGGGACGCCACGACCTGGCGCAGATCCGTGGCGCCGCGGCCGTGATCGTCTCCCCGGGCGTGCCGCCCGAGGCGCCGCCGCTCGCGGCAGCGCGCGAGGCGCGCGTCCCGATCCTCTCCGAAATCGACCTCGGGTTCCAAGCCTTGGCCGGCACCGGGACTCGCTTGATCGCGATCACGGGCACCAACGGCAAGACCACCACGACGGCGCTGGTGGCACACCTGTTGCGCGTGGCGGGCCTGCGCGCGGAGGTCGCGGGGAACATCGGCCGCCCGCTCGTGGACATCGCCCTGGGGGGCGACCGGTACCAGTGGCTCGCGGTGGAGGTCTCGTCGTTCCAGCTGCACGACAGTCCCAACTTCGCGCCGGACGTCGGCATCCTCACGAACCTCGCTCCCGACCACCTCGATCGCTACCCCAGCGTGAAGGCGTATTACGCGGACAAGCGGCTGCTGTTTCGCAACGCGAGAGCCGACCACTTGTGGGTGCTGAATGCGGACGAGCCGGCGGTGCTCGAGCTCGCCGCTGGAGCGCCGGGCCGGCGCGCGCTGTTCTCGCTGCGACGCTCCGCGGACGGGTGGTACGACGGCGGAGCTCGCCGCCTGCAGCTAGGGCGTGAGACCCTGCTGGCGCGGGCGGAGCTCGGGCTCCTGGGCGACCATAACGTCGCCAATGCGCTCGCCGCCGCGCTCGCCGTGCGGGAGGCGGGTGTGACGCCGGACGTCATCGGTACAGGGCTGCGCTCGTTTCGCGCGCTGCCGCACCGGCTCGAGCCGGTGCGCGAGGTGGGCGGCGTCCGCTGGATCAACGACTCGAAGGCCACGAACATCGCGTCGACCGTGGTCGCGGTGGAAGCGATGGATCGGCCGTTCGTGCTGCTGCTGGGCGGCCGGCACAAAGGAGAGCCGTACACGCGGTTGGTGCCCCTGCTCAAGGACAAGTGCCGGCTGGTGATCGCGTACGGTGAGGCGGGACCGCTCGTGGCGCAGGACCTGGGCGGCCTGGTGCCGCTCGAGCGCGGCACGACGTTCGAGGACGTGGTCGCGCGCGCGCGCCGGGCAGCGCAGCCGGGTGATGCCGTGCTGTTGTCCCCCGCGTGCTCGAGCTACGACATGTTCAAGAATTACGAGGAACGCGGCGCGACGTTCCGGAAGCTCGTGGAGCAGATGTGAGGGACGCGCGTTGGGAGACTCGCCTGCTGGCGCTGGTCGCGGCGATTCTCGTCGTGTTCGGGCTGACCGCGGTGTATGGCGCCTCGAGCCTGCTGACGGTCTCGGGCGGGCAGGTGGGCTCGAGCTTCGCCTTGAAGCAAGCGCTCGGGGCCGCGGTCGGGGGAATTGTCGCCGCGCTGCTGGCACGCTCGGACTACCGCAAGTGGCAGCGCGCCGCGTGGCCCGTGCTGGCGGTGGTCGCGGTGCTGCTGCTCCTCCCGTTGCTCCCCTTCGCGTACGCGATCGCGCCCAGTATCAACGGCGCCCGGCGCTGGGTTAATCTCGGGTTCGTGATGGTGCAGCCCTCCGAGCTCGCTAAGTTCGCGGTCGTGGTCTGGACGGCCATGCTGGCGGCCAAGAAGGGCGACCGGATCCGGACGTTCCAGTTCGGCGTGCTGCCTTTCCTGGTCGTGCTGGGGCCGCTCGTGGCGTTGATCTTCCTCGAGCCGAATCTTTCCATGGCCGTGCTGGTCGCGCTGCTCGCGGGCGTGGTGTTGTTCACCGCCGGCGCGCGCATCGGCCACTTCCTCGCGGTGGCCGTCCTCGCGACGCCCATCCTGTTCGGCGCGGTGGCGAGCGCGCAATACCGGCTCGCGCGCGTCGTCACGTTCCTGAACCCCGGGAGCGCGCCCTCCGAGGCGACGTGGCAGGTGCACCAGTCGCTCGTCGGGATGGGAGCGGGGCGCCTGTTCGGGGTCGGGTTGGGGCAAGGACAACAGAAGCTTGGTTACCTGCCGTACGCGTATTCCGATTTCATCTTCTCGACCATCGGCGAGGAGTGGGGCTTCCTCGGCGTGCTCGCGATCATCGTGCTGTTCGGCACGTTCGTCTGGCTCGGGTTCCGCATCGCAAGGTCGGCCGGCGAGCCGTTCGGGCGGCTGCTGGCGGTGGGGCTTACGGGGATGATCGGGATCACGGCGGTGCTGCACATCGGCGTGACCCTCGCGCTCCTGCCGGCCACCGGCATCACGCTGCCGTTCATCTCCTACGGACGCTCGAGCCTGTTCGTGGCGCTGGTGGCGACGGGAGTGCTGATCAGCATCGGGCGCGGGCGGCGGGCAGCGGACGCGTGAGAAGAATGCGGAATGCGGAGTGCGGAATGCGGAATGACAGCGCGAGTTTTGTTTTGCGATTCGACTCTCCCTTGACACTCCGCATTCCACAATCCGCATTCCGCACTTGGGTGGGGTGGTGAAGGTTCTCATTGCTGGCGGCGGCACAGGGGGGCACCTCATGCCCGCCCTCGCCCTGGCGCAAATCTTGGGTGACGCAGGGCGGGGCATCGAGCCCGTGCTCGTCGGGGCGGAGCGAGGCATCGAGGCGCAGGTGCTACCGCGCTACCCCTTCCGCCATCATCTCCTGCCCATGGAGCCGATCTACCGGCGCACCTGGTGGAACAACGTGCGCTGGTTGCTGATCGCGGGACGCGCGTGGCGCGCCGTGGGGCGCGTGCTCGACGCCGAGCGACCGGCGATCGTGGTCGGCACCGGCGGCTACGCCGCAGGCCCGGTGGTGTGGCGCGCGCAGCGGCGCCGCATTCCCACCGTGCTCCAGGAGCAGAACGCATTCCCCGGCCTCGCCACGCGCTGGCTGGCGCGGGGCGCGCGGCAGGTGCACTTGGGATTTCCGGAAGCGGGCAAGCTGCTGCGCGTCGGGCCGCGTACGGCCGTGTTCGCGCTCGGCAATCCGATCCGCGAGCCCGAGCCGGGGAAGCGGGACGCGGCCGTCGCGGAGCTCGGCCTCGTCCCCTCGCGTCCCACGCTGCTGGTATTCGGCGGCAGCCAGGGCGCGCGCGCGATCAACTACGCGCTCGCCGGCGCGCTCGAGCGGCGCCTGCTCGACGGAGTCAACGTGGTGTGGGGCACGGGCACGGCGCAGGCCGACGCACTGGTGCGCTACGCCGTGGCGGGGCGGGTGGTGGTGCGCGGTTTCTTCGATCCGATGGCGCCGGTGTACCGCGCGGCGGATCTGGTAGTCGCGCGGGCGGGTGCGATGACCGTCGCCGAGCTGTGCGCCTGGGGTAAGCCCAGCATCCTCGTGCCACTGCCCACTGCCGCCGCCGATCACCAGACGGGCAACGCGGCCGCTCTCGCGGCCGCCGGCGCCGCCATCCACCTCCCGGAGGAGCGGCTCACCCCGTACACATTGGCTCAGGAGGTGACCTCGTTGGTCGCCGATGGCGCCCGACTCGAGTCGCTCGGCAGCCTGGCGCGAGGTCGCGGACACCCCGACGCCGCCCGGGAAATCGTGTCGAAGATTTTGACACTAATTCCGTGAAACATTGGTGGTCTCTTTCGCAAGTTTCGTAGATTCGCTATATTAGCCCCCCACTAATGACCTTGTTTACCACGGTGGATCCCCGCCCGATCCACTTCATGGGGATCGCCGGAGCCGGCATGAGTGGCCTGGCGCTCCTCGCTAAAGAGCAAGGCGTAACGATCACCGGTTGTGATAACGACCCTAGTGGCGCCGCCGATTTGGCAGCCAGCGGGGTGGAAATATGGCGGGGTCACGACCCAGGGCACCTAGCCGGGGCTCGGGCGCTCGTGGTCACCGCTGCGGTACCGGGAGACCACCCGGAGCTGAAGCGAGCACGCGCCCTAGGGGTCCCGGTGGTACGGCGGGCTGATGCCCTCAGCCAGGCCGTCGCTGGCGGAACGGTGGTCGCCGTGGCGGGCACGCACGGCAAAACGACCACCACGGTGATGGTCACGGAGGCGTTAGCGGCCGCCGGGCGGGATCCTACGGGACTCGCCGGCGGCCGCGTCGCTAGCTGGGGTGGCAACGCACGGGTCGGGGGGCGCGAGTTGTTCGTGGTCGAGGCGGACGAATACGACCGGGCGTTTCTGTCGCTCGCGCCCAGCATCGCGGTGGTGAACAACGTCGAGGCCGACCACCTCGAGTGCTACGACGGCAGCGTGGCGGTGCTGGAGCAGGCGTTCGCGCAGTTCGCGGGCGGGGCGCGGCGCGTGATCTCGGGCGGGGACGACCCCGGCGCGCAGCGGGTGATGACGGCGGTGCGTGCGCCGGTGTGGCAGGTTGGGCTCGGGGCGGATGCGGACGTGCGGATTGCGGAGCTCGAGCTGGACGAGCGCGGCTCGACCGCGCGGGTCGAGTTGCCGGGCGGGCGTGCACTCGCACTGCGGTTGCGCGTGCCGGGCCTCCACAACGTGCGCAACGCGGCCGCGGCGCTCGCGGTAGTGCACGAGCTGGGAGCGGATCTCGAGCGGGCGCTCGCGGCACTCGCGGATTTCACCGGAGTGGGGCGGCGGTTCGAGTGGGTGGGTGAAGCGCGCGGTGTGACGGTGGTGGACGACTACGCGCACCATCCCACCGAGGTTCAGGCGACGCTGGCGGCGGCGCGCCAGGCGTTCCCGCGGCGGCGCCTGGTGGCGGTGTTTCAGCCGCACCTGTTCTCGCGAACGGCGCTACACGGCGATGCACTCGGCCGGGCGCTTGCCGCGGCGGACGTGGTGGTGGTCGCGCCGATCTACGGGGCCCGCGAGCAGCCGCTCCCGGGCGTGACCGCGGCGCTGGTGGCGCGCGGCGCGGTGCGGGCCGGCGCGACAACGGTGGCGCTGCGCGAGCGGGCGACGCTCACGGAGCGGGTGGCGGAAAGGGTGGAGGCGGGGGACGTCGTGTTCACCTTGGGGGCGGGCGATATCACGCGTGTGGGACCGGAGCTGCTTGCGCGTCTCGAGACGGAGCGGGGAGCGTGACGCGACGCTGGCCGCGCTGGCGGCAGCGCGCGCTGCTGGGCGTCGCGGGGTCGGCGCTGCTCGTGCCGTGCTGGCTCGGCGCGCCGCTCGTGCTGCGGCGGCTGCCGATGTTTCGCGTGCGCCAGATCGAGCTGGTGGGCGTGCGCAATCTCGCGCCGGATGCCGTGATCGCGGCGCTGCGACTGGGACCCCGCGCGAGCGTGTTCGGCGACACGCGGTTGCTCGCCGATCGGGTGCGCGGATTGGCGGGCGTGGCCGAGGCGCATGTGGTGCGGCGGTTGCCCACCGTGCTTTCGGTGGTGCTGCGGGAGGTGGAGCCCGCGGCGCTCGTGGCCGCGCCGCGCGGATCGGGACGAGGCCTCGTGGCGGTGGACGCCGCGGGTCGCCCGTTGCCGTTCGATCCGGCGCGCTCCGGCCTCGACCTGCCGATCGTGGCGAGCGGGGATTCGGGCGTGGTGGCGGTGTTGGCGCTGATCCAGTCGGTGGCTCCGGCGCTGTTTCAGACCATCACCGGCGCGCGGGGATTCGCGCGCGGGGCCGTGCTTCTGGAAATCGGGCCTCATCGCGTGCTGGTGAGGCGCGATGCCGGGCCGGAGGTCATACGGGCCGTGGTGCTGGTAGCGCAGGATCTCGCCGCGAAGGGGCGTGCCTACGTGGAGCTGGATGCTCGCTTCGGCGGCCAGGTGGTGGTGCGGCGGCGCGCGACCGCGAGCGGGGGCGGTGAGGCAGCGTGAGCCGGGATCGTCAAATCGTGGCCGGGCTCGATCTCGGCAGCACCAAGACGTGCGCCGTGATCGCGGAGGTGGTGGGCGAGCTGCCGCGATTGCCGCTCGCCAAAGTGCTGGGTGTCGGGCTCGCGAAGAACGCGGGCGTGCGGCGCGGCATGGTGCGCGACATCGACGAGACCAGCCGGTCGATCGTCGCGGCGATGCGCGATGCCGAGCGGATGGCGGGTGTCAAAGTCGGCGCGGTGACGTGCGGCATCGCGGGCGAGCACGTTTCGGCGCGCACGTCGCCCGGGGTGGTGGCCGTGTCGGGCGACGAGATCACCGCGGAAGACGTGGCGCGCGTGAACGAGGTGGCGCGCGCGGTCTCGTTGGGGCGCGATCACGAGCTGCTGCACGATATCCCGCAGGAGTACGTGGTCGACCAGCAGCACGGCATCTCGGACCCCGTCGGGATGACGGGCACACGGCTCGAGGTGGAGATGTACCTCGTGACGGTGCAATCCACGGCCGCGCAGAACCTGCGCCGCAGCGTGGAGCGGGCGCGCTACCGGCCCGCCGAGCTGGTGCTCGAGCCGCTTGCCGCGTCCTATGCGGTGCTGACGGACGACGAGAAGGAGCTGGGCGTCGCCCTGGTGGAGGTGGGGGGCGGGTCGACCGGCGTCGCGATCTTCCACGAGGGAAAGATCCGGCACCTCGCGTCGCTCAAGTATGCGGGCACCCATGTCACCAGCGACCTGGTGGCGGGGTTGGGCGTGACGCAGGCGGACGCAGAGCGGCTGAAGGAGCGTCATGGCGTGGCGTATCAACCGCTGGTGGACGCGGCGGAGATGATCAACCTGCCGTCCACGCCGAGCCAGGGGGCGCGGCAGGCGTCGCGCGAGCTGCTGTCGCACATCATCCACCAGCGGGTGGACGAGATCTTCCAGCTGGCGCAGCGCGAGTTCGAGCGGGCGGGGTATGGCGGGGGGCGGTTGCCGGCCGGCGTCGTGCTGACGGGGGGGACGGCGCACCTGCCCGGGATGGTGGAGCTGGCACGCGACGCCTTCGCGGTGCCGGTGCGGGCCGGGACGCCGGAGCAGGGGATCTCGGGACTCGTCGACAGCGTGCAGGCACCGCGCTACGCGGTGCCGGTGGGGTTGGTGCTGTACGCCGCGCGGCGCCTCGCGCAGGGGGCGGGCGGCGTTCCCGGTGGCTCGACGGGGAAGGGTGCGGGCGTCGAGCGGTGGTTTGGACCGCTGAAGCGGTGGTTGCAGGACTTCTTCTGATCGGTCACCCGAGGGAGCCATGATCTTCGAGCTCGAAGAGACGGTATCGCAGAACGCCCGGATGAAAGTCGTCGGCGTGGGCGGCGGCGGCGGCAACGCCCTGAACCGCATGGTCGACGAGGGTCTCCAGGGCGTCGAGTTCATTTCCGTGAACACCGACGCGCAGGCGTTGCTCAACAACAAGGCCGACGTGAAGGTGCAGATCGGGAAGAAGCTCACGCGCGGCCTGGGCGCCGGCGCGCGCCCGGAGATCGGCCGCCAGGCCATCGAGGAGAATCGCGACGAAGTCCTCCACGGCCTGCAGGGCGCCGATCTCGTCTTCGTCACCTGCGGCATGGGCGGGGGCACCGGCACCGGCGCGGCGCCGATCATCTCGCAGATCGCGCGCGATCTGGGCGCCCTGACCATCGGCATCGTCACCAAGCCGTTCCTGTTCGAGGGCCGCAAGCGGATGCGTCAGGCGGAAATGGGCATCGCCGAGATGCGCAAGCACGTCGACACCATGGTGGTGGTGCCGAACGAGCGGCTACTCGCCGTGGTGGGCAAGGGCATCCCGTTCCAGGACGCGCTCAAGAAAGCCGACGAGGTGCTGCTGCACGCCACGCAGGGTATCTCTTCCCTCATCACCGTGACCGGCATCGTGAACGTGGACTTCGCCGACGTGCGCACCGTGATGCAGAACGGTGGCGCGGCGATCATGGGCACGGGCATGGGGCGGGGCGAGAACCGGGCGATGGAAGCGGTGCAGCAGGCGATCTCGTCGCCGCTGCTCGACAACATCTCCATCACCGGCGCCACCGGCGTGCTGATCAACATCACCGGCGGCGAAGATCTCACGCTGGGCGAGGTCACTCAGATCTCGGACGTCGTGAAGGACGCGGCCGGCGAAGAGGCCGAGATCATCTTCGGGACCGTGAACGATCCGGCGATGCACGGCGAGATCCGCGTGACGGTAATCGCGACCGGATTCGACCGGCCGGCGGCGGGCGCGGACGCGGGATCCCGGGCCGCGCCGGGCGTGCTGCCGTTCCGCGAGCGCGGCGCGCGGCCCACGCCGATGCCGCCCCCGGGGTACGTGAAGTCTGGGGAGCAGGCCGTGCGGCGCCCCGCGCCGCCGCCACCCTCCGAGCTGAACGAGCTCGAGATTCCCACGTTCATCCGGCGGCAGATGGACTGATGGCTTGGCGGACGAGCCACTTCGTCGCCGCCGGCGCCCTCGTCGCCGGCGGTCTGGCCTGGGCCACCCGCGATGCGTGGCCCTGGCGGCGGCCGCTCGTGGCCTCCCCCATTGTGGTGGACGCCGCCTACACCGATGTCACCGAGACGCTGGGCCGTCGCGAGACGCTCTCCGACGTGCTGGCGCGCGGCGGCGTGACGGGCCGCGACTACGCGGCCTTCCTCGCCGCCGCGAAGAGTCTGCCGGTGCGCCGCCTCCGGCCCGGACTCAAGTTCGATATACGTCGCCTCAAGACCGACAGCATCGCCAGCCGCGTCACCGTGCGGCTCTCGCCCGAACGGCGCCTCAGCATCGCGCGGGGAGAGGGCGAGGCGGGCTGGGTCGAGCGGGTCGAGACCATCCCGTGGACCATCACCCGGTTGCGCGTGACCGGCACGATCGAGTCCTCGCTGTACGACGCGCTCGACAAGGCCATGGCCGATTCCTTCCTGCCGGGGCCGGAGCGGCGCCAGCTCGCGTGGGCGATCGCCGACGTGTACGACTGGGAAGTGGACTTCTCGCGCGACCTTCGCCCGGGTGATCGGTTCACGGTGCTGCTCGACCGCCTCGAGTCGCCCGAGGGGGAGCGGCGCTTCGGCCGGATCCTGGCGGCGCGGATCGACGTGGCGCGCACGCCCGAGTACGCGTTCTACTTCGAGGAGGCGGCCGGGGGCGGGGGCGGCGACGCCGTAACGGGCTTCTACGACGAGCGCGGCCGGTCGCTGCGGCGCGCGTTCCTCCGGGCGCCGCTGCAGTTCCGGCGCGTCACCAGCCGATTCGGAGCGCGCTACCATCCAGTCCTGCACCAGTGGCGCGCGCACGAGGGCGTGGATTTCGCGGCGGCGTACGGAACGCCCGTGCGCGCCACCGCGGACGGCATCGTGGCGCGGGTCGGGCGCGAGGACGGCGGCTACGGCAACCTGATCGAAGTACGGCACCCTAACGGCATCCGAACCCGCTACGGCCACCTCTCGGGATTCGCGCGTGGGCTCCACGCCGGCGAGCAGGTGAGCCAGGGCGAAACGATCGGCTTCGTCGGCTCCACGGGACTGTCGACCGGGCCGCACCTGCACTACGAATTCCTGGTGAACGGCCGGCCCACCAACCCGCGGCGCAAAGACATGGGCGTCGGGGCCCCGGTGCCGAAGTCGCAGGCGGGGGCGTTCGACGCCGCGCGCGACGGCCTGCTGGGGCTACTCGAGCCCAAGGCGCAGTCCCTCCCCACCGCACGCCCGATCACCGCCGCGCGCGATTAGCTTCCTTCCCAATCGTGGAGCTCTATCCCGCCGTTGACGTCCAGGGCGGGCGCGTCGCGCGTTCCGCCTCTCAAGACCCGCTCGCCGTGGCGCGCCAGTTCGCGCGCGACGGGGCCCGCTGGGTGCACTTCGTGGATCTCGATCGCGCGCTCGGGACGGGTGACAACCGCGAGCTGGCGCGGCGCTTCCTCGCGGGCGTGGGGGATGGGCTCCGCGTCCAGGTGGGCGGAGCGCTCGGGACCGAGGCGGCAATCGCCGAAATGCTGGCCTGGGGGGCGAGCCGGGTGGTGATCGGCACCGCGGCCGCGATCGACGAGGGTGTGGTCGCGCGACTGCTCGCACGCTTTGGCGCCGACCGACTCGCTGTCGGGATCGACGCGCTGGACGGCCGGGTGGCGCCCCGCGGGTCGACTGTCGATGTGGACCTGGCGCCTGTCGAGCTCGCGCGCCGCGTGCACTCGCTCGGTGCGCGCACCGTGATCTACACCGACGCGGCCCGCGACGGCACGCTCACCGGGCCGGATCTGGTCGGCGCGCGAGCCCTCGCGGCGCTCGGCCTCGACGTGATCGTATCGGGCGGCGTGGCGTGGCTCGACGATCTGCGCCGCGCCGCCGGTGCCGGGCTCGCGGGCGCGATCGTGGGGCGGGCGCTGCACGAACGGCGCTTTACCCTGGCGGAGGCGCTCGCGTGCGTCGCCACGTAACGCTGGGGCTCGCCGCGCTGCGCGCCACCGGCCTCGCCGCGCTCGTGCTGCTCGTGTGGAACCCGACCGCCGCGCGCGTGGAGGCGAGAGGCGCCCAGCCCCTCGTGCTGCTGGACGCGTCGCTGAGCATGGCGGGGGGGGCGGGGCGGGGCCACGGCGGCCGCTGGCATGAGGCCCTCGATTCGGCGCGAGCGCTCGCGGGGGGCGGAGTCATCTGGCGCTTCGGCGAGCGCGTGACCGGGTTCGATACCGCGCCGCCGACGGACGGCGCGAGCCGGCTCGCCCCGGCGCTGGACGCCGCCGCCGCGCGCGGCGGACCGGTCACGGTCGTCTCGGACGGCGCCATCAACGATCTCGCCGACATCCCGCCGGATCTGGCTCGCGCGGCACGGATCGTCGTGCTCCCGCGGGCGTCGTTCTTCGACGCGTTCCTAGCCTCCGTCGACGGACCCCGTCGCGTTGCCGCGGGGGACACCATTCGGCTCAGGGTGAGTTACGGGACGGCCGGGAAAACGGCCGGTGATACGGCCCGGAAAGGGCCGGGGAAGGGGGTAGAGCGAAACGCGACGCTCGCGGTCAACCTATCTGGTCGGCGAATCCTGTCCCGGCCTATCGTGCTACCGGACAGCGGCATCGTGTCCACCGATCTCACGCTTCCCCCTTCTCCGGATTTTTTGCGGCCGTTCACGGGTTCTTCCCCCACCGGCGGCTGGCAGGTGCTCGAGGTGCGGCTGGGGGGTGTTGCCGGCGACTCCGAGCCCCGCGACGACGCGCGGCTGTTCGTGCTGGAGGTGAGCCCCCAGCCATCCGTCGTGCTGCTGGCCTCGCCGCCGGACTGGGAGACCCGCTTTCTCGCGCGCGCGCTCGAGGACGTCGCCCGCGTGCCGGTAAGGACGTTCGTCGAGGCGGAGCCCGGCGGAAATCGCTGGCGCGATGCGACGACGCTCGAGAGCCGGGCGGCGGGCGACGTGGCGCGGGCGGCAGCCGGCGCGGCGCTCGTCATCGAGGCCGGCGACCCCGCGACGTTCAAGCGTTTCAGCCCCAAGGGAGCGGTCCTGCTCTGGCCCGGTACACGGCGCCTCGACGGCGACTGGTACGTGCAGCCCCCCGCCACCGCCCTCTCGCCTCTCGCGGGTGCGCTCGCGGGCGTGCTGTGGGACTCGCTTCCGCCCGCGACGTCCGTGGCGGAGCTCCCGCCCGACAGCTCGACGACGGTCGCGCTGGTGGCGCGCCTCGCGCGACGGGGCACCCCGCGCCCGGTGGTCACCCTGTCCCAGAACGCGGGAGCGCGGCGCGCGACGATCGGCGCCGGAGGTTTGTATCGCTGGGCGTTCCGAGGCGGTGCGAGCGGCGATGCGTATCGGGCGCTGGTGGCGGGGCTGGTGGACTGGCTGCTCGCCGAGGGAGCGGGGAGCGGGGAGCGGTTCCGTCCGGTGGCGTACGAGGTTCCGAACGGGTTGCCAAGCCTTTGGAAATGGACGGGCTCGGGTGAGCCGCGCAACGTGGTCGTCTCACTCACCGCGGATGGAGGCCAGCGGGTGGATACCCTGCGGTTCGACGCCGGCGGCCGGGCGGAGCTGCGCCTGCCGCCGGACGTGTATCGCTACGCCGCCGCTGACGGTGGGGGTACCGAGCGCGGCGTCGTGGCAGTGGAGGCGTACTCGGACGAATGGCGGCCGGCGGCGTCGGTGCTCGCGTCCCAGGTCGGCTCGCCGAGCGGACGGCTCACCGGCGTGGGGCTGAGGGACCGGTGGTGGCTGTTCGTCGTGGCCATCGCGGCGTTCGCTGCCGAGTGGGCGTGGCGGCGGCGCGAGGGCTTACCCTAATGGCGGGGGCCCTGTGGGAGCGGCTGGCGCGGGTGTTCGGACGGGGCGAGCGTCAACGGAGCGAGGCGGAGCGCATCCTGCTCGAGGCGGATTTCGGCGTCGAGGCGACGGAGCAGATCCTCGATCGCGTCTCAAGCGGGGGAGGTGGTCCCTTCCAGGCGGCGCTCGAGCGCGCGGTACTCGAGCTGCTCGCGCCAGGGTCGCCGGACGGCGATCCGGGCGCGCTCGCCCGGGCCCCGGTGCCGCCCACCGTCCTCCTGATTTTCGGAGTGAACGGCGTCGGCAAGACGACCGCGGTTGCAAAGCTCGGCGCGCGGCTGGCGCGCGGCGGGCGGTCGGTGCTGTTCGCCGCCGCCGACACGTTTCGCGCCGGCGCGGCCGAGCAGCTGCAGATCTGGGCCGACCGGCTGGGCGTGCCGTGCGTCACCGGGACGAAAGATCCCGCGGCCGTGGCCTTCGACGCCATCGCGGCGGCGCGCGCCCGCGCTGTCGACACGGTGTTGGTGGACACGGCCGGGCGGCTCCACACCGAGGAGCGGCTGCTCGAGGAGCTGAAAAAGGTGGTGCGCGTGGCCGCGAAGCAGCAGCCCGGCGCGCCGCACGAGTCGTTACTCGTGGTGGACGCGACGGTGGGACAGAACGCGGTGCACCAGGCGCGCGCCTTCGCCGCGGCGGTGCCGCTCAGTGGCCTCATCGTGACCAAGCTCGACGGCACTGCGAAGGGCGGGAGCGTGGTGGCGCTCGAGCGGGCCGTCCGCGTCCCGATTCGATTCCTCGGAACTGGGGAGGGGCTGGAAGACCTCGAAGTGTTCGACCCGAACCGGTTCGCGCGGAGGCTCATCAGCGGGTGACGCTCCAGCTTCGGACGTCGGTGAAATACCTGAAGGGCGTGGGCCCGAAGCGCGCCGAGGCGCTCGCCCGGCTCGGTATCCGGAGCGTCGGCGACCTGTTGTACCACGCACCCCACCGCTATCTGGACGCCACGACGATCACGGCGATGGCCAAGGTGCAGGTGGGCCAGGAAGTGACCTGCGTCGGCCGCGTCGTCAGCACGGGAGTGCTCCCCACGCGCAAGGGCCTGAGGGTATTCCGGGCGGTGCTGCGTGATGAAAGCGGCGGTGGTCCGCTCGAGTGCGCCTGGCCCGGTCAGCCGTTTCTCGAGCGCCAGATCAAAAAAGGCCAGTTGCTGCTCGTGACGGGGCCGGTGCGCTACTACCACGGCCGACAGCTCGTGCCGCGCGAGTTTGTGATTCTCGCGGACGAAGGGGAAACCCCCGAGCGCGGCCTCGTGCTGCCGGTGTATCCCGCCACCGAAGGGCTCACGCATCGGCAAATCCGCGGACTGATCCATCAGCACCTGGACGCGTTGCTCGCCCTGGTGACCGACCCCCATCCCAACAGCCTGCGTGCGGCGGTCGGGCTCCCGGAGCTCGGGACCGCCCTCGCGGCGGTGCACCGGCCGGCCACGCTGGCCGAGGCTGAGGCGGGCCGCCGCCGGCTGGCGTTCGACGAATTGTTCGACCAGCAGCTGGTGCAGGCGCGTGCCCGGGCGCTCGCCAAACGGGCGCGCGCTGGGATCAGCTTCGTCCTGAAGAAAGTGCTCACGACCAAGCTCAAGCAGCATCTGCCGTTCGAGCTGACAGGCGACCAGCGTCAGGCGATCCGCGAGATCACCGACGATATGCTGGCGCCGCTCCGCATGCACCGCTTGCTCATGGGCGACGTGGGGACGGGGAAGACGGTGGTCGCGCTGTTCGCCATGCTCCTGGCGGTGGAGAACGACTACCAGGCGGCGATCATGGCGCCGACGGAGCTCCTCGCCGAGCAGCACGTGGCGACGCTCACACGCCTGCTGGAGCCGCTCGCCCTCAAGCCCGACCTGCTGGTCGGGCGGCTCGCGTCGGCGGAGAAGGCCGCGGCGCGCGAGCGCATCGCGACGGGCGCGTCGCGTGTGGTGGTGGGGACGCACGCGCTCATCCAGGAGGCGGTGACGTTCCGCCGCCTCGGCCTGGCCGTGATCGACGAGCAGCACCGCTTCGGCGTGGAGCAGCGGGCGGCGCTGGTCGAGAAGGGCGACGCGCCCGATGTGCTGCTGCTCACGGCCACGCCGATCCCGCGCTCGCTCGCGCTGACGCTGTACGGCGACCTGGACGTGACGCAGCTGCGCGAGCGCCCCCCTGGCCGCGGGACCGTGAAGTCCGCGCTCCGCACCGAGGCGGCGCGCCAGAAGATCTACGAATTCATCCGCGCGGAGTGCGTGGCCGGCCGTCAGGCGTACGTGATCTATCCGGTGATCGATGAATCGGAGCGTGCCGACCTGAAGGCGGCGAGCGTGATGGCGGAGCGGCTCGCCCAGGTGTTTCCGGAGCTCGAGGTGGGCCTGGTGCACGGGCGGCTGAAGCCCGAGGAGCGCGACGCGACGATGCGGGCGTTCCGCGATAACGCGATCCACGTGCTCGTCGCGACCAGCGTCATCGAGGTCGGGATCGACGTCGCGAACGCGACGGTGATGCTGATCGAGCACGCCGAGCGGTTCGGGCTGGCGCAGCTGCACCAGCTGCGGGGACGGGTGGGACGCGGCGCGGCGGCGAGCCACTGTATCCTCTTGTCGGACATTCCCGAGGCGGCGCCGCGACTGCAAGCATTCACGGAGACCACCGACGGGTTCAAGATCGCCGAGCTCGACCTGCAGGAGCGGGGCATGGGTGAGCTGGCGGGCGCGCGTCAGTCGGGCGGCGTGCCGCTGCGCTACGCGAACTTCGCGACCGACGTGCCGCTGCTCGAAGCCGCCCGGCGCGCGGCGGGCGAGATCATCGCGCGCGACCCGGCGCTGGCGGATCGGCACCATGCTGCCTATCGGGAGCGGATCGTCGCGAGGTACGAGCGGGGGTTCGAATTGTTCAGGGTGGGGTGAAAGACCGCGTTGACAGTGCCTCCACCTGCCACTAAGATGCCCGACCCCATGCCCGACTTCCATCGCATCGAAGAGCTGCCGCCGCTCGCGGGTCGAGCCGTGATCACCCGCGGGTGGGTGATGACCATGCGCTCCTCGGGCAAGATCGGCTTCGTCATGCTGCGCGACGGCACCGGCTACCTGCAGGTGGTGCTGTCGAAGAAAGACGTGCCGGAGGCGGCCTGGGAAGCGTTCGGCCGGCTGACGCAGGAGACATCGGTTGAGGTCACCGGGAACGTGCGCGCCGACGCGCGCGCGCCGGGTGGGGTGGAGCTGACCGCCGCGGACTTGCGGATCGTGGGGCCCAGTCAGGACTTCCCCATCACCCCGAAAGAGCACGGCACCCCGTTTCTGTTCGAGCACCGCCACCTGTGGCTGCGCAGTCGCCGCCAGGTGGCGATCGCGCGGGTGCGCCACGAGGTGGTGCAGGCGATCCGGGACTTCTTCTACGAGCGGCACTTCACCCTGGTGGACACGCCGATTCTCACCGGCGCGATCGGCGAGCACGCCGGGACGCTGTTCGCCACCGAGTACTTCGACCTCGGCAAGGCCTACCTCGCGCAGACGGGGCAGCTGTACGTCGAGGCCGCCGCGGCGGCGCTCGGCAAGGTGTACTGCTTCGGACCCACGTTTCGAGCGGAAAAATCGAAGACCCGCCGCCACCTGACGGAGTTTTGGATGGTGGAGCCCGAGGTGGCGTGGAACGACTCCGAGGCCAACATGAAACTGCAGGAGGAGTTCGTCTCCTACATCGTGGCACGCGCGCTGGAACGTCGCACAGCCGAGCTCGCCGAGCTCGAGCGCGACGTGAAGCCGCTCGAGCCCGTTCGGCCGCCGTTCCCGCGCATCTCGTATACGGACGCTGTGGCGAAGCTCAAGACGCTGGGCAGCGACATCGAATGGGGGCAGGATCTGGGTGGCGAGGCGGAGACGCTCCTCGCGAAGCAGTACGACCGCCCGGTGATGGTGTTCAACTATCCCAAGGCAGTGAAGGCCTTCTATATGAAGGAGAACCCCGCCGACCCCCGCACCGTCCTCAACAACGACATGCTCGCCCCCGAGGGGTACGGGGAGATCATCGGCGGCAGCCAGCGCGAGGACGACTACGACAAGCTGCTCGCCCGCATCCGCGCGGAGCAGCTGCCGGAGGACGCCTACAGCTGGTACCTGGACCTCCGGAAATACGGCACGTTCGTGCACGCGGGCTTCGGGCTCGGCGTGGAGCGCACCGTGGCGTGGATCTGCGGCATCCCCCACATCCGCGAGGCGATCGCGTTCCCACGGACGCTGTACAAGCTGTGGCCGTGAACATGGCCGAGCCTCAGATTTTCGGAACGCACGAGCCCAAGACACTCGAGCAGCTGCGCGACGTGGCGAGCCGAGCCGACCGCGCCGCGCTGATGGCGGACGGCCACCTCGGCTACGTCATGCCGATCGGCGGCGT
>DATNOH010000140.1:0-4109 GCA_035601435.1 Gemmatimonadales bacterium | reverse complement strand
GGGAAAAGAAGCCGCTGCCCCAGGGCCGGTCCACGTCGGGACCCGAGCCGAACGCGGGCGGAAGGTGGCGGTCCGAATCGGGCGGGTGGCCGCGTCGCGCGCCCACCGCGGTGAGCTCAGGCAGGCTGGGGATCTCGACACGCCAGCCCTCGTCGTCCGTGAGATGGAGGTGGAGGACATTGATCTTGTAGCGGGCCAGCAGGTCGAGCGTGCGCAGCACCACGGCTTTGGAATGGAAATTCCGGGCGACGTCGAGCATGAAGCCGCGGTAACCGAAGCGGGGAGCGTCTACCACCCGGACGGCCGCCAGGACAAGACCGGTCCGCGGCGTGGGCGCGGGCAGCAGGCTGCGCAGCGACTGGAGACCGTAGAAGACACCGGCAGGCGAAACGCCCACGACCCCTACCCCTTGGGCGGGATCCACGACGAGCGTGTACGCCTCGGCCGAGGTCTGGCCTGCCACGGGACCCACCTCGAGTCGCAGGGGCGGGCCTGTTGGCCTGCGGGTGGCGCCGAAGTAGGGACGCAGGTATTCCGCCACGAACGCCGCCTCGTTCTTGAGCGCCTCGGGCGCTTCCACGGGCGGCAGGGCCGTGAGTTGCAGCGTTCCCGCTTCCCGTGTCACCTCCAGCGGCGTTGGGAACACCGGCGGCAGCTCGCTCGCGGGGGTTATGCGGATCGCGGAGTCGAGCGCGAATTGTTTCTCGGCGCTCACCACGCGGGGATGGCGCCCCGCGTCGTGTGGGGCCCGTTCGAAGGGAACCGCGACGTAATCGTTCAAGCGGACGCCCACGTCTTTCGCGTCGTCGAAGACGATGTAGGGGCCCTTCGGAACGAAGCTGACGTTGAGGAGCAGGTCGGTGAGGTAGGGGATGCGAACGCTGGCACCGGGGGCCAGTCCAGCGAACCCTGCTGCCGGCGCGAGGCGATGCAGGTCGGCGATCACGTCCTCGATGTTGAACCCGCTCGCCACGCTTCCGGCCACCGCCGAGTGGAGCGCGTTGAAGTAGATCACCCATCCGGTCGAGGGGAGCGGCTTGGTGCCGCGGTTGGTGAGGGTGAAGGACACTCGAGAGACGCCCCAGTCGCCTGCGAGGCTGTCCCCCACGAGCTCCCACCGGAGCTGGAGCGTGGTCTGGGCGGCGCCGGCCCTCGTCGTGAGGGCCAGCAATGGGACGGCCAGTGCGACAAGGAGTCGGTTGGGCATGCGGGAGATTAGACCCCTGCGGGTCGCGGTGTCCAGGGCAGGAACCCCGCCTAAACTGAGCCTCCTCGCGGCGCTCGCATCTCGACCTGCTCTGTCGCCTGCGTCCACCGCTCGAGTGCCGCCTCGAGTTCGCGCTTCAGCGCCTCGAGCTGTGCGCCGAGCTCGTGGGCCATCGCTGCGCCGTTGGGGCGAGTGTAAAGGGCCGGGTCCTCGAGCGCCGTCACCACCTTCGCGACTTGCGCTTCGAGCACCGCCACCGCCGCTTCCGCTTCCTCGAGCTCGCGCTGCGCCCGGCGCAGTTCTTTGTGGGGGTCGTTCGTCGCGGACCGCGCGACCCGGTGGCGTTCGTGTACCTGCCGCAACGCTTGCTCCTCGGCGGCGCTGACCGCGGCGGCGTGCGCCCGCTCCGTGCTCACTTCCTCCCACTCCGCGAAACCGCCGGCGAACTCGGTGATGTGCCGCTCGTGCAGGATCCAGGTCCGCGTCGTCAGCGCGCGCAGCAGCGCCCGGTCGTGGCTCACGAGGATCACCGCGCCGTCGTATCCCTCGAGCGCGTCCTCGAGCGCCTCGATCGATTCCACGTCCAGATGATTCGTCGGCTCGTCCAGAATGAGCAGGTTGGCGCCCGACAACATCAGGATCGCGAGCGCGAGACGCGCGCGCTCACCGCCCGACAATGAGCCGGCACGGCGCAACACCTCCTGGCCTGTAAACCTGAAACGGCCGAGGTGCCCCTGTATCTGACCGCGCTCCCATTTGGGGCGGAGCGCGGAAATCGCTTCGTACAGCGTGCGATCGAGCGGCACCTGCGACAGATCCTGCCGGTAGTAGCCGGTGGTGATCGACGCGCCGAGCCTGAGCTCACCGCCCTGGATCGGGAGCTCACCCAGGAGCGCCCGGAGCAGGGTGGATTTCCCCGCTCCGTTGCGTCCAATGATTCCCACTACGCCGGTTCGCTCCAGCGTCCCGCTGAACCGCTCCACCAGCGTGCGGCCGCCGACCGCCACGCTCGCGTTCTTTGCCGTCACCACCTGATCGCCACCCCGTTCGGCCACCTCAAATCGCAGCGCCATCGTGCCTGCGGCCCCGATCACCGGGCTGAGCCGCGGCAGCCGCTCGAGGCGTTTGCGCCTGCCCTTGGCCTGTTTGGTGTTCTGGCCCGCGATGTTGCGCGCGATGTAGTCCTTCTCGTGCGCGATGGTCCGTTGCTGTTGCTCGAACGCCCGTTGTTGTGCCACCCGGCGCTCGGCGCGCTGGGCTATAAAATCGACGTAGCCGGCCGCGTAGGGCATGGCGGTGTCGCCTTCCAGATGCAGCACGTGATCCACGGTGGCGGACAGAAAGGCGCGGTCATGACTCACGAGCAGGACCGTCCGCTCACTCTCAGCCAAGTATTGCTCGAGCCAGCGGGTCGTCTCGAGATCGAGGTGATTCGTCGGCTCGTCCAGCAGCAGGACGTCGGCGGTCGACATGAGCTGGCGGGCCAGGCCGAGTCGGCCGAGCTCGCCGCCGCTGAGCGCGGAGAGCGGCGTGACGCGAGCCTGGGCGGGGTCGAACTCGAGGCCGTGCAACACGGCGTCGATGCGCGCCGTGACGGCATAGCCACCCTCGCGCTCGAAGCGCTCCAGGTCCTCGCCGTACCGCGCCAGCGCTCGCGGCGAGGAGTCGTGGGCGAGATTCGCGGCCTGTTCCACCAGGGACTGTTCCAGCGCCAGGAGCTCGGCGAGCTCGCCGGCCGCGGCTTCCCAGACCGTTCTCGCGGCGCCGTAGTCGCGGTGCTGCTCGAGCAGCGATACGCGGAGGCCGGGCGCGCGGGCGATGCTCCCGCGCGTGGGCTCGAGATCGCCCGTCAGCAGCCGGAACAGGGTCGTCTTCCCGGTGCCGTTACGGCCCACGACGCCCCAGCGTTCGCCGGGTGCGACCGTGAATGAGACGTCCGAGAACAGTCGCGTCGCGCCGAAGTCCACGCCGACGCCGGCGAAGGCGATCTGGGTCATGGAGCAGAATAGCCCTGAATCCAGCCGTGGTATAGGATTTGGGGCCACTTCATGAAGGAGTTCTTCGACATGACCGTCCGCTTGGGTTTCACCGTGTCGCTCTGTCTCGTCGTGGGGTGTGCTCCCCGCGAACCAGGGACGCGAGAGCTGGGCGCAGAGGGGTGGATCGACGTGACGGCGACGCTCGATCCGGCGCGGACGCCGGTGTACGCCGGCGACGCGCCCATGAAGTTCGATTTTCTCAAGGACATGCGGAAGGGCGACAAGTTCACGCTGTCTGTCTACTCGATGGGCGCGCACAGCGGGACCCACATTGACGCCCCGATGCACTTCGTTGCCGATGGTGCACCGATCGACCAGGTGCCGCTCGACCCGCTGATCGGTGCCGCGCGCGTGATCGACATCCCCGACAGCGTTCAGGCGATCGACGGGGCCGAGCTGAGCCGGCACGACTGGAAGGGCGCGAGGCGCGTGCTGTTCAGGACCCGGAGCACGCTGCGCGGCTGGATGGATTCACCCGAGTTCCATAAGGATTTCGCCTATGTCGCCCCCGACGCGGCGCAGCTGCTCGCGGACGGTGGAGTCGTACTGGTCGGCGTGGACTACATATCGGCCGAGCAATACGGCGCTGCGGCGCCGCGGACGCATCAGATTCTCTTGGGGCGCGGGATTCCCATTGTGGAGGGGTTGGACCTGCGCCCGGTGCAGGCGGGCGACTACGATCTGATCGTGCTCCCGCTCAAGGTGCGCGGGCACGAGGGGGCTCCGGCGAGGGCCATCGTGCGGAAGCGGACCGAGAATCAACGAAAGTTTCGCGTGATGGCGTTCTTCACCGGCAAGGAGGATGCGGCACATATCAGTTTTTTGCATGAAACCAACGTATGGTTTCCGGCAATGGCCGCGAA
>DATNOH010000139.1:0-2961 GCA_035601435.1 Gemmatimonadales bacterium | reverse complement strand
CGCCGCGCTCGCCCCCGAGGAACTCGTCGGCCTCATGATCGAGGGCGCCCTCGAGGAGGCCGGGCCGATCGCTCGCGCGCTCAACGAGACGGGCTTCGCGCTGCCGCCGCTCCCCAATCTCTTCTTCACGCGCGATGTGGGGATCGTGATCGGTGAGCACTCGATCATCGGCTCGATGCGCCATGGCGTGCGCTGGACCGAGGAGCTGCTCGTGAAGGCGCTGTTCCGCTACCACCCGTGCCTCGAGAATGCCGGCATCCTGTACGACGGGTCAGAGGAGAAGCGCAACAACTACACCCTGGAAGGCGGGGACGTGCACCCGATCCGGCCCGACCTGCTGCTGCTCGGGTTCAGCGAGCGCTCGAGCCCCGCGGCGCTCGATCACCTGTGCGACCTCGTGTTCGAGCACTGTGGCGTGAAAGACGTGATCGTCGTGGTGCTCCCGAACGAGCGCACCGCGATCCACCTCGATATGATTTTCACGCAGCTCGACCGCGAGCTGTGCTGCGTCTATCCGCCCCATTTCGTCGGGCCGGAGCGTCTGGCCGTCCTGCACCGCCGCAAGAAATCCAAGGGTGTGAAGGAAATGCCCAACTTCTTCGCCGCCCTGCAGGCAGTGGACCACCCCCTCGAGCCGGTGTTCTGCGGCGGTTCGGACCGCTCGCTGCAAGAGCGGGAGCAGTGGTCCTCAGCCTGCAATTTCTTCGCCGTGCGACCCGGCCTGACCGTCACCTACGCCCGCAACGAGGCCACGCTGCGGGAGCTCGAGCATGCGGGCTTCCGGACCCTGTCCGCCGCCAGCCTCCTGACGGGCGAGGATGGGCTGGATGACGGCGATCGGGCGGTGATCACCATGGAGGGAAGCGAGCTGGTCCGCGGCGGCGGGGGTCCCCGGTGCATGACGTTGCCGCTCCGGCGGGATGACCTCTAGCCTCGGGCCTGAGTCCCTCGAGCACGCCCGCTTCGCCGTCGTGGACGTGGAAACGACCGGCGGGCGGGCCCTGGACGGCGGACGGATCCTCGAAGTGGCGGTGGCGATCCTCGAGGGCGGAACCATCCACCTCGGCTTCGAGGCGTTGCTCGACCCGGGCGCCGCGATTCCGCCTTGGGTGGCGCGCCTCACGGGGATCACCGACGGCATGGTCGCCGGTCGCCCTCGCTTCGGGGACGTCGCGGCCAGTCTGGGACGGGCACTGGACGCCGCGGTGTTCGTCGCCCACAACGCGCGCTTCGACTGGCGCTTTCTGGCAGCCGAATGCGTGGCGGTCGGTGCCCCCGGGCCCAGCGGCAAGCCGCTATGCACGGTCCGCCTCACCCGCCGTCTCGTGCCGGAGCTGCGCCATCGTGGGCTCGACCACGTAGCGGCGTTCTTCGGCATCGCCAACCCGGCACGTCACCGCGCCTTCGGGGATGCGCTCGCGACCGCCCGCGTGCTGCGGGCCCTGCTCGGGCGAGCGCGGGAGCGAGGGGTGGAGACTCTGGAGCAGCTGGTAGAGCTGCACGACCGGCCGCGGCACAAGAAAGACAACGTGCGGAATGCGGAGTGTGGAATGCGGAGTGGCTTCCCCATCGACTCCGCACTCCGCATTCCGCACTCCGCACCCGAATGAGCCACACCACTTTTCGCGTCGGCCGGCTGACCTGCCACGCCTTGGAGGGCGGGACCCAGCGGCTCGACGGCGGCGCCATGTTCGGCGTCGTGCCGAAACCGCTGTGGCAGCGCCGCATCCCCGCCGATGAGCGCAATCGGATTCCCTTGGCACTCCGCTGTCTCCTGGTCGAGCACGACGACGGACTGGTTCTCGTGGACACGGGGCTCGGCAACAAGGAAGACGAGAAGTTCAGGGACATCTACGGCGTGGAGAACGAAGGGAAGGACGGGCGCACCAAGCTGGAAGATGCCCTCGCGGAGCTCGGCTACGCCGCCACCGACGTGCGCTGGGTGATCGACAGCCACCTCCATTTCGATCACGCGGGCGGCAATACCTACCGCGATCCGTCGGGGCGCGTCACGCCGAGCTTCCCCAAGGCGCGGTATGTCGTCCAGCGGGGGGAGCTGGAGTTCGCGCGCCATACCAACGAGCGCACCGCCGCGAGCTACCTTCCGCCCAACTTCGAGCAGGTCCCGTTCACGCTCATCGACGGCGAGACGGAGCCGCTCCCCGGGATCCGCTGCCTGCCGACGCCGGGGCACGTCCCCTATCACCAGTCGGTGTTGGTCGAGAGCGGCGGTGAGCGAGTGTGTTTCCTCGCGGACCTCGTCCCGACCAGCGCCCATCTACCGCTCCCCTGGATCATGGGATACGACCTGGAGCCCCTCGTGACGCTCGAGTCGAAGCGACGCCTGTATGCGCGGGCGGAAGGAGAGGGCTGGTTGTTGGTCTTCGAACACGATCCCGCGGTGGTCGCGGGTCGGTTGGGGCGTGACGGGAAGGCGTTTGCACTTGTGGACCCGCTCGTGGCGGGCTAAACTTAGCGCCGACAATACGGCAAGCGGGCGCCCGAGTGCGCCTCACCCGCTGCCTCTCCGGTTTGGGGAGTGCTCTAGGGTTCCGAGACGACGTGATCCGGAGACCGTCATCCGTCCTCCGTAACTACGGACGACGGCGAACGGACGACGGACGACGCGAAGCGGATTCCCGGGCAGCCGGAGTCCGCTTTTTCTTTCTCTGTGGAGGAGACCAGCACCTGGCCATCGAAAACCCGAACAACAAAGCCCCGCGCATCCGAGTCAACAAGCAGATCCGGATCAGTCCGATCCGCGTGATCGCCCCCGACGGAGCGCAGCTCGGCGTGCTGACCGTCGAGGAAGCGCTGGCGGCGGCGCAAGAGCGAGGCCTCGACCTGGTCGAGGTGGCGCCGCTCGCGCGACCCCCGGTCGCGAAGATCATGGACTACGGGAAGTTCAAGTTCGAGGAGGCGAAGGCGGCGCGGGCGGCGAAGAAAAAGCAGCACGTCATC
>DATNOH010000138.1:0-32237 GCA_035601435.1 Gemmatimonadales bacterium | reverse complement strand
CTGCCGGATCTGAACACCGGGTCGCCCTCGGTCCGGCAGAAGATCGCCGACTACCTCATCACGCTCGCACGCATGGGAGTCGCGGGCTTTCGCATCGACGCGGCGAAACACATCCAACAAGTCGACCTCGACCAGATCCTCGCGCTCGTGAATTCCACGATGACGGCCGAGGGGCGCCCGCTTCCCTATTACTTTCTCGAGGTGATCGGCGGCGCAGGCGAAGCGCTGTCGCCGCGCGACTATTTCGGAGAGTCGTACGCGTCGGGCGGCACGGCGGACATCACCGAATTCACGTTCGTCGGGGTCGGCGACAAATTCCGAGGACTCGGCGGACAACACGTCTCACAACTCAATCCTAACGGAACAGCGGGGAACCGGTTTTCAGAGGCCGCATGGGGGCTTATGCCCTCCGACAAGGCCGTGGTGTTCCTACAGAACCACGACACGCAGCATCAGTGCGGCATCAGCTATCGTGACGGCAATACCTTCAGCCTGGCAAACGTGTGGATGCTGGCGCAACCGTACGGCTACCCGTCGATCCTGTCGAGCTACGCGTTCGACTGCCCGGCCGGAAACGACATGGGTCCGCCGTCCGATGTGAACGGCAACACTAATGCTGTGACCTGCGCGTCGAGCCTCGAGACGGCGACCGTCGGCCAGTGGGTGTGCGAGCACCGCGACCCGTACATCGTGGGAATGGTCGCCTTTCGGAAGCTGGTCGCGGGCAGCGACGTCAACCACTCGTGGGACGACGGCGTCAACGCCGTCGCTTTTTCGCGCGGGAGTCGGGGCTTCGTGGCCATCAGCCGCGGGAGCGCGACGCTGGACACCACGATCACGACGGGGATGCCGCCGGGTGTCTACTGCGACATCCTCGCCGGCGGGCGGTCCGGGGCGGTCTGCGCCGGCACTTCGCTCACCGTGGACTCGACCGGCACCATCCAGCTGCACCTCCAGCCCAACTCAGGCGTGGCGATCGACGCCGCGACGCGCCTGCCATGAGGCGACCTGTATCGCTCGGCCTGTGCGCGGTGCTCGCGGCCGCTCCGGTCTCGGGAATGCAGACTCCTGCCCCTCCCTGGACGCGCGGCGCCGTTTGCTATGAGGTGTTCGTCCGTTCGTTCTTCGACTCGAACGGCGACGGCATCGGCGACCTGAACGGCGTGATGCAGAAGCTCGAATACCTCAAAGGACTCGGCGTCAAATGCATGTGGCTCATGCCGGTCGCTGCCTCCCCCAGCTACCACGGCTACGATGTCAGCGACTACTACCGCGTGGAGCCCGCGTACGGGACCAATAACGACTTCAAGCGCCTGGTCACGCGAGCGCACCGCCGCGGCATCGCTGTGCTCGTGGACATGGTGTTGAACCACAGCTCGAGCGAGCACCCGTATTTCCAGGCCGCGCTGCACGACACCGCGTCCCCGTATCGGGCGTGGTACCGCTTCGCGCACACTTCTCAGGGGAAGGACTGGCACCATTCGCCCGTGCGCGACGAGTACTACTACGGGTTCTTCTGGTCCGGCATGCCGGACCTCAACTACGAAACGCCCGCCGTGCGGGACGAGGCGAAAAAGATCGCCACGTTCTGGCTGAGAACCATGGGCGTGGACGGGTTCCGGCTGGATGCGGTGCCATATCTCGTGGAGGAGGGCGCTTGCGTCATGGGCTGTCCCGGGACCCATGCGTTCCTGCACGAGTACGCCCAGCACATCGATAGCGTGAAGCCCGGTGCCTACACGGTCGGCGAGGCGTGGGGCGCCATCGACAAGATGCTGCCCTATTACCCGGATCAGCTCACAGCCTATTTCGGCTTCGAGCTGTCGGATTCGCTCATTTCGACGGTGCGCAGCGGCTCTGCGACGGGTCTCTTGACGGGCTACGTCCGTCTGCAGGACACATTGCCCGCGTATCGCTGGGCGCCGTTTCTGAGTAACCACGACCAGACGCGCACCCTCACGCAGCTGAAGGGAGACGTAGCTCAGGCGCGGCTCGCGGCTATACTGCTGCTCACGCTGCCGGGCCTGCCGTTCATCTATTACGGCGAAGAGATCGGGATGACGGGCGACAAGCCCGATCCGCGCCTGCGCTCGCCGATGCAATGGAGCGCGGGTCCCGGATTGGGCTTTACTTCCGGCAGGGCCTGGGAAAGCGCGCAACCGGACTCGTTGACCACCACCGTCGCGGCGCAGGACGCCGATTCCGGGTCATTGCTGAACCTCTACCGCCGGCTGATCCACCTTCGCAGGAAGAGCGCCGCACTGGCGACGGGGAGGCTCGTGCCACTCGCGGCCGGCCGGTCCGAGGTCGCCGCCTATCTCCGCCGGGCGGGCGACCACGCCGTGCTCGTGGTGGCCAACCTGGGTAGCGCACCGGTCTCCGGCGTGTCGATCAGCTCGGAAGGGAGCGCGCTCCCGCCCGGGAGGTACACGCCGCGCAACCTGCTGGGCGGTCGGGATGGCACCATGCTGCAAGTGAGCCGGGACGGACGCATTCAGAGCTACGTCCCGGCCGCGACGATCGGGTCGCGGGGGAGTCTTGTGCTCGACCTCATCCGTCGCTAGGGCCCGCATATGCGGGCGACGCTCGCTCTCGCCATCCTGCTCCCGGCGTCGCTCGCCGCCCAGGCCCCCGCGCCCGCCAGCCGAGCCGTCTACATCGATAACCAAGGCGTCGTGCGTTGGCGGGACAACCGGCAGGAGGTCACCCTGTTCGGCGCGAACTACGTGCTGCCCACCGCCTCCGACTACCGCGCCGCCGGCTACGTCCACGCCGATCGCAAGAAAATGATCGACGCGGACATGGCACAGTTCGCCCGCATGGGCTGGGACGGCCTGCGGCTCACATTCTGGGGCGACTGGGAAGCGTCCGACTCGGCCGGTAACCTGATTGCCAACGACCATCTCGACCTGCAGGACTATCTGATCGCCAAGGCTCGGGAGCGCGGCATCTACATGCTCTTCAGCCCGATCCAGCTGTACGGATCGAACTGGCCGGATGCGCTGTCCGACACGTCGGCGCCGGGCTTCGGCCGGCACTTCGGCAAGGCCCGCATGGGCACCGACCCGGCCGCCATCGCGGCGCAGGTGAACTACCTGCGCCAAATTCTCGCGCACGTCAATCCCTATACGCACGTCGCACTGAAAGACGAGCCGGCCATTCTCTTCATCGAGCTGGTGAACGAGCCGTGGCATCACCCGGAGGATCTCGAGGGCTCGATCCGCTACATCAACGCGCTCACGGACGCGGTCCGCAGCACGGGGTGCGACAAGCTCGTGTTTTACAACGTGAGCCAGGATTTCAGGATCGGTGAGGCGATCCGGCGCAGCAAGGCGCAGGGGATCACGTTCGGCTGGTATCCGACGGGCTTGAATTCGGGTCACGAGCTCGCGGGCAACTACCTCCGCGGCACCGACGCGTACCCGGACATGCTCCGCCCCGAGCTCGCCCGCCTGCCACGCATCGTGTATGAGTTCGACAGCCCAGACCTGCGCACCGGCACGATGTATCCGGCGATGGTGCGGACATTCCGCGCGGTGGGCGCGCAGTTCGTCGCGATGTTCGCGTACGATATGCTGGAGACTGCATCCCGCAACCTGGGGTGGCAGACGCATTACTTGAGCCTGGTGTACACGCCGCGCAAAGCCATGAGCGCCATCATCGCGGCCGAAGCGATGCATCGGCTGCCCCGCATGCGCTCGTACGGAGCGTATCCGGGCAACACCCGGTTCGGCGACTTCCACGTCTCGCCCGACAGTAACCTGGGCGAGCTGGTTGCGCGCGACGCGTTCCTGTACGCAGGCTCGACGCAGTCGACGCCGCCCGACCCAGGTGCGTTGCATCGCGTCGCCGGGTACGGATCGTCGCCCGTGGTGACCTATGCAGGAGAGGGGACCTACTTCCTCGACAAGATCCGCCCGGGGCTGTGGCGCCTCGAGGTCTACGCCGACGCCGTGCCGGTAAGAGATCCGTTCGAGCCCCCCAGTCCCGACAAGGTCGTGACCCGCGCGATCGGCCGCGCCTGGCCTATGACGGTGAGGCTCCCGGATCTCGGCGCCGAGTTCACGGTTCAGCCGATGAACGGCGGCGGCCAGGCGGTCGAGCGGTCGGCGGCGGGTCGGTTTGCCGTCACCCCCGGCGTTTACGTGCTGAGCGTTGGCGGTCCGGTGGACCCTGCCACGCTCCCCGCGCGGGTAGGCCAGATCGCGTTCTCGGAATATCATGCTCCGCCCGCCGACTCGCTCCCGCCGTCGGTCCAGCCCTTCGCCGCTCCCGAATACCTTGCGGGGCGACCCGCGGAGGTGCGCGCACGGGTCGTCGACCGGACGCCGCCTGACTCGGTCATGCTGTTCATCAAACCAACCAGCGGAGCGTTCTACCGCGGGTACGGAATGCAGCCGGCGGGCGGATACGAGTACGCCGCCTCCGTGCCGGCGGAGGCGTTACGGGAGGGACCGTACGAGTACGTCATCGCGCTGTTTCGCGGCGTTTCGAGAGCGACGTTCCCGAGCGGGCTAGCGCGGTTGCCGACGGATTGGGATTACTACGATCGGGGTTCCTGGAGATTCGACGTGGTCGGGCCTCGGACCCCGCTCCGACTCTTCACACCCGATGTCGACGCGGCTCGCATGGCCTTCACGCGCATCGGTGACGCGGGACGCAGCGGTCTGTTTCGTCTGGCGTGGTCGGGGGTCACTGGGCAAGCGGTCTTTCACTTCGAGCTCCCCGTGGGCGCCACCGGCCTCGGTCTCGCCGACTACACGGCGTCCCTCGTCATCAGCGAGAAGATCGCCGCCCGGCAAGAGACCATCGCGGGCGCCGATCAACTGAGCGTGCGCCTGCGCGGCCTGGGACCGCGCCAGGTGCTGCACGTCACCCTAATGGAGGACGACGGCACGAGCTGGACCGCGGCGCTGCCGGTGGACAGCACATGGAGCGAGCAAGCAGTGTCGCTCCCGGGCTTCACGCTCGGCCGGGGCGTGTTGCTCCCGGAGGGATTCCCCGGGGAGTGGAACTACTGGGTGGGACCTGCGACGGGCCGGGGTGGCACCGGAGACCGTCTGCGCCGCGACCGGGTGGAGCGACTGCAGCTCTCGCTGCGGCGCGAGGAGGGCGTCGCGATCACCGCAGGTCGTTATGGTGCGGAAGTGGAGTGGATCACGCTGGGCTCAGCGAAGTAGGCGCGGCTAACCGCTCCCCGGGCGCGACCTCAACTGGTCGTGCCGAAGGCAAAGACCGTCCGCGACCGGTACTGCGCGCCCGGCCGGAGGAGGGTGGATGGGAAGCCGGGCTGGTTGGGCGAGTCGGGATAATGCTGGGTCTCGAGGCACAGCCCCGCGCGGCGCCCGTACACCCGGCCCGCCTTCCCGCTGACGCTCCCGTCGAGGTGATTGCCCGAATACAGCTGCAAGCCTGGTTCGGTCGTGTGGACATCGAGGGTACGTCCCGACGTGGGCTCCACGACCTCTGCCGCGTGGACCAGTCCAGCGCCTGTACGGTTCAGTACGAAGTTGTGATCGTAACCTCGGCCGCGGTGCAGCTGCTCGTCGTCGGTCGTGATGCGGGCACCGATGCGGGTTAACGAGCGGAAGTCGAAGGGACCGCCGGCGACCGGCGCGAGCGCGCCGGTGGGGATGAGGTGCTCGTCCACCGGCGTCATCAGGTCGGCATCGATCCGCAGCAGGTGGCCGAGGACGTCGCCGGCCCCGTCGCCCGCGAGGTTGAAGTAGGTGTGCTGCGTGAGGTTGACCGGCGTCGTCTTGTCGGTTGTCGCCGAAGAGTCCACCATCAGCTCGTTCCGGTCCGTCAGCGTGTAGGTGACGCGGGCCTCCAGGTTGCCAGGGTAGCCCTCTTCGCCGTCGGGGCTGGAGTTGCTCAGGGCGACGCCGGCCGCGTGGTCGGTGCGAAAGGGAGCGGCGCGCCACACGACCCGGGCGAAGCCGGTGCGACCGCCGTGCAGGTGGTTGCGGCCGTCATTGGCGGCCAGGCGGTAGGTCTGGCCGTCCACGGTGAACCGGGCGTCGGCGATCCGGTTGGCGTAGCGCCCGACGATTGCACCGAAGTAGGACGAGTCTCGGAGGTATTCCTCGAGCGAGTCGTGCCCGAGCACCAAGTCGCTGCGGCGCCCGTCCCGATCGGGGACGAGGAGTGACACGATGATGCCGCCGTACGACGCAGCCCGCACCTCGAGGCCGTGCGGGTTCGTCAGTGTGAAGATGTCCACGGCGTCCCCGGCGGGAGTCGCGCCGAATGGCGCCCGCGTGACGTCCGCCACCTCCCTCCGTTCGCCCCACTACGGCGCGGGTTCGCGCCCGCCGTGCCGCTTTCTCCGCGCCCGGATCGCGAGCGCAAGCAACACGAGTCCGAACGCCAGCACCACCGGGCCCCACCACAGATTCACGTTGATCCCGAACGACCGGTTGTAGATCGCGTCGTCTGACACGAGTCCGAAGGCCGTCAGCATGGTGCCGAGGATCGCGAACATCAGTCCGATCGGCAGTCGCAGGTCCAAGCTCACTGAGCCATCACCAGAAGATCACGTTGAGCACGAGCGCGAGCCCCAATACGACAACGCCGAGAGTGGCGGGGCGCTTGTACCATGGTAGTTCGCGGTCCGTCAGGCGCGGCGTCAGGGCGTACACCAGGCCCCTGAGGTCCTCGTCCGACTTGTTGCGCCGCGTGAACAGTGAGATCACAATGGTCGCCAGGAAACAGGTGGTCCAAGCGAAGAT
This sequence comes from Gemmatimonadales bacterium, assembly GCA_035601435.1. Classification (GTDB taxonomy): domain Bacteria; phylum Gemmatimonadota; class Gemmatimonadetes; order Gemmatimonadales; family GWC2-71-9; genus AG41. The sequence continues at coordinate 25,506 of DATNOH010000138.1, read as the reverse complement.
GGCGGTCCAGAAGTTCTGCGCCATCTCACTCGGGTAGATGTGGAGCACCGCACCCAGGAACCCGCCCTTGAGACCGGGCGACGCCCCGTGTGGCAGCACGAGCCCGTGGTGGAGCGCGGCCGTCGCCGTACCGATGAGCAGGCCGAAGAACGCCCCGTGGCCCGTGGTGCGACGCCAGAACATGCCCAGCAGGAACGTCGCGAACAACGGCGCGTTGACGAACGCGAAGACGAGCTGGAGCATGTCCATGATGTTGTTGAACCGGGTCGTCGCGTACGCCGCCGCCACGCTGAGGAGGATCCCGAACACCGTGGCCGCGTGACCCATCCGTAGGTAGTGCCCGTCCGACTGCCCCGGCCGGATGTACGACTGGTAGATGTCGTAGGTCCACACGGTGTTGAACGCCGTGACGTTCCCAGCCATGCCGGACATGAACGATGCCATGAGCGCGGTGAGACCGAGGCCCAGCAAGCCTGACGGCAGGTAATGCGCGAGCATCACTGGGACTGCCAGATTGTAGTTCGGCGCTCCATCGTTACCAATCGGCAGCAATCCCCCGCGGGTCACGTGCAGCGCGATCGCGATCATCCCCGGCAGAATCACGAGGGCGGGAAACAACATCTTGGGAATCGCCGCGAGGAGGGGGGTGCGTCGTGCGGCGGTCATCGAGTCCGCGGCCATGGCCCGCTGGACGACCAGAAAGTCCGTACACCAATAGCCAAACGACAGCACGAACCCCAATCCCATCACCATACCGAACCACTCCACGCCCATTGGGTTCGCGCTCGCCGCATTCAGGTGGCGCCACGAGTTGGACCAAGCGCCCGCGGAGAAACCGGCGCTCGTCGCAACGGTCTGAAGCTTCGCTGTCAGCCCGGCCCATCCCCCCATGTCCTTGAGACCGAGGAGCACCAACGGCAGGAAGCCCATGACAATGAGGCAGAACTGCAGTACCTCGTTGTAGATGGCGGAGGTCAGTCCGCCCAGAAAGATGTAGCCTAGGACGATGACGGCCGACAGCACCACGCTCGTGTGAAAATTCCAGCCGAGCACGAGCTCGAGGAGCTTTGCGAGCGCGTACATCGAAATGCCCGAAGAGAATACGGTCATCACGGCGAAGGTGATCGCGTTGAAGCCCCGCGTCTTTTCGTCGAATCGGAGCTTGAGATACTCCGGCACCGAACGCGCGCGTGAGCCGTAGTAGAACGGCATCATGAAGATCCCGACAAACACCATGGCGGGAATCGCCCCGACCCAGTAGAAGTGGCTCGTCATCATCCCGTACTTGGCGCCGGAGGCCCCCATCCCGATCACCTCCTGCGCGCCGAGGTTCGCAGAAATGAAGGCGAGCCCGGCAATCCACGCCGGGATGGAGCGTCCCGAGAGGAAGAAGTCTTCACTGCTCCTCACGAATCGCCGCAGGACCCAGCCGATGCCGAGCACGAAGCTCAGGTACACGAACAGGATCGCGTAGTCGATGGCGCTAAGGTGGATGTGCTGCATGGGAGTCCTTCACAAAGTAGCCGACGCAGCGCAACTTCGCTGCTCACGCTGCGCTCAAGAGGTTCGACGAATGCTTCCGTGCTCGCGTAGTCTTCCCGCCCTCCTCATCGGGCTCGGCAGCGCTCTCGCGTTCGCAGGCGCATGCGGGACCAGCACACCGCGCCGGGCCGCGGGCGCATTCTACGACCCGGCGCACGACCTTGGCCCGCTGTTTCACGACGTCCAGCTCTTGGGGATATTCGAAGACTCGAAGACCTTCGCCGATGCCCGGCCGCGGCTCGCGGCGGCGGAGATCATCGCCCGCTACGCCTCGGCGCGAGGCGCGCCGCAGTTCAACCTGCGAGACTTCGTCACGCAGCAGTTCGACCTGCCCCGGCCGGTGGGCGAAGGCTTCCGGTCGGACACGTCGCAGACCATGAAGCAGCACATTGGCGCGCTCTGGCCCGTCCTGACGCGCCCGCCCGACACCGCCGACCCCCGCTCGTCGCTCATCCCGCTGCCTAATCCGTACGTCGTGCCGGGCGGCCGCTTCCGGGAGGTCTACTACTGGGACTCGTACTTCACCATGCTCGGGCTCATCGAGAGCGGCCGTACCGATCTCGTGAAGAACATGCTCGACAACTTCGCCCACCTGATCGCAACGGTCGGGCACATCCCGAACGGCAACCGGACGTACTATCTGAGCCGCAGCCAGCCGCCGTTCTTCGCCGCCATGGTCGGTCTGTACGCGCGGGCGACGGATACGACCCAGGCCCTTCCATACCTCGAGGCGCTGGAGGCGGAGCACGCGTTCTGGATGAATGGGGCGGAGCGTCTCGCACCCGGGTCCGGCCAGGCGTACCGCCGCGTCGTCCGGCTGCGGGAGGGCGGACCGCTGCTCAACCGCTACTGGGACGACCTGCCCGAGCCCAGGCCTGAGGCGTACCGTCCGGACTACGAGATCGCGCAGACCCTCCCCGAAGCGCGTCGCGAGTCGTTTTATCGCAACGTGAAGGCAACGGCCGAGAGCGGGTTGGACTTCTCGAGCCGTTGGATGCGCGATCCCAAAGACTTGCGCACGCTGGAGACGACCGACCTGATCCCGGTGGATCTCAACAGTCTTCTGTTTCACGCCGAGCGGACCATCTCGGCGCTGCGATCATTGCGCGGCCGGGCGGGGGACGCGGACGTGGCGCGGCAATTCGCCCGGGCCGCCGAGGATCGTCGTCGCGCCCTGCTCGAGGCGGCGTATGATCCCGCCATGGGATTCTTCTACGACGTGCGCTGGCGTACCGGAGAGCGCGTGACGGACCGGCCCACGTTGGCGGCGGCATCGCCCCTGTATTTCGGGCTAGCGACTCCGGCACAAGGTCGCGCCGTCGCGGCGCGGCTCGAGCGCGAGTTCTTGAAGCCGGGCGGATTCGTCACGACGTTGATCGCCTCGGGTCAGCAGTGGGATGCCCCCAACGGATGGCCGCCCCTGGAATGGCTGACCATCGAGGGCGTTCGGCGCTACGGTCGCGCCGATCTGGCCGACGCCGCCCGCGACCGGTGGCTTGCGCTGAACCAGCGCACCTATCGCGCGACCGGCAAGATGACCGAGAAGTACGACGTTGTGGACCTGCGGCGCCAGGCCGGGGGCGGGGAGTACCCCACGCAGGACGGGTTTGGATGGACCAACGGCGTGGCACTGGCGCTAGCTGCGCAGGTGCGGGCTCGATAGTCCTGGCGCGCCCGAGGCTTTCTTGCACATTTGATCGTGACCTTTTCAGGCAGCCAGTGTCCATGACACCTCCTTTCCGGTTGGCGACTCTCGTCGTGCTGTGTCTCGGACCGGTCGGTCGCCTCTCCGCCCAGGAGGCCCACGACCATCACGGCGAGGCGCTCGGCCGCGTCGTGTTCCCCGTGTCGTGCCGCCCGGACGCACAGGTGCGGTTCGAGCGCGCGATGGCCCTGCTGCACTCCTTCTGGTGGGAGGAAGGAGCCCGGGCGTTCCGAGGGGTGGCCGCCGCGGATTCGACCTGCGCGATGGCATACTGGGGGCTGGCGTTGAACTACTGGGGGAACCCGTTCGTGGGAGGGCCCCAGGGGGACAACTTGCGACGCGGCGCCGCCAACTCCATACGGGCCCTCGCGCTCGGCGCGGCCACGCCCCGAGAACAGGGCTTGCTGGCGGCCGTCGGCGCGCTGTACCGCGATTACGAGACGACGTCGAACCCGCACCGGCTTGAGGCGTACTCGGATACCCTGGCACGCGTCAACCGCGACTTTCCTACCGACCCCGAGGTCGCGATCTATTACGCGCTCTCGCTCGTCGCGACCGCATCGCCCAGCGACACGACATTCACCCGGCAGCGGCAGGCCGCGGCGATCCTGAATCCGCTGTTCCGCCGCTTCCCGGAGCACCCGGGACTCGCGCACTACATCATCCACGCCAACGATTCCCCGCAGCTCGCCTCGCTCGGGCTCGATGCCGCCCGACGCTACGCGCAGATCGCACCCGCGGCGCCGCATGCGCAGCACATGCCATCACACATTTTCATTCGGCTCGGCCTCTGGGACGAAACGATCGCCGCCAATCAGCGCTCGCTCGAAGCGGGAATCGCGTACGCACGCGCGCAGCAGCTCAAGGGTGTGGCGCCCGAGCAGTTCCACGCGCTGGACTACATGGTGTACGGCTACCTCCAGGAGGGACGCGACTCGGCGGCGCGGCGGACCGTGGCGCAGGGCCTCGCGCTCACCACGGCGATTCCGAGCGATGCCCTGGTCACGAACTACAATCGTGTGGCGATGGAAGCGCGTGTGCCGCTCGAGCGGGGCGATTGGGCAGAGGCGGCCAGGCTCCCCGTGCGCGCGGCGGGGCAGGGTGGCATCGGGGAGGCCTTGGGCCACTTCACCCGGGGGCTCGGCGCCGCCCGGAGCGGCGACACCGTCCAGGCCCGCGCCGAGATCGCGGCGCTCGCGACGATCGAAGCGGCGCTCGCCGGACAGCCGGGCTATAACTGGTCCCGCGTGGTCGGTAACCAGAAGCAAGCGGTGACCGCGTGGGTGCTGGTGGCGGCCGGCGATACTGTCGGCGCGCTGCGGGAGGCGACGGCCGCGGCCGATCTGGAGGACGTGACGGCGAAGCATCCAGTGACGCCCGGCGAGCTGTTGCCCGCGCGGGAGCTCGAGGGCGACCTCCTGCTCGCGCTCGGTCGGTACGCGTCCGCTCGTACGGCGTACGAGGCCACGCTGCGACGCGAGCCCGGGAGGCCGCGCAGTCTGTTCGGATTGGCGCGCGCGGCGGAGCTGGCGGGCGAGGTCGCGGCGGCGCAGGCAGGCTATCGCGCGTATCTCGCACGGATGCAGCAAGGCGACGGCGGGCGAACCGAGCTCGCGATCGCCCGCGGCGCGCTGTCAGGCCGCTAGCGCCCGCCCTGGCACACGTTGCTCGGGGCAGGGTATCCCGCCCCATGCCAAAGCCCGGCCGCTACCTCGCCGCCATCGCGCTGTCCCTGGTCCCCGCGGTCCTGACGGCGCAGGGTACGGCCGCACCGCCGCAGGTGGTCTGGTCGCCTCGCTTACCCCTCCAAGGATCGTTGGTGCGCGTGCTGGTCCGCCCGCCGGCGGGCGACAGCGTGAGAGCGGTGTCCGGCGAGCTGGCGGGCGAGCCGCTGCATTTCGAGCGGTTCGCGGACGGCTTCGAAGCGCTCGGCGCGGTGCCGTTCGGGACCGACGACAGCGCCACGGCGCGGCTCGTCATGGAGCGCGCCGACAGCACGAGCGATACGGTCGCCGCGGCGCTGCCGGTGGGGCGCCGGCGCGTCGCGCGCGAGCGGCTCCGCGTGGCTCCCGAGTACGCGGAGCCGCCCGATTCACTGAGCGAGCGCATCCGGCTGGAGCAGGAGCTGGTGCAAGAGGTGAGACAGCGGGCGCACGAGACCCCGCGGTTATGGCAGGCGCCGTTCCTGCGCCCGCGGGCCGGCGTGGTGACCAGCGGGTTCGGCGTAGCACGCGTGTTCAACAAGGTGCTGCGCAGCCGTCACTGGGGCGTCGACTTCGCCGGGCAGCGGGGGGACCCGGTGCGCGCTTCGAACCGCGGCGTGGTCGCGTTGGTGGCCGATCTCTACTACAGCGGGACCACCGTGCTCATCGACCACGGGGCCGGTCTCGTGACCGGGTATTTTCACCTCAGTCGCGTGCTCGTCGTGCCTGGGGACACCGTCGCCGCTGGCCAACTGATCGGCCTGGTCGGGGCGTCCGGTCGCGTCACCAGGTCGCACCTCCACTGGTTCGCGGCCTATGGCCGCATCACCGTCGACCCGCTTGACCTGATCCGGGCCAACGGACCGGCGCGCTTCCCCTAAGTAGGCGTCTACGCGTCTGTGGGTCTGTGCGTCTAGCCGTTGAGATACTCTTCTCTATACATCTTCACCAGCTCGAAGAGATAGCTCAGCGCCAGCGGCCCGATCAGCAATCCCAGGATGCCGAAATACGGAACGCCGGCCAGCGCACCGACCAGCGTGACGAGCGGGTGAATGTTGGCCCAGCGACGGAACACCATCGGCCTGATGACGTAGTCCACGTTACCCACGATCACGGCGCCGCCGACAGCCAGGAGCACACCCCATAGCGCATGGTTGCCCAGGATCAGCGCGAGCGCTCCGGGCCCCCACACGAGGGCGCTGCCGACGACGGGCAGGATGGCGAACACCATGGTGACCACACCCCAGAACACGGCGTTCGGAAGGCCGGTGAGCCAGAAGCCGAGGCCCACGAGGAAGCCCTGAATCGCCGCGGTGGCACCCGTGCCGACGATCGTCGAGGTGGTGACGTGGCGAAACCGCTGGCGCAGCTTCTCGGTGTTCTTGGCGGAGAATGGGATGTAGGGCCGCACCGCCTCCCAAGTCTCCCCCGGCGCCAGCATCAGGTAGAACAACCCGAACAGCGAGATGGTGAGGTTGAGCGCGAGTCGCGTCGCGGTGCCCACCAGACCGAACGCAGAGGATCCGATCCATGCCACGACCTGGGCTCCCAGGTCGGCCAGCCGCGGTCCCAGATCCATGCCGCCGAACTTCAGCTCCCGCAGGCGGCCGAGCACCGGGTTGCGAATGACACCGCCGGCGATTTCCTGCGCCTGGGAGACGATCAAGCCCGCGAACGAGACGCCCGGCACGACGATCAGAAACAGCGCCAGCGCGACTACCAGGGTTGCGGCGAGCCTGGGCCGCACCCGCAGCGACAACCAGTCGTGCACCGGGGCGAAGACGGCGTACAGGACCGGGATGCCGATCAGCCCCGTGGCGTACGGCGTGAGCGCGATGACCAGCCCGAGGCCCAGCAGCAGGGTGACCAGCGCCGCACGCCCGTGATTCGTGTCGATGAGAGCCATGCGCTAGTGTAGGGCCCGACAGGCGTGGAAGCTAGAGGCGGGCCGGTGGGGTCAGCGGGGGCGTCGCCACGGGCGTTTCCGGCTCGGGCGTGAAGTCCTCGCCCGGGTTCACGAACCGGTCCTGCTCGAACCGGTACTGCTTGTCGTACAGCTGGCGGTAGCGGCCGTGCTTCGCCAGCAGCTCGGCGTGGGTGCCGCGCTCTACGATCTCACCGCCCTCCATCACGAGGATCTGGTCCGCGCTGCGAATGGTCGAGAGACGATGGGCGATGACGAACGTCGTGCGCCCGCGCCGCAGGGTACGCAGGCCGTCCTGGATGGCTGCCTCGCTCTCGGAGTCGAGGCTGGACGTGGCTTCGTCGAGGATCAGAATGCGCGGATCGGCGAGGATGGCCCGCGCGATCGAGACCCGCTGGCGCTCGCCGCCCGAGAGCTTCACGCCCCGCTCCCCCACCACCGTGTCGTAGCCCTTCTCGAGGCGACGCACGAACTCGTCACAGTGGGCGATCCGCGCCGCTTCCTCGATCTCTTCGCGCGTCGCGTGCGGCCGCGCGAACGCGATGTTCTCGGCGACCGTTCCGTCGAACAGGAAGTTGTCCTGCAGCACCACGCCGAGCTGCCGGCGGTAGTCGCCCAGCCGGAGCGACGCGAGATCGCGACCGTCGACGAGGATCCGGCCCGACCTCGGTCGGTTGAACGTCAGGACCAGGCTGATGAGCGTGCTCTTCCCGGCGCCGGAGGAGCCGACCAGCGCCGTGGTCGAGCCGGCGGGTGCGTGGAAGGACACGCGTTTCAGGACGTCGCTACCCGGCGTGTACTCAAAGCTTACGCTCTCGAAGGCGATGTCGCCCCGCACCCCGTCGAGTGCCGCGCGCGCGCTGTCCTCGGCGTCCTCGGTCACGAGGCGGCGGATCTCGCGGATGCGGTCGAGCCCCGCGAACGCTTCCGTGATCTGGGTTCCGATGGACGCGATGTTGATCAGCGGGAGGGCGACGAGGCCGATGAACAAGAGGTACATGACGAATTCACCCAGCGTCATGCTGCCCGAGATGATGGCGTGTCCGCCCTCGAGGATCATCAGGATGCCGATCGCGCCGACGATGATCGTGGCGAAGGCGCCAACCGCCGAGATCCCGGTCATCGTCATGGCGATGTTCCGGAACAGGGTATTCGCCCCACGGGTGAACACGAGCCGCTCGCCCCGCTCGGCGCGATACGCCTTCACGATGCGGATGCCGCCCAGGGTCTCGCCCAGCCGGCCGGTCACGTCGGCGTTCAGCTTGCCACGCTCGCGAAATAGCGGCCGGAGCTTCGTGAACGCGTACGCCATGCCACCCCCGAAGCATGCCAGGATGAGGATGGCGATGACCGTGAGCCGCCAGTTGAGATAGAACAGTACGCCGAGCGCGATCGCCGCCGTCAGGAGCCCGCCTACGAGCTGGACCAGGCCGGTGCCCACCAGGTTCCGGATGCCCTCGGCGTCGGTCATAATGCGCGAGATGAGGATCCCGCTCTTGGTCGAGTCGAAATAGCTGATGGGCAGCCGGAGCACGTACGCCTGCACGGTGCGCCGCATGTCGGTGATGGCGCGCTGCGCCGCCACGCCGAGAATCTGCGATATGCCGAATCCGGTGATGGCCTGAACCAGGGTGGCCCCGCCGGCCGCGAGCGCGAGCGGCACGAGCAGCTCGGGGTGGTGCTGGTTGATCACCCGGTCGATCACCCACTTGGAGGAGGAGGGCAGGACCAGCCCGGCGAGCCGGTTGACGAGCATCAGCCCCAGGCCCACCGCCAGGCGGCCGCGGTGCGCGTAGATGAGCGCCCGCGCCTCCTGCCAGGCGCCGGGCGTGATGGCCTTCTTGGGGGGTCGGGTCGGGGTCGGGGCGTCAGCCATAAGAGTGAGCGCAATCTAAACGGGGCGGGGAACGAAAGGAGTACTTGACAGAGTCAAGTATCTGTCGGACATTGACGGTATGGCCGTGCGCGAGCTGGAGCAGCGGGTGGAGGCGGCGCGCCGTTTCAACCGGTTCTACACCCGGACGATCGGCGTGCTACGCGAGGGGGCGTACAAGAGCCCGTTCTCCCTCACGGAGGTGCGGGTCCTGTACGAGCTCGCGCACCGCGACCAGCCCACCGCGACGGCGTTGGGCCGTGATCTCGGCCTCGATGCGGGATACCTGAGCCGCATTCTGCGCGGCTTCGAGCGGCGCGGGCTCGTGCTCAAGACCCGCTCCACGGCCGACGGTCGGCAGAGCCACCTCGCCCTCACGGCCCAGGGACGCAAGGTCTTCGCGCCCCTCAACGCGCGCTCGCACGACGAGGTGGCCGCGCTGTTGGGCGGCTTGTCCTCCGCCGCCCAGGGGCGTCTGGTGGGCGCGATGCAGACCATCGAACGGCTGCTCGGCGACCGCGAGGAACCGCATGCCCCATACGTGCTTCGGTCGCCACAGCCGGGCGACTTGGGCTGGGTGGTGCACCGGCATGGTGCCGTGTATGCCCAGGAATACGGCTACGACGCGCAGTTCGAGGCGCTGGTCGCCGGGATCGTGGCCCAATTCGTCCAGCGCTTGGACCCGAAACGCGAGCGGTGCTGGATCGCGGAGCAGCGCGGCGAGGTGGTCGGCTCGGTTTTCCTCGTGGCGCGATCGAAGAGCGTCGCGCAACTGCGCCTATTGTTGGTGGAGCCCAACGCGCGCGGGTCGGGCCTCGGGACGCGCCTCGTGAGCGAGTGCGTCCGCTTCGCACGTCAGACGGTCTACCGCAAGGTCATGCTCTGGACCCAGAGCGAACTGCGCGCCGCGCGACGGCTGTACGAGGCAGCCGGATTCCGCATGGTGCGCAAGGAGAAGAACCACAGCTTCGGGAAGGATCTGGTCTCGGAGACGTGGGAGCTGGACTTGTGACGTCGTCGGGGCATTTCAAGGATCATTTTTCGGAGATTTCCGCCGCGTACGCGGCGCACCGCCCCTCGTATCCCGCCGCGCTCGTAGCCTTCCTGGCGCGGCTCGCACCGGCGCGGCGACTCGCCTGGGACGCCGGGTGCGGCTCGGGGCAGCTGTCGGTGCTCCTGGCGGGTACGTTCGACCGGGTCGTGGCTACCGATGCCAGTCCCGAGCAGATCGCGCGCGCGACGCCCCACGCCAAGGTGGAGTACCGCTGCGCCCCCGCCGAGGCGAGCGGCCTCACGGACGGCGCCGTGGACCTGGCAACGGCCGCACAGGCCGCCCACTGGTTCGACCTGCCCGCCTACTACGCCGAAGTGCGGCGCGTGACCCGGCCCGGCGGGATCATCGCCCTGGTCAGCTACGGTGTGCTCCGGGCGGACGCCGACGTCGACCGGGTCATCCAGCCCTTTTACCGGGCTGTGCTGGCTTCCTACTGGCCGCCCGAGCGCCGGCATGTGGACGAGGGTTATCGCTCGCTGCCCTTCCCGTTCGAGGCGCTCGAGGCTCCCGCGCTCGAGATCCGGCTCGACTGGCGGCTCGCGGAGCTCGTCGGCTATGTGGGGACGTGGTCTGCGGTGTGGGCGCTCGAGCGGGCGAAAGGTGACGGGCCGTTCGCGACCTTCCGGCGCGAGCTGGCGCACGCCTGGGGGCCAGCCACGGCGGTACGTACCGTGCGCTGGCCCCTGGCCCTCCGGGTTGGTCGCGTGTGAGGCGACGTTCCTAGAGACTTCTCAAGAACTCGAGCAGGGCGAAGCGCGCGCCCGCTGGCAGGCGCGAAAAGCGATCGCGGGCTCCTTTTCCTTGGCCGTCGTGAGCGAGGATCGCCGCATCCAGGCTCGTTGCGCGGCCGTCGTGTAAGAGTAGCGGTCGCGTGCGGACACCCCACAGAGGGGCGGTGCGCATTTGGCGGCCGGTGGCCGCGCCCTGCGCGATCCCGTCGCCCAGATCGCCCATGTCGTGGAGCAGGAAATCGGAATACGGCTGAAACACTTTGTTGGACAGCGCCACCACCGGGCTGCGCCCCGTGACCAGGGCCGGCGTGTGGCAGGCGGCGCAGCCGATGACCGCGAAGATTGCACTGCCTCTCAACACTTGCAGGGAGACACTGCTGCGGGGGGGTGGTGCAAGCAAGGTCATGAAGTCGGTGAACTTCACCACGCCCGCGCCGTCATCGTTGAGGGTCTTGAGCGGGTTGTGGTCGAGCGCGGCGCAGTCGCCCTGCGGGCAGTTCTCGTTCGGAAACTCGGGATTCGTGATCCCCATTTCGTTCAGGTAGGCGTCGCCCGAGAACTGAAACAGGGTCGGAACCTGTGCCTTCCAGCCGAAGCGCCCCACGCGGGTCCGGCCGGTCCGGATCTCCGTGGTCAGGCTGGGCGTGCCCGCCGTCGCGGGCGAGGTGGCGGCCTCGAGCCGCGCCAGCTGGACCAGCTGCTCGTCTGGTACCGCGTCGACCAGGCCGAGGCCGAAGAGCGGAGTGGTGATGCGCCGTGCGGTCACCGTCGCGCTGGCGGGCACCACCTCGCCAACGAATGTGAAGCTCCCAGCCGCGGTGGTGACGAGGCCGATCCCACGGTCCTGGATCAGCGAGCCCCCGAGCTCGGTCAGCGGGTCGAACCCGCCGTTCACGATCCTCCCGAAGCGGGTTTCCATCCGCCCGGTGGTGCCGCCCACGGGACCGTTGTGGCAGGTCGCGCACGAGGCCTCGTTGAAGACGGGGCCCAGCCCTTCATCGATCGCCTCTACGGCTTCGAACTCCACCTTGCCGGCGTCGAAGAGCGCCAGCTGGGCGGCGCTGAGGTTGGCGAATGGATCCCCCAACGTCGTCGTGGCCGACAGCCTCGCCGTGGGTGGTGGGGGCGTCGTGATACCAGACTCGGTAGACTCGCACGCAGCAAGCCAGAAGCAGACAAGCGCGGCGTTTCCGATGAGTCGGCTGCAGTGGGACATTCGTGCCCCCTTTGCCGGCAGCCGTGCGCCACCACATCGCAGTCTCGGTTCGGCGGAAAACGGACTCTAGGGCGGCGAGCGTGACCCACGCTTGGTGTATGTCCACATCGCCGTACACTTCGTGAGGGCGCGTGCTACGACAAACGATGTCCCAAGGAGGGAAGGCACACGGTGACCCGCCCCACCCGGAGGTCGGTCGGATGTGGCGGGCCGCCCGCTAGCAACTGACCAACGATGCGGGTCTGGTAGCGCTAGTGCGTCTGATCCTTTGTCACCGCGGCTTGGAACAGCGAGAGATACCGTCCGTATCCCTCGGCCTCGAGGCGCTCGACCGGAATGAATCGCAGGGCCGCCGAGTTCATGCAGTAACGCAATCCGGTGGGTGGAGGTCCGTCGTCGAACACGTGGCCCAGATGCGAGTCGGCGTGGGTCGAGCGGATCTCGGTGCGCACGGCGAAGAGCGACCGATCCACCAGCTCGCGGACATTGCCCGCCTCGAGGGGTTTGGTGAAGCTCGGCCACCCAGTGCCAGACTCGAACTTGTCGAGCGAGCTAAACAGCGGCTCGCCGGACACGACGTCCACGTAGATCCCCGGCTGATGGTTGTCCCAGTACTCATTATGGAATGGCGGCTCGGTGGCGGCGTGCTGGGTTACCTCGTACTGTCGCGGCGCGAGCGTGCGGCGCAGTTCCGCTTCGGTCGGCTTCTTGAAGTTCATTGGATCCCACCCTTTCGATTTGCTCTGGGCGCTCGCGCCCTGGGCGGCGCAGCCGAGGGCGAGTGCGAGAGTGAGCGCCACCCTGCAGCCGCAGCGCGACATTACTTCACAGTGAACCGCACCGTGTCCACCACGAGCGGCTTCAGGGGGATGTGCTTCCAATTCCCCACTACGGCGATCACGCGATGGGGGCCCGGCGTGAGGGAGTCGAGCACGAACTCGGTCTGCCCGCGACCGAGATGCAGGATCCCGCTCACACCCCGGGGAATCGTGTCGTCGACCGCTGTCAGGTCGTGGTCGACGAACAGGTGATGGTGTCCCGTCCCGGGCCGCTCCACCGTCGCGGGGACGATCTCCACTCCGGTCGCTTGGAGCACGACCTTAACGGGCCCGCTGAGCGTAGCGCCGTTCGCGGGCGACACGATTTTGACCGTCGCGTGGCCGGTTTGCCCCAGCGCGGCCACCGGAAGCAGTATCGCTGCCCCGAGCAAGAGCCTGCAAATGCGGATGTTCACGTAGCTTCCCTCCTGTTTTGCGGAGATGGTTCAATCACTAATAAGCTCGCGGGACGAGGCCGCCACAAGGTGCGTCCCTTGACGGAACCGCGCCGGGGCGGTAAGTCCGACCCATGCTCCCCGATCAAATGGCGACCGCGGTACGCCATCACTGGTGGCTGTTCCTATTACGCGGCATCGCGGCATTGGCGTTCGGGGTGCTCACGTTGTTGCAGCCTGGCGCGACGCTGGTGGTCTTGATGGCGTTCATCATCGCGTATGCTTTGGTTGACGGCGTCGTCGCGCTGGTCTATGCCTTCCGGCTTCGTCGAATGTTCGATCGTTGGTGGATGCTCCTCATTCAAGGGGTGATCAGCATCGCGTTCGGTGTCCTCGCTATTCTCCAGCCGGGCCTGTCGGTTGCGTATATCGTCGTGTCGGTGGCTCTATGGATGCTGTTCGCGGGGATCGCGCAGTTGCTCCTGGCGCGGATCATCAAGACGATGGGCGGCTCGCCGCTCTGGGCGATTGTCGGCGGCGTCCTGACGCTGGCGCTCGCGATCGCGGCGGTTGCTTTCCCGCGCGCGACTGTGGGAGCAGTCCTCGCCTTCGTCGCGTGGTTCGCGCTGGTGATCGGCATCGTGCAGCTCGTCGTGGCGTTCCGCGTCCGATCTCTCGTCAAGACGGTCGCGGCATAGTCCGTCGCCTTCCAGCGGTTTAGCTTTTTCATACAGACCGTCGCCGCATCGAGGATCGAGCTCCGAGGTGAGTTATGCGCTCGTCGATGCTTGCGGCTGCCGGCTTTGTCCTCCTGTACGCGCCTTGCGCGGCCGCGCAGGCGCCTCCCGGTCGCCTGGAGGAGCAGGTCAGGAGCGCGACCGACACCTCACAAACGTTCGCCCTCTATTACCCGCCGGGTTACTCCACCGAGCGCCGCTGGCCGGTCCTGCTCGTGCTCGATCCGCGGGGGCGCGCCTTGCTCGCCCTCAAGCTGTTTCAGGATCGTGCGGCCCGGCTCGGCTGGGTCATCCTGAGCTCCTATAACACGCTGAGCGACGGTCCGCCCGAGCCCAACGTCGACGCCGTGAACGCGATGCTGGCGTGGGCACAGGCGCACCCCTCACTCGACCGTACCCGATTGTACCTGGCGGGCTTCTCCGGCACGGCGCGGGCAGCCCTGGGGTTCGCCGTCGCGCTGCGCGGCCACGTGGCGGGGGTGATCGCTGCCGGCGGTGCGCTGGGGTTCACGCTGGGAGGTCCGGAGACGGCATTCGCGCGTGATTCCACGTTTGCCTACTTCGGTTCTGCAGGAACGCGAGACTTCAACTACGAGGAAGTGCTCGCGCTGGCCGAGCGGTTCCGGACCACGCAGGTACCGTTCCGCGTCATCCCGTTCGAAGGTCCCCACAGCTGGCCTCCAGCGGAGGTGTGCGGCGACGCGCTCGATTGGCTGGAGCTGCGCGCCATGCTGGGCGGGCTGCGGATGATGGATTCGGGCTGGGTGCGCGCGCGCCTCGCGGACGAAGTGGCGCGGGCGGCGGAGCTCGAGCGGTCGGGCCGCTGGGCGGACGCGCTACGGCTCGATGACGCGATCGCGCGCGACTATGCGCGGTGGCCCGAGGCGGGCGATGCGGCCGGCAAGGCCGCGGCGCTGCGGCGCAGCCCCGTGCTGACCAAGTACGAGGCCGAGGCGCGCCGCCTCGCCGAGCGCGACCTGCACCAGGGCGTGGAGCTCCCGAAGATCTTTGCGTGGGCGCGCGCGCAACGGGATGCCCCGACCCTCGAGGCGCTGGCTGGCAAGCTCCGCATCGCGGAGCTGCAGCGCACGGCCGAGCGGGGTGACACGCTGGAAGCGGCCAGCGCGCGGCGACTGCTCGCGCGAGTGTTCGTGAACCTGGCGTTCTACGAACCGCGAGCCTATCTCGCGAACGGGGCCGCCAGTCGTGCGCTCCGGATGCTCGAGGCGGCCGTGATCATCGCCCCCATTCAAGGAGAAGCGTGCAGCTTGCTTCGCGACGCGCTCAACGCCGCCACCGCCGAGCAGCGCGAGCGCCTGGCCGGTCAGTGCGCGTCCTCACGATGAGCTCAGCGCCGTCGAGGGGACGAGGCATCGAGACAATTGTTATCATTGCTCCGTGACGGTGGCTCCCTCGTGGTCGCGGCCCGACGACGCGGTGCGGCAGGCGCAGCTCGACGCGATGAAACGGCGTGCGACGGGACTCCTGGCGCTCGCGGCCGCCGTGTTTGCGGGCGCGAGCGTATTCGAAGCGCAGTACCCCTGGCTCGGCTACGTGCGCGCCACGGCTGAGGCATCGCTCGTGGGCGGGCTCGCCGACTGGTTCGCCGTCACGGCGCTGTTCCGGCATCCGCTGGGGCTGCCGATCCCGCATACCGCCATCGTGGCGACCCGCAAGGAGCGCATCGGGCGGATCCTCGGGAATTTCGTGCAGAATCACTTCCTGTCGCGCGACGTCATCGCCGCCAACCTGCGCGCGGTACGGCCCGCCGAGCGCGCCGCCCGCTGGCTCGCCGATCCCGAGAACAGCCGTCGCATCGCGCGCCAGATCGCCGCCGGTCTCGCCAAGACCATCGAGGCGCTGCCGGACGAAGAGGCGCGGGCGCTGGTGCATGAGGTCGTGAGCGCCCGGCTTCGCGCGACGCGCGTCGCGCCGGCGCTCGGCAAGACGCTGGCGCTGGTGCTGGCCGACGAGCGCCATCAGGCGCTGCTCAACGAGGCCGTGCGCCTCGCCGCGGAAGCGGTGCGCGACAACCGCGACGTGATCCGGGACAAGGTGCGGGCGGAGAGCCCGTGGTGGGTGCCCGGCGTCGTGGACGACCAGATCTTCCAGCGCATCATCGGAACCGTGGAGAGCCTGCTGCGCGACATCGGGGCCGATCCGTATCATCCTTTGCGGGCGGCTTTCGATACTGCCCTGCGGGACTTCGTCGACCGCCTGCAGCACGCCCCCGACGTCATCGCGAAGGCGGAGGCGATGAAAGAGGAATGGCTTTCAGATCCGTCCCTCGCCGACCTGTCCACTCGCCTGTGGGATGCGACCCGGCGCGCCATCCTCGCCTACGCGACCCGGGCGGACGGCGGACGCGCCCCCGGACCGCTGGAGCGCGGTCTGAGCGAGTTCGCCGCGGCGCTCTTGACCAACGAGACCCTGCTGGCCGAGATCGACGACGTGGTGATCGACCTCGCAGCCACCGCCGTGGAGCGGTATCGCCACGAGATCGGGGACTTGATCGCTCAAACGGTCGCCGGTTGGGATCCGGAGGCGACGTCGCGCCGCTTCGAGCTGGCGGTGGGGAGAGACTTGCAGTTCGTCCGGATCAACGGCACGCTGGTCGGCGGGCTGGTCGGGCTCGCGATCTACACCGTGTCACACCTGCTGCACTGAGCGCCTCAGGATGGCGGCGCGGGCCGTTTCGATCGCTTCGTGAGTACCGGCGAGCGCTAAGACGTCTCCTTCGCGCAGCCGCTCGGTCGCGGCCGGGACCAGGACGCCACCGTCGCGCCGCGTCACGGCCAGCGCTGGAACAGCACCGTCGTGACGGCCGCCACCGCCAGGACCACCGTGAGCGACCGGAGGAACTCGTGCGCGTCCTGCATCGCGGCCAATGCTACGCGGGCCCCTCCATACGGAACAGGGTCACGCGTCCCGCCGACGGAGCGGGGGATGTCTCAGGACGCCGGAGGCCTCTTGTACTCGAACAGCTCGCCCGGGGTCGCCCGCAGAGCGCCACACAAACGTTCGATCGTATCGGCCCGGATGAGGCTGAACCGTCCGCTCGGCCGGGTCAGGCGGTAGATGGTGTTGAGGCTGAGGCCGGTGAACTTGGCCAGGCCGTAGGCGGACAGGCCGCGCGCCTCCAAAAGCTGCCGCAACCGCAGGCGGAGCAGGCCTCTACGGCGATAGCGGACTTTCTCGCCCCGATACTGTGCCATATCGCCTCCTTGCGATATATACCATGTATAGGTATTATAGTGCTACATATTATAACATGACTGGTTGCTATAACACCATGGGCAGGGGCCGAGTTGGCAGGTCCGTAGCGGTCGCCGGGTGTGTGCTGGCCGTCGCCAGCGCGCTCGCGCCGGGGCTGGCCGCCCAGGGCGCCAAGGAAGCGAGCGGGCGGGCCAAACCCGGCGCCCCGATCGCGCACCCCGCGTCCCACGTGCAACCGGCCCGCGGCATTCTCGGCAACTTGGCCGGCACGTGGCGGTTCGAGATCTGGTTCGCGGGGAACTTCAGCAGTACACCCGACGTGACGGGCATCCGCGTCCTGAGGGCGCTGTTCGACGACCTCCGGCTGGAGTGGACCGAGGTCCTGGATCACTCGGGGGCGCGAGGCCAGGGCCTCGTCGGCTTCGATCCCGCGAGCGACCGTTTCTTCAGCACATCGGTGTACAACGTCGGGTCCGCGCCCGAGCTCCTGGCGGGCGTCCTGGACGATGCCCAGCCGAGCATCACGTTCTACCCGATTGCTATCTCGCCTGCTGCGGGGGAGCCTCCCCCAGCGCCATCCTCGACTCTGGCGGTGGTCGACCGCGACCATTTCACGTGGACTGCGCAGGATCGTGCATGGCGCGCGGTGTTTTCGCGCCAGTAGTCACGCGGTCGTCACACACCAGCGTCCGGACGTTTTGCGAGCCGGCCCTTCTTTGCGTACAGGCGTCGCGTCAGGCGCTTTTCACTACGCGGGGCGGCGTGCCGCCGGCCTGGGGCCGCTCTGCCACGCCCTGCCGGAGCATGCCGATCAGGCCTTCGGCCTGCTTGGAATAGAACTCGAGCGTCCCGGCCTTCTCGATGACCTGGTCGAGGAAGACCTTCTGCCCGTCCAGCGTCTCGGCGCTCGACGCGATGTGGGCGAGCAGCGCTTCGACCCGGGCGAGCCGCTCCTCGGCCTGCTCGATCTGGCGCTGCCGATGATCGAGCCCGTTGGCGGCGTCATGCGCGTGGCCCACCAGCTCGAGCACGTTCTCGAGCATCGCCCGCGTCTCGGTCACCTGCTCCTTTGCGCCGGAGATCGATCGGACGTGGTCCACCGTCCGCTCCGCCACCTCGAACAGGCGGTACAGGTCGGCCTGGAGCGCGTCGACCGTCGCCTGGCGCTGCGCGGTTTGCTCCAGCGCCCGCATGAGCTGCTCTTCGGTGGCGTGCCATTTGGCGAGCCGCTCCTCGAACTGCGCCATGCGCTTCTGCACAAACCGCAGGTTGCCGGCGCGACTCTCGAGATCGTCGAGGGTGATCGTGAGCGAGGCGGTCCGGTCGGTGGCGCCGGTGAGGGCTCCGTTGAGCTGGCCGGCGCGCTCTTCGAGCTGCTGCGCGATGCTGGCTGCCTCCGCCCGAAGCTGCGAGGCGCGCTCCAGGTGTTCGGTGGCGGAATTGAGGGCCGCCTGCCGCAGCTGCAACTCCTGCCCCAGCGCCCTGGTCTGCTCGGCGAGAGCCTCGAGATTCTGGGCACGGCCCTCGAGCGCCGCGACCGCCGTGTCCATTTGGGTCATGCGGCGTTCCGCCCGCTCCACCGTCCCGATCACCGTCGGGATCAGTCTCTCGATGCGCGCCGCCTCGCTGGCGTGGGCCGTGACCGCCTGGAACTGCTGATCGGTGGTGTCCATCCGCGCCACGAGTCCCCCGGTGCGCTCGTCGAGCTGCGCGGCCGCGGCGGTGAGGTCGGACAGCCGGGTGTTCAGCTGGTCCACGAGCTGGCGTCGCGACTCGATCTGGGCCATGGCCTGGGACAGCCGGTCGGCGTCGTTGCGGACCGACTCGACCGTCGGCTTCATGTCCTCCACCGCCGCGAACTCGCTGCGCAGTGCCGTCACCGATTCGGTGACGTCGCCGAGCCAGGTCTTCGTGCCGGCCTGCGCCTCGCGCACCCGCGCGATCTCGCCTTCGGCCAGCTGCATGCGCTCCAGCGCGTCCTTCACCTCTTCGTGCGTGCCTTTCAGGCTCGCGAAGTCGCGTAACGCCGCCTCCACGGACGGCTGTGCCTTTTCGAGTCGCGCCACGCGCTGGGTCATGTGCTCGACGGTACCGGCCAGCTGCTGGGCATCCGCCTGCACGGCGCCGAGGCGCTCGGCCTGGGTTTCGAGCTGTCCCACGGTCTCGGAAATGCCGCCGAGTTGCGTCGCGAGCCCGTCGGCTTGCGACCGGACATCCCCGATGGTGCGGGTCGATTCGTCCAGGGTGCGGCAGCGAGTCTCCATGTCCGTGAGCGCACCGCGGAGGTCCAGGATGCGCTGCCCGACTGCGTCGAGCCCCTGGTTCTCGAGCTCGAAGCGCTTGACGGTACGCTGCACCTCGTCCCGCAGCCCGTTCAGGCGTCCGTGGAGCTCCTGGTCGGCCCGCGCGATCTGGTCGTGACGCGTGCTGACCTCTCGCGACCTCGCCAGCAGATCGCCGTGCAGCGTCTGCAGCTCGGTGACACGGGTTTCGAGCGCGCCCAGATGCTCGGCGCTCGCTTCATGCTTTTGAATCTTGGCGTCGATGTCCCGCAGCACGTCGTCGAGCTGCGTCGCCTGACCGATGGTGCGATCCACCACTTCGCGCTGCTGCTCCAGCACCGCGACCTTCTGGGTCACGTAGTCGGCGAGGGACTTGAGCGTGCCCAGTTGTCGTTTGGTGTCGGCCGCGTCCGCCGCAGCCTGCCCGAGATGGGCAAAGGCCTGCTCCAGACCGGTCACGCGAGTCTGCGCCGCCGCGATGCCCCCCTGCACCTGCTGCTGCCGCTCCTCGAACGCGTGCAGTCTGGTCGCCGTGGCCTCGCCCGCGCGCTTCAATTCGTCCTGGCGCTGACGCGCGCGGTCGAACGTGCTGGAGAGATCACGCACCTGGCCGGTGAGGGTGTCCGCGTCGCCGCGCAGCGACTTGAGTCCCCCGGCCGACTCGAGCAGGCTCGTGAGATCGCCCTTCAGCGCGAGGGCCGCGTCGAACGTGGCTCGCAGCTGCTCGATCTCGGTGCGGAGGTTCTTGACCTCTGCCGCGGTGTGCTCGACCTGCGTTTCGGTGCGACGCTGGGTGCGCGACACCCCTTCCGTCTGCTCGTCGAGCGTGGCCAGGACGGGGACGAGCCGCTCGAGCGCCTTGACGCGCCCCTGCAGCTCCGCGACGACCTTCTGCGCTTCGGCGATCGGCTGGGTGAGCTGCGCCAGCTGCTGGCTCGAGTCACGCGCGCCGGTGGTGAGCGCCTCGTACGCGACACGCTCGCGCTGCATCTGGGCAAGGATCGAACGGAGCTCGGCGGGGAGCTGCGCCGGGGTCGTCTCATGTCCGAAGAGCTTCCAGGCCATTGCAGTCCTCTGTTGCGAAAGAGAGCGGCGGTGGTGGAGGGGCATCGGACATGAAGCAAGGCGTATGCCCGGTTGTGGCGTTCGTCGCTACCTCAAGTGGGGTCCCGGGTTACGGGTTCCGAGGAGCGGAGCCGGGCGGGTCGTACGTCTCGTCTACCGCGTGATGCATTGCAGAATCCGGGGATGACATGTGACCAGCCCCGGGGTGACGCTGGTCACGCGGTCACGACAACCTTGCCTCCGCCGGTCACGACGATCACGAGATTCATCACCAGGAGCATCAGATCGTAGTGCCAGCCGTTGCCTCCCTTGCCCCAGAAGCCGGTCTTCCACACGAAGATCTTTTTTTGGATCGCACCGAGCATGATCAGGATCAACCCGATCGCGGCGAGCTGGATCAGGATGCCGAGCGCCACACCCAGGCTCCCGAGCACCTCCCCCCAGCCGAGGACGATGGTGAACCCGCGACTCGCGCCGATGCCCTTGGCCCGCTCGGTTGGGTCTTTGAGGTGATTCAATCCGCTCGCGAAAAACACGCAGGCGACCATGAGTCGCAGCAGCAAGAGCCCCACGTCGCTGAATCGCAACAACTGAGGAAAGAGGATGTTCATCGGTGGCTTATACGCTAGTATTGGTGACGCTGCAATGGGCGAGCCCGCGCCGGTCCTGCTTCAAACCGTGAGCGGGCTCACTGTTGCGGGGGGGTAGCGGAAGGTGAATCTTGCTGTACTCCTGGAGGGCGACTGAAAGTTACCGTCTGGCAAGAGACCATCGCGCGGCGGCTGCGCGAGTTCCACCTCGACAGCATCAGGAATCAGATGCTGGTGTTCGCGGTGGTGGCGACGCTCGTGCCGACTCTCGTCGTGACCGTGCTATCGTCCCGCCAGAACCGGCGGTCGATCGGCGACCAGATCGCGCAGGAGCTGCGGGCCACCAGCACCCAGGCGGCGTGGGAGATCGATCAGTGGCTCAGCGATCGGCTGCGCGACCTGCGCGTGGCGGCCACCGCCTATGCGGTGCCCGAGAACCTGGCCAGGATCCAGGGGAGCGGGGGCGGCGAGGCCCTCAGCCGGCTGCGCGAGTACCTCAACTCGGTACGCGATCGCTGCCCGGACTGCGACGCGCTGCTGGTGGTGGACGGGCGCGGGCGGTTCGTGACCAGCAGCGGCGGCCGGATGAGCGGCGTGCAGTTCACCCAGGACCGGTTGAACGCGCTCAGGACGAGTGACGCCCTGGTGGGGGACGCCTACTGGGACACGGGGCTCAGCAAGGCCGCGATCGGGCTTGCCGTGCCGATCCGCCAGGCGGACGGGAAGTACGTCGGCTCGCTCATGGCCAAGATCAATCTGCGCGCGGTTGCCGACCTGCTGCAGCGGCTCGCTCCCCGCGATCCGAATGGGGAGGGCGGGGGCGGCGGGGGCGGCGGGGCCGACATCTATGTGATGACGGAGCAGGGAAGGCTGATCCTCCGATCCCGCGTGAGCTCCGCGGAGCTGATGCGCACCAGGCTCCCGACCGACGTCGTGCAACCGCTGACTGATCGGGAAGGCAGCAGCGTGGAGTACAAACGTGCGGACGGGCGGGATGTCATCGGCACCCTGCGGCGGCTGCCCGCCCTGCGCTGGGCCACGGTGGTCGAGATGCCGCGGGCGGAGGCGGTCCGCCAGGCCGGCGGGGGCGGGACGAGCGTCCTACTCATCGCGCTGCTCCTCGCCGCCGCACTGGCGGCCTATGTTGGATCGCTCATCGTGCGCCCACTGCAGCGCTTGTCCGGCGTCGTCGCCAAAGCGGCCTCTGGGGACACGTCGGTCGAGCTTCCCACGGGAGCGGGGGGCGAGGTCGGCCAGCTGACCCAGGTGTTCAAGAACCTGGTGACCCGCGTGCGGGAGCGGGAGGGCCAGGGCGAGCTCGAGCGGCTCTCCGTCACGGATGCGCTCACCGGCCTGTACAACCGGCGCCACCTGATGGGGACGCTCGCCAACGAGGTGCAGCGGTCGCGGCGGCTGCGGCGCACCTTCTCGGTCTTGCTGGCGGACGTCGACCACTTCAAGCAGTACAACGACACCCAGGGGCACCTCGGGGGCGACGCGGCGCTCGTGAAAATCGCGGAGATCCTGCGGCAGACCACGCGTGGGGTGGATAGCGTAGCGCGGTACGGTGGGGAGGAGTTCGTGGTGATGCTGATCGAGGCGCCCATCGCGACGGCCGCCGCCGTGGGCGAACGCCTCCGGGCGCGGGTGGCGGGTGAAGACTTCGGCGCCGGGCGGTTGACGGTGAGCGTCGGCGCCGCCGAGTATCCGACGCACGGGGAGACGCCGGAAGAGCTGATCGCGAGCGCCGACGCGGCGATGTACCAGGCAAAGAACGAGGGTCGCGATCGCGTCATCATCGCCGGTCGGAGAGCCGAGCGGGAGAAAGAGGGGAAGCGGCGCCGTAAGGGCGAGGGCTGACGTCGAGACAGCACTGCCGCATTCGCACCCCTTCGTGTCGCAAAAACGCCCTAGGACCGGGGCGCTCTGCTTCCCACATTTGACCACATCGATGCAAGAGCACCGTCGCGAGGTTTTGCGCGAAGCGAGCGTGGCCCTGCAGGGGCGGGCAGTCACCCTCTGGGAGGTCTCGTCGCGCGCGGAAGTGGTCCCCGTCTTGACCAGCGCCGGGAGTGCCCAGGGCGCGGACACACGCCTGGACCTCGATAGCACGCTGCATCGCTGGGGTGCCCCCATTATCCAGGGCAGTCGCTGGGTCGGCTGCCGGCTAACCGACGCCGGGATGTGGTGTATCGCTCCCGTGAGGAAGCAGCCTGCCGCGCCGCCCCCCGACGGCGTCGAGCGCCGCAGCCGGGAGCGCATCACCCTCGAGCTGGCGGGTCTGTGCCTTGGTCTCGTGGAACAGCCTCCCGCGCCCAGCCGGCCCCGTTTGGCGGAGCCCGACGCCCTGGCGGAGCTGGTCCGCCAGCCCAGCGTGATCGCCCACGAGGTCGCCAATCCCCTTACGGCCGCGCTCGCGAGCCTCGATCTCTCGCTCGACCTGATCCGGACGACGGAATCGCTGGCGCCCCACTTCCGGGCGGAGCTGCTTCAGGAGCTGGCGGGCGTGGGCGAAGGCATGGAGCAAGCGATCCAGTTCCTGCGCTCGATCCAGGACCGTGCCCGGGGCGGGCTGGCCCGCTCCGAGCGGTTCGACGCGACCCAGGTCGTCCGGTCGTGCGTAGCGTTGGAGCGGCCGCTCGCCGGTAAGCGCAGCATCGCGCTCCAGGCGGTCATCAACGCGAGCGGCGTCTTTCTCCAGGGCGATCCAAACGCCCTATACCAGGTGCTCACGAACCTCATCCGCAATGCGGTCTCGGCGTCGCAGGGCCGGAACTCGCCGGTGGTGGTCACCCTGGGGCAGGTCGGCGAGTCGCTACA
This sequence comes from Gemmatimonadales bacterium, assembly GCA_035601435.1. Taxonomy (GTDB): domain Bacteria; phylum Gemmatimonadota; class Gemmatimonadetes; order Gemmatimonadales; family GWC2-71-9; genus AG41. Next base: position 1,835 of record DATNOH010000138.1, on the reverse strand, counting down.
CATGGCCGTCCAGGACCACGGGGTGGGCATTGCCAGGGAGCATCTCGAGCGGATTTTCGAGCCGGGCTTCACCACCCAGGAGTTCGGCTCGGGCTCGGGGACCGGGCTGATGGTGGTGCGTCAGATCACCCAGGAGATGTTTGGTGGCGCCATCAAGGTGAATTCTGAGGTGGGTCGCGGCACTACCTTCGAGGTCACCTTGCCGATCCCCGTGCAGCGTACGCCGCGCGAGCGGCGCCAGGCCTAGGAAACACAACGCCCCGCAACGGAATCCGTTGCGGGGCGAATGGTTCAGCCAATCGGTTACGCTATGCTCGCCGCGGCGTGGCCGTTGCCGTTCGCGAACACCTTGGAGCGACCGCCCGTGACCGCCAGCCACCGCTTACGCGAGGAGATCAGGTCGTCGAGCTGCTGACGCAGCCTGGCGATTTCCGAATCCACGCACTGGATCCGCCAATCGATGTAGTGCTCGGCCTGTTCCGGGGACCAGTCGGAGGAGCCGGTGAAGATCATCTGCTCCTTCAGAGGCAAGTCGTGAGTGAACCGGAGACCTTCGCGATCGAGCCCATCCAACCCGTCGACGCCACCTGCCTTCGCTGCCATAACCTCAACCTTCCGAACCATGTGATCCTCCTGAGACGCCTCTGAACGTGTCAACCATGGGGCCTGGGCACTGCGCAGTCCGATGATCATCCCTAGTCCGAGCACCGGGTTTCACTCCTTGTAGCCTCTTGACGAGGACTTCCAGACGTGACAATTTGTCCTCACTGGGTATCGCTCGAGGACCTCACGGGGCGCCCAGTACGTCACTAACCTAGGACCTATTTGTCATCTGTCAAGTCTGAAAAAGGATCTAAAAAGGGCCCCGTATCGGAACGGCTGGCTCGGCTCCTGGAGGTCTTCAGCCCTTGGACCGGTATCTCACTGACGTACCGCCAGTTCGCTGCAGAGCTCGGGCCCCCTGTCACCGAGGCCGGGATCAAGAAGTGGCCGCAGCGTAAGAAATTTCCGGCGGATGTGGCGCGGCTGATCGTGGCCAAAGCGCGTCAGCGGGGCCTTGAAGGCGTGACGCTGGAGTGGCTGCTCTGGGGCGAGGGTCCGGGGCCTCAGAAGCAACTGCAGGAGACCCACAATAGGCCGACAGAGCAAGCAAGTCCTAAGGCGCTACGCCAAGACTCCCATGGCGAGTTCGCCACGCGCATCGCCGCAGCTCTGCAGGCGGACCTGGGTCATAACGAGTTTGGGCAGTGGTCCTCACCCGAGGTGCAGCACACCGTCATTTGGGCGTTGAAGGATCTGGCCCGGCGCCTCCGGGCGCTGCAATTCGACATGGGCGAGACGTTCGAGCTGACCGACGGGTGGGCGGGAGACATCGGGCTGCCGGTGCGTCCGAAGGAGGCGCAAGACCAGATCCCCTGACCCAAGTGTCACCATCGAGACACGATCCGGTCAGCCACGCAACCGTTTCCGACCGAGCGTTGTCCCACAGGTCGTGCGTCACGCCACCCACGCTCTGCCCGCTCGGCGAATCACCCTGCTCGTCACCACCGTCACGATGCTGTCGTTGTCCCCTGGCGCGCTCTCCGGAGCCCAGGGGAACGCGTCCGAGCTTGTCGGTCTGTGGGCAGCGAAGCTCCGCTTCGGCCCTGACATCCGCGGACCGCTGACCATCGAGCGCGCGGCCGCTGGCTGGCGGGCGGAGATCGCAGGGGTGAGTAGCAACGCCCGTGTCCTGGGCGATACCATCAGGTTCGATGTTCCCGACGGTCGCGGCGCGTTCCGCGGCCTGATGGCGCCCGGGCGACGGCGCATCGTGGGCCACTGGATCCAGGCGA
>DATNOH010000137.1:0-6048 GCA_035601435.1 Gemmatimonadales bacterium | reverse complement strand
AGCGCAACGCGTTCGACTACGTCCACCCGGACGACATTTCGGTCGTCACCGAGGCCCTGGCGGGCGCGATCCACCACCCCGGGGTCCCCCAGGCCGCGCAGTTCCGGTTCCGCGCGCACGACGGCGCCTGGCGGGTGCTCGAAGCCGTGGGCCAGGCGCGCGTGGGCCCCGGGGACGCGGCCCAACTGATCGTCAACGCCCGCGACGTGACCGAGCGGCGGCGCCAGGAGCGCGCGCTGCGCGAGAACAAGGAGCGGCTGCGGACGGTCATCGCCGGGGCGCCGCTGGTACTGTTCGCGCTCGACGGCGAGGGCGTGTTCACCATGGTGGAGGGGCGCGGGCTCGATGCCGTCGGGGTGCGGCCCGCGCTGCTCATCGGCCGCTCGGCGTTCGCGCTGTTCGCGGACCTGCCGCAGGCGCTCGCGGACGTGCGCCGCGCCCTCACGGGGGAGACGTTTTCATCCACCGTCGAGGTGTTCGGCGTCGTGTTCGAAGCGTGGTATTCGCCGGTGCGCGACGTGGATGGATCGGTGGCGGGCGTGATCGGCGTCGGGACCGACATCACCGAGCGGTGCCGGGCGGAGGCCGCGCTGCGTCAGTCGGAGGAGAGCCACCGCGCCCTGGTGTATCATGCCTCCTACGCCATCTACCGGTCTTCGGTCGAGGGACGGTTCCTCAACGTGAACCCCGCGCTGGTGCGGATGCTCGGCTACGAGTCCGAAGCGCATCTGCTGGGGGTGGACCTCGCGACCGACGTCTACGCCGATCCGGACGAGCGCCAGCGCATCCTCGGGCGCTTCGAGGCCGCGGACGTGGTCGAAGGAGTGGAGGTCACGTGGAAGCGCCGGGACGGTGGAGAGATCCTGGTGCGGCTCTCCGGCCGCGCAGTGCGCCGCCCCGGCGGCACGATCGAATGCTTCGAGACTATCGCGGAGGACGTGACGGAGCGGCGCGCGCTGGAGGAGCAGCTGCGCCAGTCCCAGAAAATGGAGGCGATCGGCCAGCTCACCGGCGGGATTGCCCACGACTTCAACAATCTGCTCACCATCATCCTGGCGAACGCGCAGCTGGTCGCGAAGGCGCTTCCGGCCCCCCAAGCGGATGCCCATGCCGACCTGCGCGACGTGATGTCGGCGGCGCTGCGGGGCCGCGTGATGGTGAAGGAGCTGCTCGGCTTTGCCCGCCGCTCGCGTCTCGAGCTGCAGTCCGTTGACCTCGGCGGGCTCATCGGCGATCTGTCCGGGTTCCTGCGCCGCATTTTGCCGGCCGATGTCGAGATCGTCACCGCGACCGAGGAGGACCTGCCCGACGTGCGCGCCGATGTCCACGCCACGGAGCAGATCCTCTTCAACCTGGTGACCAATGCCCGCGATGCGATGCCGGATGGGGGCGTGCTGCGGTTCGAGACCAGGCGCGTGCACCTGACCGAGGAGCAGCGTCAAACATGGGGATCGGCGCGGGCGGGCGAGCACGTCTGCCTCTCGGTGGGTGACACCGGGATCGGCATGGGCGAGCAGACGCGGACGCACATGTTCGAGCCGTTCTTCACCACCAAGCCGGCCGGGAAGGGGACCGGCCTGGGACTGGCCACGGTATATGGGCTGGTGAAGCAGCACGGCGGCGGCATCGATGTGGACAGCGAGCCGGGGAAGGGAACTCGGTTCCGGATTTATTTCCCCACGTTCGACGGGGTGCCCGCCGCAGTACGCCCGCGCGCGGGCGTCGCGGAGGTACGCGGGGGCCGCGAGACGATCCTGGTGGTGGAGGACGACGACCAACTGCGCCGCTCCGTCAAGCGGATTCTCGAAGCGGCCGGGTACCAGATCGTCACGGCGGCGGACGGGCTCGAGGCGCTCGAGGCGCTGCGTCAGACGGCGGGCGTCCGCCTGGTGTTCTCGGACCTCGTTATGCCGCGACTGGGGGGACGTGCATTGTACGACGCCGCGCGGCGGGAGGGCCACACCACGCCGTTCCTATTCGCCAGCGGTTACTCCGACCCCGATCGCGCCGCGACTTTGGACCCGTCGGTCCCGCTGCTCCACAAGCCGTGGACGGAGCCGGATTTGCTGGAGAGAATCAGAAGCATCCTGGATCGCGAACCGCAGGACGGGTGACGCGCGGCCGTCACCTGACGGTCGCCCGCCCCTCGCCCCTCTCGCCGTCGAGCACCTCCCGCACCTTGCGGGCCAGGCTGTCCGGCACGAAGGGCTTCTGGAGGAACGCGACGCCGGCGTTCAGCACGCCCTGGCGCACCATCGTATCGTCGGTATAGCCGGACGTGTAGAGCACCTTCATGCCGGGCCGCTGGGGCGCCAGGCGCTCGGCGAGCTCGCGGCCGCTCATGCCGGGCATCACGACATCGGTCACAAGGATATCGATCCCGCCGTGGTGGCGGGCGGAGAGCTCCAGCGCGGACGGCCCGTCGGCTGCATCGAGCACCCGGTAGCCCCGGGCCTCGAGGCCGCGGCGGGCGAGCGTGCGCACCGGCGCCGAGTCCTCGACCAACAGGACGGTCTCATCGCCGCCGCGCACCGGCTGCGGCTCGGCGGCGGGCAGCGGTGCTTCGGCGACGCCGGGCACTCGGGGAAGGTAGATCTTGACGGTCGTGCCGTGCCCCGGCTCGCTGTAGACCCAGATGTAGCCGCCGCTCTGCTTGACGATCCCATACACCGTAGCGAGTCCGAGGCCCGTTCCCTTGCCGACCTCCTTGGTCGTGAAGAATGGTTCGAACAGGTGTGCCTGGGTCGTCTCATCCATGCCGACGCCCGTGTCCGCGACGGCCAGGCAGGCGTAGTCACCGGCGGGCATGCGGTGGCTCCGCTCGACGTGCTCCTCGCCCAGACTGAAGCGCGTCGTCCCGATGCTCAGCCGGCCGCCGCCGGGCATGGCGTCGCGGGCGTTGACCGCCAGGTTCAGGAGCACTTGCTCCAGCTGGCCAGGATCGGCGTTGACGGCGCCCGCGTCCGGATCGAGCGACGTGGCCAGCTCGATGTCTTCGCCGAGCAGACGCCGCAGCATGCGGTCCATGTTCGCGACCACCGCATTGACGTCGAGGACCTTGGGGGCGAGTACCTGCCGGCGGCTGAACGCCAGCAGCTGCCGGGTGAGCTCGGCGGCCCGCAGCCCCGCGTGCCGGATTTCCTCGGCGTCCTCGCGCCGCGGGTCGCCGGTCGGGGTGTTGTGCAGCAGCAGCTGGGTCGAGCCCAGGATGGCCGTGAGCAGGTTGTTGAAGTCGTGGGCGATGCCGCCCGCGAGCTGGCCGACGGCTTCCATCTTCTGCGATTGACGCAGCTGCTCCTCGAGCTGGCGCTGCGCGCTCACGTCGCGGGCGAGCACCAGCCGGGCAGGCCGGCCGGCGAACTCGAGCGGCCGCGCGACGAGGTCCACGTCGAAACGCTTGCCCTGCTTGGTCCAGTGACGCACCCCGGCGCGCACGGCCCCGTCGTTCGGCCGGTGCGCCAGCTCTTCATCGAGCCGAGCCTGCTCTTCCGGCGGGCGAATGTCACGCAGTGTGAGCTGCAGGAATTCCTGCTCCGTGTGCCCGTACCGTTCGATGGCGGCGCCGTTCACGGCCAGGATGCGCAGCGTCTCGAAGTCGTACACGAACATCGGCTCGGGATTGGTCTCGAACAGGAGCCGGTACTTGCGTTCGCTCTCGTGCAGCTGCTCTTCCGTGCGCTTCCGCTCGATCGCCATAGCGACCTGAGCGGACACGAACTGCAGCACGTGCTTCTCCGTGTCGCGGTAGCGGACGCCGGGCGCATAGGTCTGGGCGACGAGCACGCCGATGGTGCGGTCGCCGATCTTCAGGGGAACGCCGACCCAGTCGATCGACGGCGGTCCGATCAGCTCGACCTCGCCGCGCCGCTCGAGCTCGGCGTGCACTTCGGGCGTGACGAGTAGCGGCTGACCGGTCCTGAGCACGTATTCGGTCAATCCCTTGCCGGGTGTCTTTGACGGGAAGTCCGTGTCGTACTCGTCCACGTGGTATGGGAACGTGAGCTGGTCGGTCGCGGCGTCGTACAGCGCGATGTAGAAGTTCTTCGCCGGCATCAGCTCGCCCACGATCCGGTGGATCGCGCCGAACAGCTCCTGCAGCGTACGCGCGGCGTGGGCGGCTTCCGAGATCCGATAGGTGGCGAGCTGGATCTGCTCGGCCCGTTTCGTTTCGGTGACGTCGCGGAAGCTCCACACGCGTCCGACGCTCTTCCCGGCGATCCGTTGGGGCTGAGAGAAACGCTCGAAGATCCGTCCGTCCTTGAAGGTCAGGACATCGAAGCTCGACGCGTCGGGGCGCGCATACAGCTCGCGCACCTTGTTGAGGAATCCCTCCGGATCGGCGAGCTGCTCCAACACGAACGCGATGGTTTGAGCGTCGTCCTTGGCCTCGAGGATCGAGTCGGGGACGCGCCATAGCTCGGCGAAGATGCGGTTGAAGCTGACGATGCGGCCCGCCAGGTCGACCACCAAGATCCCTTCGGCGGTGGACTCGAACGTGGCATTGAGCAGGGAGAGCGTCTGGCGCAGGTCCCGCTCCGCACGCTGGCGCCCGGTGATGTCGCGGTAGTTGACGACGATGGCGCCGATGGCCGCGTCGTCCAGGCGGTTCACGCCCACCGCCTCGAGGTGGCGCCAGCTCCCGTCTTTGTGCAGCGCGCGCAGCTCCGTCTTGACGACGTGGCCGGGCTGTTGCATGAGCTCGCCGAACAGCTCCAGGGCGTCACGGCGGTCGTCGGGGTGGACCAGCTCGAAGGCACTCCGCCCCACGTTTTCGGTCGCCCCGTAGCCGAGCACGGGCTGCGTGGATTGGCTGGCGTACTGGATCGTCCCGTCCGGACCGAGCAGCATGACGACGTCGCTCGCGTGCTCGACCAGCGCCCGGAACCGCTGCTCGCTGGCGCGCAGCCGCTCGGCGGCCCGCTTGCGATCGGTGATGTCCCGGCCGACCAGCACCACCTGATCGTGGGTCATGGGCGAGATCGCCCCGGAGAACCAGACCTCGCGGCCGCCAATCGAGAGGCTGTACTCGAAGTGGACCGTCTTGCGGGTTCCGAGGGCGGCGTGGATGTACCCCATGAACTGCTCGGCCTGGGCGCCGTCGAACACCTCGCGCAGCGTCTTGCCGAGCAGCTCGGCGGCGGGGCGGTACAGCAGCGCTGGATTCGTGGGAGCGATTTTGACGTAGCGACCCTCGGCGTCGAGCACGAGGATCACATCGTTGATCGCCGCGAACAACGCTTCGAGCTCGGCATCGGCGTCGCGCGCCAGGGGGACTGCGGGCTTCGAAGTAGTCATTCCGGGGCACCAATACTCACCCGGAACCTCCCCGGGGCAACTCCCTCGGCGACGGGGGGGGCTGGCTCAGCACCAGCCCGCAGGATCATGCGCTGGGATATCCGTACGGGGTCAACGGTCGAGGACCTCGCGCACCTTGCGAGCGATGGCGTCCGGGGTGAACGGCTTCTGCACGTAGGCGGAGCCCGGCTCGAGCACGCCGTGCCGTGTGACGGCATCGTCGGTGTAGCCGGACATGAAGATCACCTTGGCGTCGGGGCGCAGCCCGGCCAGCCGGTTGGCGAGCTCGCGGCCGTTGAGCCCGGGCATCACCACATCCGTGAGCAGGAGGTGTATGGTGCCCGAATACCGGGCGACGATGTCCAGCGCCGCTTCCGCGCTGGGGGCTTCGAGCACCGTGTAGCCGTGGCGCTCGAGGACCTGTCGGGCCACGCTCCGCACCGGCGCTTCGTCCTCCACCACCAGGACCGTCTCGGTGCCACGTGCCGCCCGCGCCGGCGCTTGCGCCGGCTGCGACGCGCGCTCCGCCAGCTCTTCCACGCGCGGCAGATAGAGCTTGAAGGTGGTACCGTGCCCGACCTCGCTGTACACCCAGATGAATCCGCCGCTCTGCTTGATGATGCCGTACACCGTGGCGAGCCCCAGCCCGGTGCCCTTGCCCTTCTCCTTGGTCGTGAAGAACGGCTCGAACATGTGGACCTGGGTCTCTTCGCTCATCCCGATGCCGGTGTCCGAGACGGCGAGCATCACGAA
>DATNOH010000136.1:0-13083 GCA_035601435.1 Gemmatimonadales bacterium | reverse complement strand
ACGTGGACCGGCCCTGGGGCAGCGGCTTCTTTTCCCGCGCGGACTACGCCGAGATCCTGCGCTACGCGGCGGCGCGGCACATCGAGGTGATTCCCGAGCTCGAGATGCCGGGCCACGCGCGCGCCGCGATCGAGGCCATGCGGGGCAACCAGCAGTACCGGCTCAACGACCCGGACGATCGCTCGGTGTACACATCGCCGCAGGGGTACCACGACAACGTGATGAACCCGGTGCTCGAGTCGACCTATGGGTTCATCGAGCGCGTGGTGAGCGATCTCGTCGCGATCCATCGCGAGGCGGGCGTGCCACTGCGCCACATTCACATGGGGGGCGACGAGGTCCCGGCCGGCGTCTGGCAAGGTTCGCCGGCGGTGCAGGCGTACCTGAAGGCGCACGACCTTACGAGCGTCGATGACTTGTGGTTCGTCTTCTACGGCCGGGTGGCGCAGATCCTCAAGGCGCACGGCCTGCTGCCGTCGGGCTGGGAAGAGATCGCGGTGCGCAAGACTCAGCGCGACGGGCAACAGGCGAACATCCCCAATCCCGATTTCGCCGCGCAGGGCTGGCGCGCCTACGTCTGGAGCAACGTGCCGGGTAGGGGCGCCGAGGACCTCGCCTACCGCCTCGCGAATGGCGGGTACGACGTGGTGTTGAGTCCCGTGACCAATCTCTACTTCGATCTTGCGTGGAATCCGAACCCGGAGGAGACCGGGCTCGACTGGGGAGGCTACGTGGACCTCCAGAAGCCTTTCGAGTTCATCCCGCTCGATTACTACCGCAACGTCCCCGTCGATCCCGCCGTGTTCGTCGGCAAGGACCGGCTCACCGACTATGGTCGGGCCCATATTGTGGGAATTCAGGGCAACCTGTGGTCCGAGACGCTCGGAGCCGAGGGGCGGCTCGAGTACATGATGGTCCCGAAGTTGTTCGGGCTGGCCGAGCGGGCGTGGGCGCCCGACCCGGACTGGGCCAGGGAGCGCGACTCCGCCAAGTCCGAGTCCCTGTACCGCGAAGCCTGGTCGCGCTTCGTCAACGTGATTGGCCAGCGCGAGCTGCCCCGGCTCGATCGCGAGGTTCGGGGCATCAACTACCGCATCCCCACGCCGGGTCTCAAGGCCGATGGCGGCGTGGTGCGCTGCAGCGTGGAGCTGCCGGGGTTCACCCTGCGCTATACGACCGACGGCGGCGAGCCCACCGTGCGGAGCCCCGTGGTCCGCGGTCCGATCCCGTTCCGTGGGACCGTCCGCGTCGCGGCGTTCAGCACCACGGGCCGCAAGGGGCACACGGCCCGCCTCACGGCTCCCTAATGGGCCCATCGATCAGGGCAGCCACCTTATCCCTTGGCATCTCATGCCTCGCCTGTGCGCAGCCGTCGCGGCCGTCGGCCGGCGAGGCGACCGCGGGCATCGACTCGTTGAATGCACGTATCGTCCAAGCGTACCGCAGTCACGACGCACAGGCGTATGCCGCGTTGTACACCGACACGGCTGTGTTCGAGTGGCCGGCGTTCAACACGGTGCGGGGCCCGACTGCGCTGGCGGCGATGGCGCGCGCGAACTGGGCGTCGTTACGAGATATGGACCTCCGTCTGACCGTCGCGACGCGACGCGTCACGCCAGATCACGCCACCGAGTTCGGCGCCTTCGAGCAGTCCTGGCGCGACTCCGGCGGCGCGCGCATGACGGAGTTCGGCCGGTACGTCGCGTTCCTGTTGCGGCAACAGGACGGCAGCTGGCGGATGGACCGGTTCTTCGGGTTCGAGGACTCGACCCGGCGGCGGTCACCTCGGCCTTGAGCGCGCAGTATCTTGGTTGACATGACCGACCGACGATACAACGACAAGGAGATGGCGGCGATCTTCCGCGCCGCAACGGAAGGGTCGCAACGCCCTCAGCGGGACGTGCCCACCGAGGAAGGCTTGACGCTCACCGAGCTGCAAGCCATCGGCCGTGAGGTGGGGATCTCGCCGGGCGCGGTGGCGCAGGCCGCCCAAGCCCTCGATGTCCGCCAAGGGGCTGCATCGCAGACGATCTTTGGACTTCCGATCGGCGTGGCGCGCACGGTCAACCTCAATCGCCGGCTCAGCGATCACGAGTGGGAGCAGCTGGTCGTCCAGTTGCGCGAGGTCTTCGACGCGCGAGGCACCACGCGCTCGGACGGATCATTTCGGCAGTGGACCAACGGCAACTTGCAGGTGCTGCTCGAACCGACCGAAACGGGCCACCGGCTTCGTTTCCGGACGGTGCACGGCGCGGCGCGCGCGTCCATTGGAGCCGGGTTGGCGGCCCTTGGCGTGACGGCCACTGTCGCCATTGCGACCGCAGTCAATGGCCACGTGGGCGACGCGATGTCAGGACTCGTGTTTCTCCTCGCTGCGGGTGTGGGAATGATTCTGAACGGCGCGATTCGGTTACCGGGCTGGGCGCGGCTGCGCGGCCGGCAGATGGACGCTCTGGCAGCGCAAATGGCGAGCCCTCCGAAAGCGCCGGCGGGAGGTGAGGCTTCTTGACGTCTTGGAGCGTAACCTCGTCTTGCCAGAAAGCTGAGTGACGTCGTGTCGGGTCGCTCGTCGGTCCGTGCGATGGTTCTCGGCTATTCCGGCTTTCTTGGAGCGCTTGCGCTAGCGGCCGTCCTTAATCGCTTGTCGAGGTGAATCCTTCACTGCGAGGGCTCTCATGAGGGTATTGTCGCTCCGCATCCCGTTGGGCGGCTCACTGCTCGCGCTGCTGTGCTCATCGGCGCTGGTCGGCCAGACGCCCGCCGATACAGCCGCGACGGTCGGAGCCGCCGAGCAAGCCGCGCAAGCCTGGCTCGCCATCGTAGACAAAGGCGACATCGCCAAGAGCTGGGACGAGGCCGCCGTCGCGTTTCAGCTCGCGGTGACTCAGGAAAAGTGGGAGCAGGCGGTGAAGAGTGCGCGAGGGCCGTTCGAGCCGTTCGGGGCACGGCGCCGCATCATGGCCCGCTATACGACAGAACCGCCCAATGCGCCACCGGGCAAATACGTGCTGCTGCAGTACAACACGAACGTCTCCCGTGGTCGGCACGTGGTGGAGACCGTGGTCCCGGTGCTCGACGGGAAGCGGGGGTGGCGCGTTTCGGGTTATTGGGTGCGGTTGGAGCAGTAAGGCGGCCCAAAAAACGCCCTAGCGGACCGGCGGAATTCGTCGGAGAATTGGTGCATGCACGAACGTGCCGTCCTCCTCGCCCTCTTGCTCTGCGCCACCGCACCGGCGGCCACGCAGCAGCAGGTCGATACCGCGCTGACCATCCAAGGATTCCTCCAGCGCGACAACGAATTCGGCCAATGGACCATCGTCGTGCCGCTGCCGCTCCGGGTACTGGGCCAGCAGACCTATGTCGTGCCCGTGGTCGGTAAGCCGGAGCGCTGGAGTCGCTACCTCAATCGGTACATCGAGGCCAAAGGGACGGTCACGCGTCTCCCCGAGCGCGGCAATCCCAGCATCGGTATGGAAGTGGAAGACGCGAAAGAGCTCGACCCGCCGGGAACGGCTCGCACCGTTGTGGATAAAGGCCTGACGCTCCACGCCGACGTCTCACTCTCCGTGATCCCCGATCGCTTCAGCTGGAAAGACGCGAACGGAGACCCCACGGGCGTGAATCCGGTGTTCGTGTACTCGATCCTCAACCGGCGGGCCGCGCCGATCTACTTCCTGCTCCCGACCAACCGCTTCCTGTGCGTCACCGTCAAGACGAGCGACGGGGTCGGGGTGTGGGACACCACGACGATGGTTCCGAGTCCGGATGCCCGACGCTTCACGATGCAGCGCGGCGGGCGGTTCCGCGACGCCATCCACTTCCCCGAGGATGCCGCGGCCCGGCCGGGACACTACTTCGCGCACGTGGGCGTGTGCGACGTGGACGACTACGACATCACCGCGGAGTTCGACGTGCGCTAACGCCTTGACATCGGCTTGAGAGCGGCGCGCGAACATCGGGTCATGCACCCCTCCGCGACGCCGGCCGCCGTGCTCTTCGCCTACGCCTTCCTGTCCAACATCGCCCTCGCCATCGTGCCGCACGAGCCCGTCATCATCTGGTACGGGCCCCGGCTCGGCGTCTGGACCACAACGCTCATCGCCACAGCGGGCACGATGCTCGCCGCCGTGGTGGACCACCGGATGCTCGCGCCGCTGATCGGACGGCTGGCGCAACGACGCTTAGAGTCGTCCCCTCTCTCCGCAACGCGGAGAGGGGGACCGGGGGTGAGGACCTGGCCCGAGCGGCTGTTCCGTCGTTACCCCGTCGCGACCATCGCGCTGTCGGGTTTGACGCCGCTGCCGTTTTTTCCATTCAAAGCCCTCGCGTTCGCGACCGGTTGTCCCGCGGGGAAATACACCCTCGCCGTCGCGGTGCGCTGCGTTCCGCGCTACGCGCTGCTCGCCTGGCTCGGCGCCGCCGTGCGCGTCCCGCTGTGGATCATGGTCGTGCTGTTCGCGCTCCTGATGATCCCCTCGCTCAGGTTGGTCTGGTGGCCGCGCGCCGCGAGCTGACGTTCCTGCTCGCCGAGCCCGAGCGGCGGCTGCTCCGCGCCATCGCCGCGCGGTTGCCGCGGTGGGTGACCTCCGACGGCCTGACCGCCCTCGGCATGGTGGGGGCGGTCGGCGCGGGAGTGGCATACGCGCTCTCCACCTTGAGCGCCGCGTGGCTCTGGGCGGCGAGCGCCCTGTTGGTGGTGAACTGGTTCGGGGACAGTCTCGACGGCACGCTCGCGCGGGTGCGCCACGTGGAGCGGCCGCGTTACGGCTACTACCTGGATCACATCGTCGATGCGTTCTCGACGGCGGCGATCGGCGCGGGCATCGGGCTCTCGCCCTACGTGAATCTCGGCGTGGCGCTGGCGGGCGTGATCGCCTACCTCATCCTGTCGGTCAACATCTACCTCGAGTCGCAGGCGTTCGGCGTGTTCCGATTGGGGTACAGCCGGATCGGCCCGACCGAAGCTCGCATCGTGCTGATCGCCGCCAACGCCGCGCTGGCGCTGAGCGGGGCGAGCGCGGCCGCCGTGCCGATCGCTACCGGCACGGTGACCGCGCTCGTCGTTGGAATGCTGATCATAGTGGCGGTGCGGATCGGTCGCAACTTGTCCCAGCTGGCGCGACTCGAGCCGCCCCCGCCCCTGCACCTGCACCTGCCCCTGCCCCCGTCACCCTACCGCCGCACCGCGTTCACCGCGGCGAGACCACCGTAAGCGACGTCGCGATCCGGCGCTCACCAGGCGACGGCGTAATTGGAGAAGTGATCGACCCGCCCCGTGACCCGCTTGGCGAACAGGTTGTCGATCGATAGGAGGTACGAGAGGATACCGAGCCCGTCGCTGACGTAGGCGATCCGCTTCGGCAGCAATTGGTCGAGCAGGCTGCAGTTCGCGTAGCTCATGGTGAGAGAAGCGGAGCGCGCGAACTTCAGCCCTTCCGGCTGGAAGTGAACGGCGTTGACCCCGCGGCCGGTCACCAGCGTACCGGTGATCGCCACTGGGGAGGACAGCGCTCCGGCCGGCACCGTCAGCGTGTGCGGGCCAACGCGGATCGTGCCGCCCGCGGACCCGATTGTCTGTGTCGCCGTGGCGTACGGAAGGGTGGAGCATTGCAGCAGCCCCGTGGCCCCGAGAAGGTCCCCGATGAGCGATGCCTGGGGGGCGGTGGGCGGACCTGGGGGGCTCATCAGGGCCCGGTCGGTGCACCCGGCCACGACCAGCGCGATCACCAGCCAATGAAGGGCCTTCATGACCTCACCTTTCTTTCTTGAGAGCGCGGGGCAATGGGAATGTCCGGCCTAGCCTGTGACACTCCCGGATTTTTCGTAGCGAGTAGGTCTGGAATCGCCAGCAACGCGTTTAGTTTCTCGGTCTCGACCTTCGCGCGCAGCCGTTCGAACGTGGCCCGCGCCGACAGCGCGATCTGTTTTGCCGCCGCGACGTCGCCGAGCAGGGCTAACAGGTGGGCGAGATCGCGCTGGGCGCTGGCGACGAGCATCGGGCGCTCGTGCTCGGTCGCGCGCTCGATCACCTGGCGCAGCATCGCTTCCGCCTCCGGCGCCTTCCCTGCGATGCCGAGTGCCACGGCGAGAATCCGCAGGTCCTCGGTCTCGAGCACCGCGTCCTTCAGCTCACGGTGCGCGGCGAGGGCCCGCTTCGCGTCGCGGATGGCCGACTCTGGCTCACCCCGGGCAACCCGGATTTCGGCGAGTCCCGCGAGGGCCTGGGCCTGGAGCGCCCGGTCGCCCAGTCGCTCGGCCTCGCGCAACGCCGCATCGGCGGCCCCCAGCGCGCGGTCCAGCTGCCCCTGCTCGCGGTACGTGATCCCGAGATTGTGCTGCGACTCGACGACGCCGCGGTTGTAGCTGGCCTTTTCGTACGCGGTGATCGCGCGGCTGTACGCCCCGACCGCCCGGTTGTAGTCCCCCTGCATGTTGGCAATGATGCCGAGGTTGTTGGCACAGCGGCCGACCGTGGCCATATCGTTGTCCTGCATCGCCCGTTCCTGCGCCCGCGTGAAGAAGTACGTCGCCTCACCGATCCCGCCCCGCTCCAGCGCGATCGCGCCGGAGACGTTGAGGGCCCGCACTTCGATCGTACGATCGCCCAGCATGCGCGCCCGCAACTGCGCGACCATGGCCCACTGCTGACCGAGGTCCAGTCGACCCAGTCGGGCGTGCGCGATCCCGGAGAGCAGCGTCAGCATGGGAGACTGCTCGAGCTCATCGGGCGAGCGCTTGCTCAGATAGGCGAGTAGCTCCGCGTAGAGGCCGGCATCGGCCAGGGCTTGCGCCGCATTGAGCGGCGCGAGTGATCCGCGCAACTCGGCCGCGAAATCGTCGTCCCAGTTCCGGTTGGCCAACTCACGAATTTCGCCTTCGGCGCCGAGGCGCGTGAAGATTGCCTTCGTGCGCCGCGCGGCGGCCTGGGCTTCGGAGATCCGCCCGCTGCGCCGCAGCAGCAGGGCGAGGTCCCGCGTCGCTTCGGCCAGGAGCTGGGGCCGCCCGTGCGACTCGGCGCGCGCGATCACCTCGCCCAACGCGACCTCGGCGGCCGCCAAGTGGCCCTCGGCCGCGTAGAGCGACGCCACGACGCGCAGATCCTCGGCCTCGCCGACGGTATCGCGCAGCCCGCTGCGGATTTCGCGAACCCGGTCAAGCTCGGCGCGCGCCTGCTCCAGCTCGCCGCGGGCCACGCGGATTTCCGCTCGCCCCCTGAACGTCAGCGCCCGGAGGGTACGATCCCCGTCGGCTTCCGCCTGCGCGACGGCCCGGTCGGCCGCTGCCAACGACTGGTCGAACGCCCCCTGGTCCCGATACGCGATCGCCTGGTTGTGCCGGCATTCGGCGACGCCCCGCCGCAAGCCGGCGCGCTCGAAGGCAGCCGCGGCGATCTCCCAGGATCCGATCGCCTCCGCGTGCCGTCCCCGCAAGTTGCTGATGATCCCGAGATTGTTGGAGCAGCGGCCGGTGGTGACGGCGTCCCCGTCCCGGCTGGCGGCCAACAGGGCCTGCGTGAAGTAGTCCGCCGCCTCGTCGATCCGCCCGCTCACCAGGGCGATGGCGCCCCGTGCATTGAGGGCGTGGCGCTCGACCGTCTGCTCGTCCCGCTTGCGGGCGAGGTCGAGGGCCAGATCGAGCCACCGCTGTCCCTCATCGTGCCGCCCGAGCCGCGCGTGCGCGGTTCCGAACAGCAGCGCGAGACTCGGCGAATCGGCCAGCTCGCTCGCCGGTTGCGCGCCGAGGTACTCGATGACCTCGGCATGGCGCCCGGCGGCGGCAAGCTGCCGGGCGGTGTCCACTACGAATGACGGCGAATGCATCGGCACTCTCGCCTCGCTACCAGGAAATGGCGTACTCGCAGAAGTGGGGCAACGCGCTGACGAACGATTTGTCCGCCAGTTCTTGGACGGCCGGGATCGGCTCCCACACGCCGTTCGTGCCCTCGCGATACCACAGCCCCAGCAACTGGCTCTCGATGTAGGCGTCGGTCTCGTCCACCACACCGTCGCCGTTCAGGTCGCCGTCCGCGCCACCATAGGAGATTTGCAGCTGGCCGGGTTCGCCGAACAGCAATCCCGTCGGCTCGAGCGACACCTTGATGTTGTCGGGATCGATCGTCACCGTGATCAGCACAGAATCCCCGGGCGCGAGATCGCCCAGACCAGGGACGTATGCCGGATCGGTGGTCGTGAGTCGCAAGAATGCCGAGTTCGTGTCCCCGGTGGCGCTCAGGTAGTTGATCTGAACAGAGCGCGGCTCGCCGCGCACCGCCCAGAACGAGGCCGTGTAGCGGTCGAGCTGCAGTCCCGCGGACAGCGAGGCCCGGAGAGCGCCGCCGGGAAGACCGGCGAGCGCGCCCACCGCGCTGAACTGCGGCGCCGAGCCCCCGGCCCACCGGAGGAAGTGGGGGGTCGGGGCCGCGGGCTGCTCGACCGCCGTGGGATGCGGCCCGTTGGTGCATCGGGCCGCGAACAGCGTGAGCGCGAGCGGGATCAGGGAACGGCGAACGGACATGCGATTCTCCGAGGGCACGTGGGTCCTACGCCCGGCGACGACCTACGTCCCCGGACTCCAGGGATTCTTTTTGAGCTCGACGAAGGCTTGGAGGGAAAACGAGCATCTTGACTGCGGCGGTCATGGTCCGCACTTTGTGGACTAGTTGCGTCCCACCGCACGGTGTTTTGGAGACGCATTAGGTCACTAAACTAGAGACGATTTGAGATCTGTCAAGAGGGAAAAAGGACCTATGAAGGAGACGACTGCCGAGCGGCTTACCCTGCTCCTGGAGGTCTTCAGCCCCTGGGATAGCATTTCATTGACCTATCGGCAGCTCGCCGCCGAGCTAGGGCCGCCGGTCACCGAGGCGGCCGTCAAGAAGTGGCCGCAGCGCAAGAAGTTCCCGTCGGATGTGGCCCGATTGATCGTTGCCAGGGCGAGACAGCGTGGCTTGACGGGCGTAACCTTGGAATGGTTGCTCTGGGGGGAAGGTGCAGGGCCCCAAAAGGCCCCCAGGACGACCCCTGCCGGCTCCACAGGTCAGCACCGTCTGACTACCCAGGACGACGCACAGGAGGGGTTGGGGGTCCCGACCGCACAGGAGCCCCACGGCCGATTCGCGGCGGACATTGCGGGCGCCTTGGAGGCGGACCTCAGTCACAATGAATTCGGCCAGTGGTCCTCGGTCGAAGTGCAGCATACGGTCATCTGGGCGCTCAAGGACTTGGCCCGCCGGCTTTGGGTGCTGCGATTCAACATGGGGAAGACCTTCGAGCTGACCGACCAATGGGCTGGAACGATTGGCCTTCCGGTCCGGCCCCCTGAACCGTCATCGGAAGAACGACCGTAGCCTAAAGCGGCGGCTGACCGAGCAGCCGCCCTGCCGTCCGGAATACCTGATCCCACATCGCGGGCGTGAGCTTGCCGGTGTTGGTGTTTTGCCGGCTCGGGTGGTACGACGCGATGACCACGCACCCGTCGGGCAGCGTCGTCGCCACGCCGTGGGCAAACGGAGGCCGCGCGCGCGGCGGGAGCCGCTCCCACCACCCGGCCGCTTTGAGCCAGGTCTCGTGCGCAATGCGGCCGAGCGTCACCACCACCCGCACCCGTCGGAGCAATCGCAGCTCGGCGGCGATATACGGCCGGCAGCGCTCGAGCTCCACGTGGCTGGGCTTGTTACCGGGCGGCGCGCAGCGCGCCGCCGCACTGATGTAGCAGTCGATGAGCGTCAGGCCGTCGTCGCGCGCCAGCGATTGCGGTTGGCTCGCGAACCCGTGACGATACAATGCCTCGTACAACCAGTTGCCGCTCGAGTCTCCCGTAAACATGCGCCCGGTGCGGTTCGCGCCATGCGCCGCAGGGGCGAGTCCCACGACGAGCAACCGCGCATCGGGATCGCCCAAGCCCGGGACCGGCTTCCCCCAGTACTGCCAGTCGCGAAACTGACGTTTCTTCTCCCGGGCTACACGGCGGCAATAGGCGCGCAGGCGCGGGCAGCGGGTACAACGGATGATGGAGCGATTGACGGCGGCAAGCGAGGAGAGCAATTCGGTTTGGTCTCGTTCGAAGTTCCCACCCTGAGAGGGTGGGCCCCGCACGGCGCTACCCTGAAGGGTAACTCAGGGGAATCTGATCGGGAGACCCTGGCGCACGCTGCCCTGGATCGTGAACGCCTGCACCGCGATCGCGGCGCCGAGTAACCAGGGGCGCCAGCGCGGTGGCGCCGCCGCGGCCGCACCGAGTACGCTGAGACCGGCGAGGGCGGTGTAGCTGTTCACCCGGCCCACGCTCGGCCGCTCGCCCAGCAGCGGATTGGACTCGCGGAAGCCCACCCATCCCTGACGGGCGAGCTCACGAGTCTGCGCGGCATCGATCAACAAGGTGACGACGAACGCACTGGCCAAGGCGGTGTGCGAGGGCGTCCACGACACGCGCGCGGGAAGCCGTGTCAGATCCTCCGTACTCCATGACGCCCTTGCCGGCAGCGCGACCGCAACAGCGTGAAGCGCGCGACGATCCGGACTGGGCCGGAGGGGACGCTGGACCCGGGCGGTGAGCGCTCCCAGAAACGGGTTGGGCGTGAGATAGATGTAGGACGCGGCCCGGAGGCTCGGTACGCGGGAGGCCTTTTGGGCAGCCGCGGGCGTGAGCCAGCCGCCGACCGCCACCACGGCGATGAGTGCTGCGACGAGGCGCTGCATGGCATCGGCAGGGGCAAAGGCGGTGCCACGCATACGCCACATAGCGCTAAAGCCGCACTGTGACTGGGCTCACGGGCATTCCACCACATCAGGGCGCGTATCGCGAATGCCCTGTTTTTGTGGCCCGGTTGCGACAGTTTCGCCGCGAACTCGGACCACCCACCGGATCACTCGTTTGTGCTCCCAGGGCTCACTCGCTATCCGTATAGGGCGAAGCCCCCCCCAACCGGGACTCAAAATGGCACGCCTATTCTGGATGACGCTCATGGCCGCCTTCGCAGGCGCCGTATTGCTTGGAGCCTCCTGGGCCGCCGCCTTTTACACCCTGGGTGATCTGCTGGGCGCTCCGCCACCCGAGATGGGCAGGCAGTCTACCGACTTGCTGTGGCAAGGCGCACCCGAGCTTCCGGGACACCCGCGCGTGTGGCGCTTCGCCTTCGGACCCACCCGTATCCCGGGAGCCCCCACCGTGCGGATCTACATCAGTCCGCTCGGCCAATTGGTCAAAACCGAGCCGGCCGATCTGGCCGAGCGTGTGAAGCTGCTGGAGCGGGGCTACTGACACGGTTCTAGCTCAAGCGCCTATTCTTCCTTTAGTCCCTTTCCGATGCGAAACACATGGCCGTCGGGATGTCGCACGTGCATTTCCCGCACGTTCCAAGGCATGTTCGTCGGTGGCCAGGTCACCTCGATGCCCTGCTTATCGCACTCTTCATAAACGGCATCCACGTCCTCGACCCACCAACTCATCCAGCACCCTTTGTCCTGCGTCTCGTCCTCGAAACTCGCGAAGGTGCTCGTGTTCTTCCCTTTCCCGCGTCCCCCCTGCCCGCCGCGACACATGAAGATCTCGCACGGACCGGAGCCAACGGCGCCGAATCCCGTGGGGTCGCCCCACCGCCATAACTCCTTCCAGCCCAGCTTGGCGAACCAAGCAAAACTGGCGTCCATGTCCGACACATTGAGAATTGGGGTCACGTCGTGAACGATCATTGTGATGCTCCTCGCTAATCGAGAAGTGTGGCGCCGCGAATCTAGGGCCCCGACCCGCTTTGGCCACCGACCTAACAAGCGCCTGAAGCTGGCGGCGCCGTCCTACTGAGGTAGCCTTCTATGCGTCGCAAAGTCATCGTCCACATCGCGACCAGCGCGGACGGCTATATCGCGCGTTCCGACGGCGATCTCGAATGGCTGACATCCCGCCCGGCACCCAAAGGTTTCTATGGCATGAACGCCTTCATGCGGTCGGTTGACACGATGGTGCTTGGCCGAAAAACCTACGAGGTGAGCCAGCGAATGGGGGCGAAGTTCGACTCACAAAGTCGGAACATCGTTTTCTCGCGTCATCCGCCGCCCGCTGACGCCCCGTCAGGCGTGGAGTTCGTGAACGATGCCATCGGCCCATTCGTTGGCCGTCTTCGAGAGCAGCCTGGCAAGGATATCTGGTTGATGGGCGGTGGCGAGATCATCGGCTCGTTTTTTGACGAGCAGGCGATCGACGAGTTCGTCATCAGTGTGGTCCCCGTTTTCATTGGGGACGGCATCCCATTGATAGCGCGGCGTCATCGTCACGTCCCCTTGGATTTGCACTCCATTGATCGCTTCGAGGACGGTGTGGTTCAACTGCATTACCGCGTTCACAAGCAACCTTGATGACGCTGCGCGGCAAACACCGAGGGTACCGCCACTCCCACCGGGCCGCTAAGTTAAGGCGCTGTAACGTTGGAGAGGTGGCCGAGTGGCTGAAGGCGGCGGTTTGCTAAACCGTTATAGGGGCTAATACCCCTATCGGGGGTTCGAATCCCCCCCTCTCCGTGGTGGGCCCAGGGGTCCGGGGCTAGGGGCTAAGGGCCCGGTCCTTACAGCCCTAGCCCCGAGCCCCTAAATCCCCAACCCCGATGAACACCCGCGTCCGCTTCGCTCCGTCCCCGACGGGCTACCTCCACGTCGGAGGCGCCCGCACCGCCCTCTTCAACTGGCTGTACGCCCGCCACGAGGGCGGCAAGTTCTTGCTGCGCATCGAGGACACCGATAGGGCTCGCTCGACCGACGAGCATACGCAGGTGATCCTCGATGGGCTCACCTGGCTGGGTCTCGACTGGGACGAAGAGCTGGTGTTCCAGGGCGCCCGCGTGAAGCGCCACCAGGAAATCGCCGACCGCCTCCTCGCCGAGGGCAAGGCGTACATGGAGGAGGGCGCGATCCGGTTCCGCGTGCCGCCCGGTGAGATCGCCTGGGAGGACGCGGTGCACGGCCGCATCTCGTTCCAGGGCGCCGATATCAAGGACTTCATCATCCTGCGCTCCGATCGCACCCCGATCTACAACCTCGCCGTGGTCGTGGACGATCTCGACATGCGAATCACCCACGTGCTGCGCGGCGACGA
>DATNOH010000135.1:0-2970 GCA_035601435.1 Gemmatimonadales bacterium | reverse complement strand
CGGATTGAAGGGTCCTCCCTGGATCTCGATCGAGCTGCCGGCCAACCCGTACGACAAATCGACGCGCGACGCGTTCCTGCTGGTGCACTCGTTCCACCATGGCACGGCAATGGGGTTCATCGTGACCGGCACCGCCGAGGGCGTGGTGAACGGGGAGCGGCGGTCGCTCAAGCTGAACTTCGCCGCGACGGCGAGAGAGGGCGTCTACGCCCTGAAGCGTACCTGGCCCACGGAGGGGACCTGGACGCTGGTCATCAAAGCGAACCATGGCCCCGAGGATGCTGCGACGGCCGTTGTCGAGCTGGGACCGGACGGCGACGTGGCGGCGATCCGGGTGCCGACGATGCAACACGGGGAGTGGACAGTCCCGGCGCCCGTCTCGCTGGGCGACATTGACGCGGCGCTCCGGGCGCGCGCGGCGACGCTGGCACGGAGGTCGTAGATTGCCCGTGTGAGCGGTGGCGTGGTGGTGACGGGAGCCTCGACCGGCTTTGGTGCCGCCATCGCGCGGCACCTCGCCGGTCGGAGGGGCGGCTTTCGCGTGTTCGGCACCGTGCGCCGCGCCGAGGACGAGGCGGCGCTCGAGCGCGCTGGCGTGACGGCCGTGCGGATGGATGTGACCGACACCGCGAGCATCGCGCGGGCCCGGGAGCAGGTGGAGCGCGCCCTCGCGGGCGCACCGCTCGCAGGGCTCGTGAACAACGCCGGGATTCCCGCGGCCGGTCCGCTCGAGCTGTTCCCGCTCGACGAGCTCAGGCGTGTTCTCGAAGTCAACCTGGTCGGCGCCGTCGCGGTGACGCAGACGTTCCTGCCGCTCCTCAAGGCGTCGCGCGGTCGCATCGTCAACATGAGCTCGGTCGCGGGGCGCGGTGCACTCCCGTTCCTTGGTCCATACGCGGCCTCCAAGTTCGCTCTGGAAGCGATTTCGGACAGTCTACGACGCGAGCTGCTGCCGTTCGGGGTCAAAGTGATCGTGATCGAGCCGGGAAGCTTCAAGACGGCCATCTGGAGCAAGGTGGAGGCGATGGACCTGCGCCGTTACGCGGGAACGCCCTACGAACGCGTGCTCGATCGGTTCCGGCGGGGGGCGCTGCGCGGCGCGGAGCAGGCGCCGCCTCCCGACAAGGTGGTCCGGGCGGTGTGGCGCGCGCTCAGCACGCGGCGCCCGGCGCTGCGGGTGATCGTCACCCCGCACGGGTGGCTCGACCGGATTCCGCTGTGGATGCCGGACCGCTGGCTCGACTGGCTGATCTATCGGGTTCTCTGGCGCCGGGTGCAGCTGCCGCCGTCCTGACAATTCTATAACAAATCAATGCTTGAACAATCCTCGCGGGGCGGGTATGCCTAAAGCCTTCTGGGCGTGCGGTTCCCCAACCGTGAAGGAGGCCCGCGGTCAACTCGTGAAGCAGTAGGGTATCAAGACCATTCATATCCTGGAGGAGAGTCTCATGGCTCCAGTTCGTTCAATTCGATTGGCGGGCGTCGGCGCGGCGCTGCTCGCGGCCGCTTGTGGCGGGGGCGGTGGTGGCGGCGGCATGGGGCCGTGCACGCCGGGCGCGGCGACTCAGCTCGTGAAGACGACCGGGGACCCCGGCTCATGGTACTTCAACAATCCGCTCCCGGCGGCCCTGAGCGTCACGGCCCGCGACGCGAGCGGCTGTCCGGTGCCGGGCATCGCGGTCAACTGGGCGGTCGCGTCGGGCGATGGCGCGGTTTCGCCGGCCCAGAGTACCACGAGCGCGAGCGGTGTGGCGACCACCGCGGATAGTCTCGGCTCGGCCCCGCAGCAGACGGTCACCGCGACGTTTACCGGCCTCGCAACGCCCGTGACGTTCACCGCGAGCGCGGGCACGCCACCGGCGACCGCCGGCGTGACGGTGAGCAACAACAACTTCAACCCTGACAACGCCGTCATCAAGACGGGCGGCACTGTGACGTGGACCTGGGCGGCCGGAGCAGTCGCTCACAATGTGACGTTCACGAGCGGGCCGACGCCCCTCCCGGCGAACTCCGCGACTCAGAGCATGGGCAATCATGCGGCCACCATCACGAACGTCGGCAGGTACAGCTACCATTGCACCATTCACGCCGGAATGAATGGGACGGTGACGGTCGTGCATTGAGATACGGGCGCGGGGAGCGGGGTGCTTGCGGACCCGCTTCCCGGCGTCATTCTTACAGCCATGACGACGAAGCGCGTGATCACCCTGCTCGCGGGCGTGTCGGCGTGGGCCTGCGGCGGAGACAGCACCCAGCCGCCTGGCCCGCCGCTCGACCTCATGAAAAGTGGCGGAGACGCACAGAACTGGTACTTCAGCAACCGGCTCCCGACGCCGTTAAGCGTGACGGCAGTAGACGCGAGCAGCCGGCCGGTCCCCGGCGTCGTAGTGACGTGGGCCGTAACGTCGAGCGCTGGCAGTGGCGCGGTAAATCCTCAGCAGAGCACTACCGACGCGGGCGGGGTCGCGACGACTACCGATTCTCTCGGGTCCTCGACGATCCAGACGGTGAGCGCGAGCTTCCCCGGCAACCAATCCGCGGTAACGTTCACCGAGATTGCATCCGCGCCGCCAACATCTGGTGCGGTGGACGTGAGAGACAACAATTTCAATCTGCCGGATATCGTCGTCCAAACGGGTAGCGCTGTGGTGTGGACCAGGACGGGCGCGAACCACCATAACGTCACGTTCGTCAGCGGCCCTACGATTCTGGCCAAGATCTTCGAGGCGGACCTTGAGACCGGGGCGGCTGCCAGCCGCACGCGCACCTTCGCGGTCGTCGGGACGTACAACTACTCCTGCACCAACCATCCCCCCAACATGAACGGGACGGTCACTGTGGTGCACTGAAGTCCTCACCCCTTTGATCCCCTCTCCCTTCGGGAGAGGGGAAACTCAGTCGGACCATCGTTCCCCCTCTCCCAGAGGGAGAGGGGGACAGGGGGTGAGGACTCGGAGGGCGGATCAGGGG
>DATNOH010000134.1:0-3464 GCA_035601435.1 Gemmatimonadales bacterium | reverse complement strand
CGACGAGGCTGGAGAACGTCCGCGAACCGCGGCCGAAGCGAAGGGTTGCGCCGCGTCCGCCGGGCGGCTGTGGCGGGCCGGGGGCGTGTCCCGGCACGCCGCTTCTTCTGTCCGACCGCGGATCGAACTTGAAACGCAGAGTTCGCGCACAGTCGGGCTTGCAGGGCAGGGGAGCGTGCTGCTAAGTGCTCGACTTCGCAGCACGCGCCCGTAGCTCAGCTGGATAGAGCGTCAGGCTTCGAACCTGAGGGTCGAGGGTTCAACTCCCTCCGGGCGCGCTAAGAAGGACGGGCATTTCTGGGCCCTCGGAGTATCTCGGAGACCCCCGACTGTGCCCGAACTGTGCCCCGACTGTGCCCCAAGTCGAGATCGCTCGCGCCCGCCCGCGAAAACGTTTTTTCGGGCTGCTCCACCGGATACAGTCTCACCGCCCCTTCCGCCCCTTGCTCCGTGATCCCGACGACGATGTGGGCCGAGCCACCGTCCGCTTCTCCACTTCGTTGCTCGCGCGATGAACCTTTCCGCGGCGGCCCTTCGGCGTCGCGGCCTCCGCCGCCACCATCCCGCTCCCCTTCAGTTCCTCCCACAACACGCTCGCCACCACCCCGTGCGCCCGATCCCTCCTCCGCATCGCGTACAGTTCCATCACCCCCGCCTCGAACTCCGGCACCTCGAGCGCCACCAGCGTCCCTGACGCGAGCTCGTCCGCGACCACGTGCTCCGGCAGTCCACCCCACCCCATGCCCGCGAGGATCACCTCCTTCTTCGCCGCCACGTCCGTCACGCGCCACTGCATCCCGCCCTTCAAAACGTTCAACGACGGCGCGTCCGCTGCCTGCGCGCTGTCGGCCAGCACGATCTGCGCGTGCGTGCGAAGGAGCGCGCGGGGAGCCGGTCCGCGGAGTCCGGCGAGCGGATGGTCGCCCCGCGCGACGGGCACGATGCGCACCGTGCGGAAGTGCGCGAGCTCGAGCTTCGCCGTGTCGATGCCGAGCTTCGTCGCGGCGGCGAGATCCGCTCGGCCCTCGCGGAGCGCATCAGCGGCACCGGAGAGCCGCTCGGTGGTGAGCTCGATGCGGACCGTGGGGTAGCGCTCCTGCGCCCCGCGAAGGATCTGCATTACGGGGGCGAGCGGAGTCACGGCTTCGACGGCGAGGCGGACGATGGGCTCGATCTTGCCCGCGAGCTGCTTGCCGAAGGTCTTGAGGGCTTCGCTGCTCTCGATGACCGACGCGGCGCGCTCGTGAAAGAGACGGCCGGCGTCGGTGAGGGTCGCGCGGTACTGCTCGCGGTCGAAGAGCTGGACGCCGAGCTCGTCTTCCAGGTTGCGCACGAGCTTGCTCACCGCGGGCTGCGACTTGTGCAGCGCCGCCGACGCGGCGGTGAACGTTCCCTCGCCGGCGACGGCGAGGAAGGCGACGAGCTGATCGTACGTGATGGCGCCGATCATACAACCTCAGGTTATGGAGTCCATCGAAACATACGATTTTCTTGTTCTGGTGAACCTGGGTACCGTCGGCGTTGGAAGGAGAACGAACCCATGTCGGACCGAATCGATCGAGTCGTCATCACGGGCGGGAGCAGCGGCATCGGCCTCGACCTGGCGCGACGCTTCCTTGCCGAGGGGTCGAGCGTCCTCATCAACGGACAGGACCGGGAGAAGCTCGAGCGGGCGCGCAGGAGCCTCGGCGAAGAGCGGCGCGTCGTCGCGGTCGCCGGGCACGTGGGCGAGCCGGCGACCGGGAAAGCCGTCGCTGCCGCCGCACGCGAGCGCTTCGGCGGCGTTGACGTGCTCGTGAACAGCGCGGGCATCTTCGGCGCGAAGCCGTTCCTCGAGAGCACCGTCGAAGACCTCGAGCGCTACTTCACGACCAACGTGAAGGGGACCTATCTGATGACCCAGGCGATCGTGCCGCTCATGATCGAGGGGGGCGGCGGGTCGATCGTCAACGTCGGGACGCCGTTCGTGTACCAGGCGAAGACGACGGTCCCGATCTCGGCCGCGATGGCGAGCAAGGGCGGCGTCCACGCGCTCACGGTCGCGCTCGCCGCCGAGCTCGCGCGGCACCACATCCGCGTGAACACGCTCGCCCCGGGCGTCATCCGGACCCCGCTCTCCGGCGACGCGGACGCGCTGGCGTCGATCCATCCGCTGGGACGGATCGGCGAGGTACGGGACACCTCCGACGCGGTGCTCTTCCTCGCCCGCGCGGACTTCGTGACCGGCATTACGCTCCCGGTCGACGGCGGCTACTCCCATGGCCGCTGACGCCGGACCGCACACGACGTTGTTCGGCCTGGAAGTGACGGACGACGCCGGTTACACGCAGTACCGTAGCGCGATGGCGCCGATCCTCGCGCGCCACGGCGGCGCCTTCGGCTGCGACTTCGTCGTCGCGCGAGTGCTGAAAGGGCCGAACACGCGGATCAACCGGGTATTCACGTTGACGTTCCCGTCCAGCGCGAACCGTGACCGGTTCTTCGCGGACGAAGAGTATCGTTCGGTGCGAGCGCGATGGTTCGAGCCGGCTGTCGGTGCGGTCGAGGTGCTGGCGGAAACGAGCCCCGACGTCGCGCGCCCGACTTGGGTGGGGGTGAGCGACGCGGGTGTCGTCGCGAGCATGTCGCCGTCACCGAAGACCCGCGCCGAGACGTTCTGCGCTCGCCATGGACTCCGGGTGCCGCTGCTGTTGGCGCCCATGGCGGGCGCGTGTCCTCCCGAGCTGTCGATTGCCGTCGCGCGCGGCGGCGGCATGGGCGCCATGGGTGCCCGTAGGCACGATAAACCTGGAAAGTTGGCCAAACGCTCGAAGTCGGACGCTGGCTTCCCCTCTGCCCCCGGCTTGCGCGGGACAGAGGAGTGAATGATCCATGTCGCACCATTACTCCGGTCCCGATTTCGGCTTCCCGCACGGAGACGCGCGCCTGGACCTCACGGATTTGTATGCCTTCCCCAAGCCAAGCGAGGCGGACAAGTCGATCCTGATCATGAACGTCCATCCTTCCGCCGTCGTGAACCCGGCGGGGTCCACCACGCGCGAGCCGTTCGCGCCCAAGGCGTTGTACGAGCTCAAGATCGATACGAACGGCGATGCCGTCGCCGACATCGCATATCGGGTGCGCTTCTCGTCCTCCGCGGGCGGGCCGCAAACCGCGACCGTGCGGCGCGTCGAGGGTGCGCAGGCCGCCGAAACGGGTGACAGCGGCCATGTCATAATCGAAGCAGCACCTGTGTCGACGGGTCGGGACGCGCGCGTGACGGAGGCCGGCCGCTACCGCTTCTTCGCGGGCTGGCGTAGCGATCCCTTCTTCTTCGATACGCTGGGGGCGTTGAACGATCTGCAGTTCACCGGCGACGATTTCTTCATCGACAAGGACGTGTGCAGCATCGTGGTGGAAATGCCCAACTCTGCCCTCGGACCCAAACGAGTCGGCCTATGGGCGCGCACGCTGGACGGCGCGGG
>DATNOH010000133.1:0-5880 GCA_035601435.1 Gemmatimonadales bacterium | reverse complement strand
TTCGATCTCCGCGAGCTGCTTCACCGTGATACCATCCGCCTTCAAGTATTCCTCGTACATCCCGATCGGATCCCGCTTGCCCCAGTGCTCGAACAGGGCCGCGGGGAGCGTGTCACGCGCTTCACGCTCGTCGTGGGTCGCGTGCCCGCCCATCCGGAACGTTTCGGCGACGAGCAGGACCGGTCCTTCACCCCGGCGGCAGCGCTCGGCCGCGAGCCTCGTCGCCGCATAGGCGTCCAGCACGTTGTTGCCGTCGAACGCCGCGCCGGCGATGCCGTAGCTCCCCGCCCAGTCGTCGAAGCGACCGGGTAGGTGGTGCTGGTCGAGCCGGGTGCCGAGGGCGACCTGGTTGTTCTGGATGATGAAGATCGCCGGAAGCTTCTGGACCGCGGCGAAGTTGGTGCCTTCGTGCGCCGCCGCCGTCTTGGTGGAGCCGTCGCCTACCCAGGTGAGGGCGACGCGCGGCTCCTGCTTCATTTTGAAGGTCAGAGCGATCCCGGTGATCACGGGAACCATATCGCCCACGTGCGAGATGGGCTGTAGCACGCCTTGTGCCCAGGCGCCGACATGCAGGTCGCGGCCGCGCGCCGGCGAGTCCTCGCTGCCGAGATAGGCGCGCAGCATGTCGCTGACGGGCAGCCCCAGCTCACAGCAGGCCGCGGCGTTCCGGATCATGGGTGCGACCACGTCCGTCCCCCGCTCGAGCGCGTGTACGGGTCCGACGGTGGTCGCCTCCTCGCCGGTCCCGAGCCATGCCTTGGAAATGACGCCCGTGCGCACCCACCGCTTGAGCTGGATGTCGTGCAGCCGCGCGCGCAGCAGGCCGGCGTACACGGCGATCTTGGTCGCCACCGCGAGGCGAGCCACGACGGCGGCGCGCTCGGGATTCCGCTCGATCGTCTCGCGGAAGCCGCGCACCAGGGCGGGATCCGGCTTCCACTCGACGTACTCGGGCGGATCGAAGGCCGGAAAGCGCCTTATTTCAGCCTCTCCTTGATCTTCGACAGGAAGCCGCCGGAGTGCGACGCCGTGAGCGCCGCGGCGAACTCGAGCGCGGTGTTGTAGCGCGCGTCGGCGTTCGCGTCCATGGCGCGGGCCAGCGCGCTCTCCAGGCCCTCGGGCAGATCGGGGCGGAGCTGGCGCAGCTTCTGCGGCTGGCCGCGCAGCCGGGCGATCATCATTTCCTGGGCGTTCCGGCCCTGGAACGGCAGTTTGCCCGTGAACATCTCGAAGGCGACGATGCCGAGGGCGTAGATGTCGGAGCGGGCGTCGAGCGGCTTGCCGCGGATCTGCTCGGGGCTCATGAATTCCGGCGTCCCGAGGATGATGCCGGTCGCGGTGAGCTTCGCGATGGCCGGATCGGCGCGGCGCTCCTTGGCGAGGCCGAAGTCCATGACCACGGCCCGCTCATGGCCGTTGTCCTCGGGTACCAGCATGATGTTCTCCGGCTTCAGGTCACGGTGCACGATCTGCACCTCGTGCGCGTGATGCAGGCCGGCGCACACCTGTCGCAGCACCTCGATCCCGATCGCGAGATTCATCGGCCCACCCTTCACCTCGCGGTCCGAGAGCAGCTCGCCCTTCAGGAACGGCATGACCAGGTAGATCAGCCCGTCCTCGGACTCTCCCAGGCGCAGGATGCGGCACACATTGGGATGGTCGAGTCGCATGGCGAGCCCGGCCTCGCGCCGCAGCCGCTCTACCGAGCTCTGGTCGGTGGCGAGCTTGGGCGAGAGCACCTTGATCGCCACGTCGTGCCTGGTCGACACCTCGCGCGCGAGGTAGACGTACGACATGCCCCCTTCGCCCAGTTTCTTTTGGACCTCGTAGCGCGAGTCGAGCACCTCTCCCAAGAGGGAGGAGGCGCGGTCGAGACCCGGCTTCGCTTGCGGGGGCGTGCGAACGGCGGTGCCGCCGGCGGAGGGAGACCCGGAGGGGGGCCGGGGTGTCGCGGGCTTCGCCTGCACCTCCACCAGCATGTTGCCGTCGCGGGGGCAGAATCGGGCGCTGTCGGCATACACGGTCCCGCATTTGGGACAGCGGCGTTCGCTCATTGACGCACCAAGTTGCGCCCTTCGTTCTTCGCGCGATAGAGGGCTTGGTCCGCGAGGGCCACGAAACTGTCGGCGCTGGTGACGCGGTCGTCGGGGAAGGACGCCAACCCGATCGAGATCGTCAGGTTGAGCGGATCCTCGCCCGGGTCGGCGAAGTCGTGGTGCATCACGCGCCGCCGCAGCCGCTCGGCGAAGATGGCGGAGCCGTGGAGCGCCGTCTCCGGCATGACCACGACGAACTCCTCCCCTCCGTAGCGGGCCACCAGGTCCACCGATCGCGCCTCCCGGCGCAGGATCTCGCCCACCTGGCGCAGCACCGAATCGCCGGCAATATGGCCGCGCGTGTCGTTCACCAGCTTGAACCGGTCGATGTCCGCCAGCAGGATGGTGAGCGCGAGATTGTAGCGCCGCGCGCGGTCGAGCTCCGCTTCGAGTTCCTCCGACAGGGCGCGGCGGTTCAAGCAGCCGGTGAGCGCGTCCGTCGCCGCCAGCTTTTCGAGCCGCTTCTTGTCCGACACCGCGGTTTCGAAATCGTACGCCTTCTCGATGGCCGCGACGGCCGTACGGATCACCGTCTCGGCGAACCCGGCGTCGGCGCGGGTGAGCGGCGGATCCTCGCCCGTAGTCCGCAAGAAGAACACGCCGAGCTGCTGGTCCTTCATCGAAAACGGCAGCGCGACCGCGGAGCGGGTGGGCACGGTGATCTGCTCGCGCTGCCAGCGCACGCGCTCTTCGTGGTACAGCGGATCCGTGGTCACGTCTTCGACCAGCACCGAGCGACTCGTGGTCAACGCCCGCTGGATCTCGGGATAGCGGACGAGCTCGATCTGAAGGTTGCGCAGCATCGGGTTTTCGTACGCCGCCACGACTACGCCCATCTGGTCGCCGGGCTTGGCGAGCACCATCGAGCACTTCGAGATCTGGAGCACGCGCGCCACGCGCCGCACCAGGATGTGATAGATCTCGTCGGGTTTGAGGGAGTCGGTGACCTCGTGCAGGATGTCGACGATCGCGGCCCGGCTCTGCGCCTCGTCGCGCGCCCGCGCCAGCTCCTGCGCCGAGCGGATGTGGGCTTTGACCCGCGCCAGCAGCTCGCGCACGCGGAACGGCTTGGAGATGAAGTCGGCCGCGCCAAGGCCGAGCGCCTTGACGGTCGCCTCTTCGGGCGGCATCGACGAGATCATCAGGACGGGCACGTCCCGGAACCGATCGTCGGCCTTCATTCTCGCGAGCAGCTGCAAGCCGTCCACCTTCGGCATCATGATGTCGAGGAGCAGCAGGTTGGGCCGCTCCTCCTCGAGCTTGCCCATGAGCCCCTCGCCGCCGGGCGCGATGATCACCTCGTACCCGTTCTCCTTCAGGATCCAGGTCAGGGTGCGCACCAGCGACTGATCGTCGTCGGCGACCAGGATCTTGGCGGCGGGCTCGGGCATCGAGTGTTCAGTCCTCGAGCATCGAGGGATCGACGTTGCCGCCGCTCACCACGAGCACCGTGGGGGGGACGGGATGGACGGCGCCGGAGCGCAGCGCGGCCGTGGTTGCGGCGCCCGACGGCTCCACCGCCAGATGGCAGTGCTGCCAGAGAAAATGTACCGCCTCGCGCAGCGGCTCGTCTTCTACCAGCGCCACCCCGGCCACGTGGTCGCGGTGCGCCGCGAGGTGCGCGAACGGGATCTCGCCCACACTGAGTGTGATGAGGCCGTCGGCAATGCTGGCGGTGCGCTCGAGCCGCACCGGGCGCCCGGCCTCGAGTGAGCGCTTGAGCTTCGGGGCCCCTACGGGCTCCACGCCCCACACCGTGGCGCGACTCCCCGCCGCCGCCAGCCCGGTCACCACGCCCGCGATGAGCCCGCCGCCGCCCACCGGCACCAGCACCGTCCGGACATCGGGCAGCTGCTCCGCGATCTCGAGCCCCACCGTCGCCTGCCCGGCCACGATGTCCGGATGGTCGAACGGGGGCACCATGGCGAGCCCATCCCGTGCGGCGATCTCCTCGGCCGCACGCTGCCGGTCGTCCGACGTGCGGCCCGCGAACACGACCTCACCACCCCACTTCTTCACGCCCGCGACTTTCACGGCCGGCGCCGTCTCGGGCATCACGACCACGGCGTGGAGGCCCACGAGCTGCGCGGCATACGCGACGGCCTGACCGTGGTTGCCGCTCGAGTAGGTGATGACCCCCTTGCGGCTTGCGGCGTGCGGCAGGCGTCTGATCGCGTTGTACGCCCCCCGCAGCTTGAACGCGCCGATGGGCTGGAGGCTCTCCAGCTTCAGGTAGGCGTTGAGCGGCTCTACGAAGCGCAGGGGCGTGCGAACCGCCACCCCGGCGAGTCCCGAAGCCGCGTCCCGAACGTCCTGGGCGCTGACCACGCTACTTTTTCTGCTTCGTCGGCTTCGCCTTTGCCTTTGGCGGGACCTTCTTGGCCTTGGCGGAAGACCGCGGGGCGTCGTCGTCATCCGCGTCACCCTCGCCGTCATCCGCCTCGTCCTCCTTCACCACCCGGGCCACGTCGACCACCAGATCCCCCGGGGCCAGATTCATGACCTTCACTCCCTGGGTGTTGCGACCAGAGATGCGGATGCCTTCCACCGGCACGCGGATCATGATCCCCTTCTTGGTGATCATCATCAGCTCGTCGTCGGGGAGCACTTCCTTCAGGGCAACGATGTTGCCGGTCTTGTCGGCGCGCTTCAGGGTGATGATGCCGCGGCCGCCCCGGTGCTGTACGCGATACTCGTCGAGCTCCGAGCGCTTGCCCATGCCCTTCTCGGTGACCGTGAGCAGCGTGGACTTGCGGCGCACCACGACCATGTCGATCACCTGGTCCTTCTTGTCGAGCGCGATCCCTTTGACTCCAGTGGCCGTGCGTCCCATGTCGCGCACGTCCTTCTCGTGGAACCGGATGCTCATGCCGTGATGGGTGGCGAGCACGATGTCGTTCCGGCCGTCCGTGACCTGCACGTCGATCAGCTCGTCGCCTTTCTCGATATTGATCGCGCGAATGCCGACGGAGCGCGGGTTGCCGAACTCCGACAGCCGCGTCTTCTTCACGACGCCATGTTTGGTGGCGAACAGAAGGAACTGGTCCTCGGAGAACTCGCGCACGGGCACCAGGGAGGCGAGCCGCTCGTCGGGCTTCATGGCGATGCACGAGATGATCGGTTTGCCGCGCGCGGCTCGGGCCGCCTGCGGAATCTCGTGCACCTTGAGCCAGTAGCACTGTCCCTGCTGGGTGAAGAACATCACGTAGTCGTGGGTCGACGCGATGAACAGGTGCTCGACCCAGTCGTCTTCTTTGGTATGGGCGGAGATCACCCCCCGGCCGCCGCGCCGCTGGCGACGGTAGGCGGACACCGGCAGTCGTTTGATATAGCCCGCGTGGGACACGGTGATCACCATGTCCTCTTCCGCGATCAGATCCTCGATAGAGAACTCGCCCTGGTCGGCGACGATTTCGGTGCGCCGCTCGTCGCCGAAGCCGTGCGCCAGCTCCGAGAGCTCCTCTTTGAGGATCTTCAGGCGCCGCGGCTTCGACCCAAGGATCTCCTTGCACTCCTTGATGAACTTGCGGACTTCCTTGAGCTCGTCCTCGAGCTTGGTGATCTCGAGGGCGGTGAGCCGGGCGAGCCGCATGTTGAGGATTTCCGCCGACTGCTTCTCGGACAGCTTGAAGCGCTTGCGCAGGCTGGCGTCCGCGCTCGGCGTGTCCTTCGACTTGCGGATGATCTTCACGACCTCGTCGATGTTGTCGACGGCGATCTTCAGGCCTTCGAGGATGTGCTCGCGGTCCTGCGCGCGCTTCAGCTCGAACTCGGTACGGCGGAC
>DATNOH010000132.1:0-2515 GCA_035601435.1 Gemmatimonadales bacterium | reverse complement strand
GGCCGGCCTCGCGGTCTGGGCGGTCATGGTACCGGAGGGCATGGCCTATGCCGGCATCGTCGGCGTGCCGCCCATCATGGGACTCTACACCATCGTCCCGCCACTGATTGCCTACGCCCTGCTCGGCACATCACGCCTGCTCGTCGTCGGCCCGGACACTGCGACAGGCCTGATCTCCGCGCTGACCGTGGGCTCCATCGCGGTACCGGGAACTGCGGACTTCAATTCGCTCACCTCCACCCTGGCGATCTTGATCGGGGTTTTCTTCCTGCTCTTCGGCGCGCTCCGCATGGGCTGGGTCGCCGCATTCATCCCCACGCCGGTGATGCGGGGGTTCATCGAAGGCCTCGTATGCGTGACCATCATTGGCCAGGTGCCGCATCTGCTGAGCATCGGCGGCACGTCCGGCAACTTCTTCACCAAACTTTGGTTCGTGCTCCAGCATCTACCGGACGCTTCGCTTGGCCCGGTGCTGACCGGTTTGCTGAGCCTCGCAGCGATGCAGTTCCTCCGCCACGCTGCGCCCCGCATACCCGCGGCCCTCGTGGTCGCGACCGTGGCCACGATCCTCGTCGCCCTGCTGGGCGGTGAAGCCGCTGGCATAAGCGTGGTCGGCGACCTGCCGTCCGGCGTGCCCCATCTCGCGCTGCCCAACGTCGACCCCACAATACTGCAGAAGCTCGCACCCGGTGCGCTCGCCATCGTGCTGGTCGGGTATGCCGAGGCCCTCGGCGGGGCAAAGGCCGCGGCGATGCAGGGCGGCGGGGACATCGATCCGAACCAGGAGTTGATCGCGCACGGGCCCGCCAACATCCTGAGCGGCCTGTTCGGTGGCTTCCTCGTCGTCGGAAGCCTGTCCAAGACGTCCGTGGCCATGGCCGCCGGCGCCCGTACCCAGCTCGCCAACCTCATCGCCGCGGTCTTTTGCTTCCTCACGCTGGTTGTCTTGACGCCATTGTTCCGGGGCATGCCGCACCCGGCGCTTGCCGCGATCGTGATCGCAGCAATGCTTCACCTCTCCAATCCCGGCTATTTGCGCGACCTGCTCGCCAGAGATGGTAGGGAGTTTGCTGTTGCCGCGATCGTCGTCGCGGGAGAGCTGACGCTGGGCGTCCCCCAGGGCATCGGCCTCGGTGTGGTGCTGGCACTGGTGATGTTGATCTATCGAACCACCCACCCGCACGGCGCGGTGCTCGGCCAGCTGCCGGGCACGGAGGCTTATCGCGACATCCGGCACCACCCCGAGGCGCTCACCTTCCCCGGGTTGTTGATATGGCGCCCTGGCGGCGATCTGTTCTTCGCGAGCATCGGTCACCTCGGCGACGGTTTGAGAGCGGCGCTGGCTGAAAGCCGCCCTCCGGCGAAGCATGTCCTTCTGGATGCAGATTCGGTGAACTTCATCGACACCACCGCGTGCGACGCGCTGCTGAACACCATCAGGGAGACGCAAAGCCGAGGTATCACCGTCGCCTTCGCCCGTGTGCGCGACCCGGTGCGAGAGCGAATGCGGCTCGGAGGCATAGAGGCTGTCGTGGGCTCGACGAACTTCCACGAGCGCGTGACTGACGGCGTGCGCGCCTGGCAGCGTCATGAAAGCCCCGACAGCGCGTCCGCGGGCGAGAGCTCTTAGTGCGCCTCTTCGCGTCGTGACGGCTTCCGCTGACAGGAGGCGTCATGCGGACAGGCCGCGGCCGGGTATCCACTCGCCGACGCCTCGTCACATTTGCCGTCGCGTCGGCACCCAGTGCCCCGCGACGCCGCGGACTGCGTGTACGGACGGCGTTTCCTCTTCGCGGCATCCCGGTTCCGCGACGGCACGGCAGTTGCGAACGCTCGGCGTGATGCAACGCATGGCCGAACGTCGTGGGTGCCTCGGGCCGCGCTCGGCCGCTTCGTGGCGGGGCCAGTGTGCGGGGCTCATGGCGGGAGCGGCCATATGAGCGGCCGGCTTCCCATCACGTATGTGGCGCGCCACGGTGAGACGGCCTGGACGATCACGGGCCAGCACACCGGGCTCACGGATCTTCCGCTGACCGAACGCGGCGAACGCAACGCGCGCCGGCTCGGGGAACGGCTGAAGGGACTGACGTTCGCGAAGGTGTTCACGAGTCCCCTGCGGCGTGCGTCGCGGACGTGCGAGCTCGCCGGTTTCGCCGCGGTCGCGCAGGTCGATCCTGACCTGGTCGAGTGGAACTACGGCCAATACGAGGGCCGTCGCACCGCCGACATCCGCGCGGAACGTCCCGACTGGGAGCTCTTCCGGGACGGCGGTCCTGGAGGCGAGACGCCCCGGCAGATCGGCGCGCGGGCCGACAGGGTGATCGAGCGCGTGCGCGCAGTCCGGGGTGAAGTGCTCCTGTTCACGAGCGGTCACTTCATCCGCGTGTTGGCGTGTCGATGGCTCGGGGTCGAGCCTAGCGTTCACAGCCGATTCTTCATGCTGAGCACGGCGAGCCTGAGCGCGCTCGGCTACGAGCACGACGCGTCGCGCCCGGTGATCCGCCTTTGGAACGAG
>DATNOH010000131.1:0-29404 GCA_035601435.1 Gemmatimonadales bacterium | reverse complement strand
CCAGCCACGGCCAGCGACTCGATCAGCACGCGCTCGGCGAAGGCGGGTGATCCGTTCACGGCGACGGTCAGCCAGGATGTGAAGGATGCCACCGGGCGGGTCGTGATCCCGGCTGGCGCGACCGTGTCGGGGACGATTGCGGCCGCCGAGCCGGCGCCGAACCCGAATTCCACCGGCAAAATCGAACTGTCCGTCACGAGCGTCAGCGTGCGCGGCAGTAGCTACTCGATCGATGCCTCCGTCGTGGCGATGGATACCGTCATGAAGGGCCGCGGCGTGACGAAGGCCGATGCCGCCAAGGTCGCCGGCGGGGCGGTGGCCGGGGCGATCGTCGGCAAGCTGCTCGGGAAGAACACGAAAGGCGCCGTGATCGGGGGAGCCGCCGGCGCGGCCGTGGGCGCGGCCGCCGCGCGCGCGTCGCGCGATATCGACGTGGTGATCCCGAAAGGTGCGGCGATCACCATCAAGCTGAACGCGCCCCTCACGGTAAAAGCGGCCTAATCCGCCGCCGTCAGTAGCCCGCCGCGCCGCCGCCGCGCCGGGGATCGGCCACACCGACCCAGCCGGCGGCGGTGCGCGCGATAGCGTTCACCTCGGTCTTGTAATTCCAGGTGGTCACCTTGTGCCCCAGCGTCACGAGGGAGTCGATCGACGCGGGTACGAAGCCCTGGTTCTCGAGGTACAGCACGTCGGGCGACGCCTGGTGATGCAGTCGCGGCGCCGCCACGGCGCTCGCGAGCGGCATGCCCTGGTCGATCATATCGCTGAGCACCTGGTACACGGCTGTAGTGATGCGTGACCCGCCGGGGCTTCCCAGCACCAGGAACAATCGGCCGGCCGTATCGAGCACGATCGACGGCGTCATAGCCGACAGCATCCGCTTGCCGGGAGCGATTACGTTCGCTTCGCCCTGCACCAGGCCGAACAGATTTGGCTTCCCCGGCGCCGTGCTGAAATCGTCCATCTCGTCGTTCAGGAGGAATCCCGCGCCCGTCACCGTGACGGCGCTGCCGAAGTCGTTATTGAGAGTAGTCGTACACGATACGGCGTTTCCCTCCGAATCCACGATCGAGAGGTGCGTGGTCTCCGTTCCCTCGGGGTGTAAGCCGGCCACCGGTGGGGTCGGCGTCGCATGCTGCGGATCGATGCCCGCCCGCAACGTGCCGGCGTACCACTTGGCGAGCAGGCGACCCGTCGGTATGCTCACGAAGTCCGGGTCCCCGAGAAACGTGTTACGATCCAAGTAGGCCCGGCGCATCGCTTCCGTCTGGAGGTGCATGAGCTCCGGGCTCCCGAACGGCGGGAGCGGCGCGTACCCCTCCATCACGTTGAGGATCTCCGCCAGCGCCACCCCGCCGCCCGACGGCGGCGGCATGGTGTAGATGGTGTAGCCGCGGTAGAGGATTTCGATCGGGTCGCGCCACTTCGCGCGATAGCGGGCGAGGTCCTGTCGCGTGATCAGCCCGCCGCCTCGCGTCATCTCCTGGACGATCAGCTCAGCGACGCTGCCCTGATAAAAGACCTGGGGTCCGCTGTCGGCGATCAGCTGCAGTGTGCGGGCCAGGTCCGCCTGAACGAACCGCGTGCCCGGTGGCGGCACTTCTGCGTTACCGAGAAATTGTGCGCGCGAGGCGGCGAAGCGGGCGAGGCGCTCGGCTTCCCGGCCGATCTGGCGGCTCCGTACGCCGTCGAGCGTGTACCCATCGCGCGCCAGCCCGACGGCGGGCCCGATCACCTCCTTCCACCTCAGGTGCCCGAACCGGCGGTGCGCCTCGTATAGTCCGGCCACGCTGCCCGGGACGCCGACGGAGCGGTGGCCCGTGAGCGAGGATTCCAGGACGTTCCCCGCCGAATCGACGTACATGGAGCGCGTGGCGCCGGATGGCGCCGCCTCGCGGAAGTCGAGCGCGTGGACCCCTCCGTCGTGCTGCCGGATCACCATGAATCCGCCGCCACCGATGTTTCCCGCGACTGGATGGACCACTGCGAGCGCGAACGCCACGGCCACGGCGGCGTCGACCGCGTTGCCGCCGCGGCGCAGAATGTCCACGCCGACGTCGCTCGCGAGCGGATGCGATGTTACCACCATGGCATGCTCGCCGGCGACGGGCCTGACGCGCTGGCCCAAAGGCCAGTCGGCCGCGATGAGCGCGGGACGGGCCGCCCGTTCCTCTGCACCCGGCCCGGCAGGCGTCTCGGGCGGCGCCTCCGTGGGGGGGATGGGTACGAGGACGTCGGGCGTGACGGGGATCGTCTCAGGCAGCTTGATGCCGCTGCCGCACGCCATCAGCATGAGCAGCCCGAGAACAGAGAATCCGCGCATGCCGAATTGTGCACGTTGACCCGAGTTCGGGTCAACGTCTAACTTGGGGGCCATCCGATACCCTTCATGACTGTTCCCGACTACCGCGACCCGCGGCTCACCGAGCAGCGCAACCCCCGCACCGAGCGCATCGACGTCGCGCCGTCGCTCGAGATCGTCGACCTCCTGAACGCGGAGGACGCGACCGTGGCCGGGGCGGTGCGGGCGGTGCGCGGCGATCTGGCCCGGGCTATCGACCTCGCGGTGGAGGCCTTCGGCCGGGGCGGGCGGCTCATCTACGTCGGCGCCGGGACCTCCGGCCGCCTCGGCGTGCTCGACGCCAGCGAATGCCCGCCGACCTTCGGCACGCCGCCGGAGATGGTCGTGGGCGTGATCGCCGGCGGCTACCAAGCGCTCGTGAAGAGCAGCGAGGGCACCGAGGACGACGTGAATGCAGGGATGGCGGCGATCGACCAGGCGCGGGTGGCGCCCGCGGACTTCGTCCTCGGCATCGCGGCGAGCGGTACGACGCCGTTCGTCCGCGCGGCGCTGTCCCGTGCACAGACGATCGGAGCGACGACGGGTCTCGTCTCGTGCTCCGATCCCCCGCGGGTGCTCGTCGAGACGTGCGACGTCCTCGTTCTCCCGAAGGTGGGGCCCGAAGCTCTGACGGGGTCGACCCGTATGAAGGCCGGGACCGCCACGAAGCTGGTCCTCAACACGCTCTCGACCGGTGCGATGATCCGGCTGGGGCGCGCCTATGGAAACCTCATGGTGGACCTCATGGCGATGAGCGACAAGCTGCGGGACCGCGGAGAGCGCATCGTAATGGAATGCGCGGGCGTGGATCGCGGGGCGGCGCGCAAGGCGATCGAGGCTGCGGGAGGGAGCGTGAAGCTGGCGATCGTGATGACGCGGCGTGCGGTCGGGAAGCGCGAGGCCGAGCGCTTGCTGGCGGATGCCGGCGGATTCGTGCGCAAGGCCGCGGGCGAGCCGCCACCGGTTTCACCATCGTGACCACGGCTCTCGCGGTCGGCGTGATGTCGGGGACCTCGCTCGACGGCGTCTCGACGGCGCTGGTGCGGCTCAAAGACGATCCCCACGACGCCCAGCTGGTCGCGTTCCGCCAGGATCCGTATACGACGCCGGAGCGCGGGCAGATCATCGAGGCGATCGCGCGCGGCGGCTCGAAAGACCTGGCGTTGTTGCACGTGGCCTTGGGAGAACGCTTCGCCGGGGCGGTGCTGCAGCTCCTGGCGCAAGCCAAGGTCGCCCCTCGCGACGTGTCCTTCATCGCGTCGCACGGCCAAACGATCTGGCACGAACCGGGCCGCGCCACGTTGCAGCTGGGCGATCCGGCGGTGATTGCCGAGCGCGTCGGGGTCCGGGTGGTGAGCGACTTCCGCTCGCGCGATGTGGCGGCCGGAGGCCAGGGGGCGCCGCTCGTGCCCCTTGCCGACGTCGTCCTGTTCGGGCACCCGGAGTGCGGGCGGCTGCTGCTGAACATCGGCGGCATCGCGAACGTCACCTTCGCGCCGCGCCGCGGAGTGACCGGTGGCGCCCTGGCGTTCGACACCGGGCCGGGCGTGGGCGTAGTGGACGCAGTGACCCGCCGCATCGACCCTGCCGCTCGGTTCGATGCCGGCGGCGAGCGGGCGCGGCGCGGCAAGCCGTCCCGCAAGGTGCTGGAGGCGCTGCTCGCAGATCCTTACTTTGCCGCCCCGCCGCCCAAGAGCACCGGGCGCGAGCATTTCAGTCCAGACTACGCGGCGCGGCTGGTGGACGACGTGAAGCAAGCCGGCGGGTCCGACAACGATGCGGTAGCGACGGCGACCGCGCTGACGGTGGAGACCATCGCCAGCGGGATCGAGCGTTGGACGCCCGCTAGGGCCCCCGACGAGCTGGTGATCTCGGGCGGCGGCGCGCGCAACCCGCGGCTGGTCGAGCTCCTCACGGCCCGGGTGGCTCCGCGACCCGTGGTGCCGTTCGATCGCCTGTTTTTCGACGGCGAAGCCAAGGAGGCCCTGGTGTTCGCATTCCTCGGCTTCCTCACGGTCCTCGGAGAACCGGGCAACCTGCCGGCTGCCACCGGTGCGCGGGGCCCGCGCGTGCTCGGCCATATCACACCGGCGTGACCGGGTCGCTCGCCCGTCTCGTGTTTCCCGCGCTGCGCTGGCGGCGCGAGAGCTTTGCTCACGAGCGCCCCAAGATCGACGCCGCGCTGGCCGCCGGTGTGGGTGGATTCATCGTCTTCGGGGGGACGCGCGAAGCCGAGGCCACGCTCACGCGGGAGCTCGTGCAGCAGGCCGGGCGCCCCTTGCTGGTTGGTGCGGACCTGGAGCGCGGCCCAGCCCAGCAGGTCCACGGGCTCACCGAGCTGCCGCCGCCGGCGGCACTCGGGTGGCTCGACGATCTGGAGGCTACGAATACCTGCGGGATGATCACCGCTACCGAGGCGCGCTCGGTCGGGATCAACTGGGCGTTCGCTCCCGTGTGCGATCTCGATCTCGAGCCCAAGAACCCTATCGTCCAGACGCGCGCGTTCGGGAACGACCCGGTGCGAGTAGGCGAGCAAGCGGCGGTGTGGATCCGCGGTCTCCAGGAGCACGGCGTGCTCGGGTGCGCCAAGCACTACCCGGGCCACGGGCGCACGACCCAGGACTCACACGCGACCCTGCCACGCGTGCGGGCCACGCTTGCCGAGCTGCAGCAGGTGGACGTCGCTCCCTTCGAATATGCCATCCGCGCGGGTGTCGGAAGTGTGATGAGCGCGTTCGTGGCGTATCCCCAATGGGATCCCTCGGAACGCGCCGCCAGCTTCTCGGGCGAAATCCTGGGATATCTGCGCGCCACGCTCAATTTTTCGGGACTGGTCGTGACCGATGCGCTCGTCATGGCGGGCGCGACGGTCGCGCAGCCCGGCCCGGCCGCCACCGTGCGCGCGGTCGCCGCGGGGTGCGACGCGCTGCTCTATCCGGAGAACTTCGCGAGCGTGATCGTCGCTCTGGACCGCGCGGTGGGCGCCGAGATCTCCGCCGCCCGCGCGGACGAGGCGCTGGCGCATTACGACGACGCGCTCACGGCATGGGCAAACGCGCCAGATCAGGGGGAGCCAGCCCTCGCGGAGCATGCCGCCTTCGCGGATGGACTTGCCGACCGCGCGGCTCACCTCGTGCGCGGCGACGCACCGACGATCCACGCACCCCTCACCGCGTCGATCGTGGATGATGACGTGGGTGGCCCGTATACGGTCGGACCGCGAGACGTGTTCCACGCGACGTTGCGCGACGCGGGGGTCGCTCTCGCGCAACGCGCGACCGGCAACGTGCAACGCATCGTCCTGGTGTACGCCGAGCCCCGCTCCTGGAAAGGCCGGGCCGATCTCGGCGCCCCCTCGCGCGCGGCCCTGCGACGGCTCGTGCCAGGGGCGCAGCTCGTGGTGTTGTTCGGTCACCCGCGCCTCGCGTCGCAAATTCCCGGCACGGCCCCGATCCTCCTGTGCTGGCACGGGCAACCCTTGATGCAGAGAGCCGCTGCTAAATGGGTCATGGCCAACATGCGGTGAACGGCCCGTGAGGGGCCGTCTACCGGTTGTTCAGTGTCGAGAGATATGCGACGATTTGGCTCGCCGGCACCGCGTAGATGATCTTTCCCTGGGACTCCCGGTTACCGCCGTATAAGACGGCCGCCACGCGTCCCGTGCGATCGAAGATCGGGCTCCCCGACGACCCCGGGGCGCCGAATCCGTCGACCTGCACAAGGCTTCCCAGCGCTTTGCTGACCGTGCCGACGGTGAGCGTCGGGTCGGCGATCACGCCGCTCTCGCCGATGTGCTCCATGGGAAGATCTTCGCCCAGCGGATAGCCGATGATCGCCACGGGATCGCCGCGCGCCAGCGCTCGCGGCTCCCCCGCGAACCCCGCCACGTGGGGGGTGCCGCCGCGGATGTCCACTTTCACCACCGCGACGTCCGCGGAATCGGCGACACCGACCAGGCGGCCGGGGAACCATTGGCGGCTCCCCGAAAACTTGATGGCGATACGGCGCGGTTGTCTGCTTCCGTCCTCACCCACGAGGACGTGCCGGTTGGTGACGAGCGTGCCCTGGGAGTCGGCCGCGAACGCCGTACCGCTGAAGATCTCACTGTCCGAGAACTGAACCACGATCAGCGCGACCGCTTCCTGGTTCTTGAGCGAGATGGCGCGGTAGTCCATGGCCACCGCGCCTGCGAGGCCGCGCTGGCGCGTCTCCGCCACGTCGAGTGCGGCCCGGAGGCGCGCGACGGCGCCGGCATTGCCGCTGGTGCCCGCGCTCGCAAGCTCGTTGCGCAGCCGCGTGACCTCCGCCTGCGACTGGCGCAAGGCGTCCCGCACGCTCGCGAGCTCGGTCTCGAGCCGCGTGAGGAGGCGCTGCGCGTCCGCACTGAGGCTGTCCGCCCGTGCCTGGAGCGTGGCCAGTTCGCGCGCGTCGCGCGCGCTCTGCCACTGCAGCACGCCGAACCCGGCGAGCACGACGACGAGCAAACCGATCAAGACTTTGGTCCTGCGGTTCAGCCGCGCCACCTCCGCGACCATCCGCAGGGCGGTGCTCGAGCGCCGCGATGAACGCACGGCCACCGCCGCGTACTGCTCGCGGGGGGACGTCATTCGCTCCGCGGATGCCCGCGCCCCGTCGGGCACAGTGTCGGCGATCGACTCGCCCGGCAGGATGTGGAACTCCACCGTTGGCCCGTTCTGGCCGAGCCCGATCACGTCACCGTCCGCCAGCACGACATCGCCCGAGACGCGGGCGCCGTTGACGAACGTACCGTTGGTGCTGCCCAGGTCCCGCACGACGAAACTGTCTCCCTGGCGCACGATCCCGGCGTGGCGCGAGGACACATCGAGGTCGCGCTCGACATCGAAGCGGATGTCGGAGAGCGGGTGCCGGCCGAGGCCGATGTAGGCCTTGCGGAAGTTCTCGACCTGCCCGACGCGCGCGCCCGAGAGAAACGTGAACTGGGCGGTCACTGGGTCCGGTTGACCAGATAGAGCGCCAGGGCGGCCGCCGCGGCGATGAGCAGCAGGATCATGGTGCGCCGGCGATTCCGCGCCGCGGGCTCGGGGGCGGGACTGCCCCGGTAAACGGGGACCGGCTCGGTGCTGGTCTCGGTGTCGATGAGTGGGTACACCTGATAGCCCATCTCTCCGGTGGGCTCCGGCGGCTTGAGCCCCTCCCCGTCGAACCGGGCCAGCACCACCGTGATGTTGTCGGGCCCGCCCCGCTCGTTGGCGAGCGCGATCAGCCGGTCGCACGCGGCCGGCAGGTCCCGCTCGCGCGTCGCGACGGCGGCGATCTCGTCCTTCTTTACCTGACCCGACAGGCCGTCGGAGCACAGCGCCAGGATGTCGCCCTTGCGGACTTCCTGATGCGTGAGATCGACTTTGACGCGCGCGTCGGGCCCAAGAGCTTGGAGAATGATGTTGCGCCGCTCGCTTCTCGCGGCTTCTTCCTCCGTGAGCTCGCCCGCTTCGACCAGGCGTTGCATGAGCGACTGGTCCCTCGTGAGCTGCACCGCTGCCCCGTTACGGATCAGGTAGGCGCGGCTATCGCCGACTTGGGCCAGGAAGAAGTGATCACCCAAGACTCCCACGGCGGTGGTCGTGGTCCCCATCCCGCGGACTTCGGGGTGCGTCGCGGCGTACCCGTGGATCTGCTCGTTCGCCACCTCGACGGCCTCCTTCAAGCGGTAGGCGAACCGCTGGGCCGTCACCTCCCGCTCGGTCCCCCAGCCCCGAACGAGCTGCCGGTAGATCGTTTCGGTTGCCATCTCGCTCGCGAGCTCGCCTGCGGCCGCGCCGCCCATTCCGTCGGCGACGACGAACAGCGAGCCCCGCTCACCGATTTCATGGGCGCGTACCGCGGGCTGGAGCGACGCCTCGCGGCGCGATAGGTCGGCGACCAGGAAGCGGTCCTCATTGTGGTCGCGCGTCTTGCCGAGGTCGGTCTTGGCGAAGACCTCGACCTTGATCGGCTTGGGGGCGGGGCGTCCGAACATGATCAGCGCTGACACTGAGCGAGTAGGTCGCTATAGCGCGGCTGCGAGGGATCGAGGTCCTTGGCCATTCGTATCCACCTGCAGCCCCCCGCGCGATCATCCTCCGGCGGCTGGGAGGTAGCGAGGCCGACGACGTACGCCGCGTACGCCTTGTCCGGTGTGGCGATGTTGGTCGCGTCGAAGATGTGCCTCGCCGAGTCTCGAACCATCCGCTGGTTCCGGGGCTCCAGCTTGAACAACAGGTCGTCCAGCAGGTCTCGTGCCCGGGCGACGTCGATGCGCGGCCGCGTGGCGGACGCCCGCGCGCGTTTCACCGGGTGGCGTCGGGGCGGCACCACAGGCGTTCGGGTGGCGGTGTCCACCGGCGGTGGGCTGAGCGTGATCTGTTGCGCCGTGTCGGCGGGTGGGACGCCGCCGCTCTGTTTGACGGTGCGACCGATCGTGACCA
Source organism: Gemmatimonadales bacterium (assembly GCA_035601435.1). Lineage (GTDB taxonomy): Bacteria > Gemmatimonadota > Gemmatimonadetes > Gemmatimonadales > GWC2-71-9 > AG41. Next base: position 20,617 of record DATNOH010000131.1, on the reverse strand, counting down.
CCGCGCCCGCGACGCCCAGCACGACGATCACGCCGACGGCGATCGCCAGGCGCGGTCGCTTCCGGGCGCGCACGGGCTCGATCAGCTCTGTCTTGTCGTCGCTGCCGCCCAGCGTCGTGGGCAGGCCCGCACCGCCATCGCGCGATAGCCCGGCCACCGCCGCGAGATCATGAGCGAACTTGGCGGCGGACTGGTAGCGATCGACCGGGTTCCGCGCCAGGGCGGTGTCGAGTATCTGCTGAAGGCCCGGGGGAAAGTGCAGATCGGGCCGCACCTCGAGCAGCTCCGCTGGCTCGTCCGTGAGACGCTTGATCATCGCTTCCTGCACGGAATCAGCGGGGAAGGGCAGCGTCCCCGTGAGCATGTTGAAGAACACCAGACCCAGCGAGTAGACGTCGGTCCGGCCGTCCAACTTGTCGCCCGAGAGCTGCTCCGGGCTCATGAACTCGGGCGTGCCCACGACCAGGCCGGTCCTCGTCACCTTCTGGCCACCCCCTTCGCCGCCCACGGCCTTGGCGAGGCCGAAATCGACCACTTTCACCGCGTCCGACCCGTCGCGACCGCGGGCCAGCATGATGTTGTCGGGCTTCAGGTCGCGGTGCACGATGCCGAGGTCGTGTGCCGCCTGGAGCGCCGCGGCCACCTGGATGGCGATGTCGGCGGCGCGGGAAACGGGCAGCGCGCCTTCTTGCCTGATCAGCTCCGTGAGGGGCTCGCCCTCGATGAACTCCATGGCCAGGTAGATGAGCCCTTCGGGAGTCTCGCCGAAGTCGTAAATGGCGCAGACATGGGCGTCCGAGATGCGGCTGGCGTTCGCCGCTTCGCGATTGAAGCGGGCCACGGCTTCGGGGTCGTGCACCATGGAGGGGTTCATCACCTTGATGGCACTGCGGCGCCCCATCTTCACGTGCTCGGCGAGGTACACCTGGCCCATGCCCCCCTCACCCAGCTTTTTCATGATGTGATAACGGTCGGCCAGCACCTGGCCCACGAGATTCTGGGTCGGCCCCGATGAGCGTAGGGTCTGCCCGTCGTTGGGGCAGAACCGCACGTCGTCGCGATACTCGGTCGCACACACGGGGCATATCTTCACGTCGGAATCTCGATCCGCAGCAGCTTGTCGCCGACCAGGATGCGCGACTGGTTCCGCAGCGCCATGTCGCCGCGGGCGGCGATCGCGACGCCGTTGCGGCTGTTGGCGTCCACCACGACGAAGTCCGCGTCTTCGGAGCGCACCAGGGCATGACGCGCGCTCATCGCCGGGTCGTACGGGAACACCCAGTCGCCTTGCTCGCGGCCGATGGCGACGTCGCGCCCGGGGGAGAGTTGGATCACGTCGCGCACGCTGCCGTCGGAGCGCAGCTGCGTGAGGCTCGCGATGTCGGCGCTGGGACTGAGGCTGCCCATCCGCTTGGTGGCATCGGCATCGGGCGGGTGCGGGCCCGGATACCCCAATCGCCGGAACCGGATCACCTGGGAGCCGATGAGCAGCAGGTCGCCGTCGAGCAGTCGATGCGCCTCCTCCAGGAAGACCCAGGTGCCATTGCGGCTGCCCAGATCGCGCACGACAAGCGTGTCCTGCTCCCACGAGAGCTTCGCGTGCAACGGCGACAGGAACACGTCGTCGGGGAAGCGAATGTCGCCGTCCATGCGGCCGATGGTGGTGTCGGGCGTCGTGCGCTCGAAGCGCTGCACCGGGCTGCCCAGATCGTCGAGCTGGACGAGCGCGATGGTCGCTCCCGCGCGTGAGGGTCCCGAGATGCCCCGACGGGCGGCCGCTACGTCGATGAGCGGCGCACCGCAAGTCGCGCAGAACTTGATTCCCGGGTCCACCGGCGAAGCGCAGCGCGGGCAGTTCGGCCCCGAACCGGGGGCCGTGAGTCGGCGGCCGCAATGGGGGCAGAACGGCCGCAGCTTGCTGGCCGAGCCGCTGCAGAAGGGGCAGGCGATCGGCTCCTGGTCGCGGGCCGGCCCCGCGCGCGCGACGACCCGCGTGCTGGGTAATGGGGCGGCCCCGTTCGCCGTCTCTACGCCACCCCCGCCGCCCCGGCCCCCCCCGCTCCCCCTGCCCCCCCCGCCCCCCCCGCCCCCCTCGCCTGCCGATGCCCCGGCGGCCTTGCGTCCTGTGGGCTTGGTCATGGGCTTGCCGCAGTCCATGCAGAACTGTGCACCGGGGTCGTTCGCTCGACCGCAGTAAGGGCAGGCGGTCACTGGCGGAAGTGCTCCACTGGGCGCAGAAGTTATGGCCTGCCAATCAATTCGGCAAATTGACGGGCCGAAAGGACCGATGCTACCTTGCGCGTCCTGTGCGATCGGTCTGCGTGATGCTCGTGAGCGTCGTGACCGGATGCGCGGTCCCGCGCTCCGGCACCGCACCCGTCGCGGGAGGCGCATTGCCGTCGCCCGCCGCGCCGGCCCGCGACTCGCTGCAAATCGCCGTCGTCTATCCAGCCGTCACCGATGTCATCCAATCCCACGACTCGGTATTCCTGTTCGGCGCGGTGCGCGGCGGGGGCGGCGTACCGGTGCATCTGGACATCAACGGCCAGTCGGTACCCGTGCTGGCGAATGGTGCATGGATCGCCTGGTTGCCGCTGCCCGACGACACCGTCGCGCACTTCGTGATGGCGGCGACCCGGTCGGCGTCCGACTCGAGTCGCTTCGTGTACAGCGCGCGCGTCGCACCGCAGTTCCGGCCCCCCACTGGACGCGCGGTGTGGATCGACACGACCAGCTTCGCGCCGGCGGGGACTGTCGAGCTACCGCTGGCGGAGGGGATTCCTTTGAGCGTGCAGGCTACGCCCGGCGCGACGGTGCGCCTGTTGCTGCCGTGGGGCTCGAGCATTCCGCTGGTCCCCGACACCGCGCCCGTCGGCCTCCCCGGAGGCGTTCGCGCGTTCGTCATCGATACCGCGCCGCCCCGGCACACGCCGGTCGCGGGACGCTATGTCGGCTGGCTGCCGGCGGCCGCCCTGTGCGCGGACGGCCGGACGGCGTGCGCCACGCTCGCCGCGAGCGTGGGCGGGGACACCGCGACGGCGCGCTGGCCCATCAGCGTGAACGTCGTGGATATGACCTTCCCGACGGTCGTCGTCTTGGACGACGACACCGCCCGCACCGGGACGACCGATAGCCTGACCCCCGGGCGCGCCGTCCCTCACGGAACGTACAATTGGTTCCTCCCGACCGGGACGGTGGCCGTCGAGTCGGGACGCTGGAACGACCAGGTGCGGCTCCGGCTCTCCCGCGCCACGGTCGCATGGGTGAACGAAGCCGACGTGGTGCGTCTGCCCCGGGGCACGCCGCCGCCGGGAGGCGTGGTAAACTCCGTCCGGCTCGCGTCGGGGCCGAAATCGGTGACGCTGCGCGTGCCGCTGCCGGCCCGCCTCCCGTTCCAAATCACGGAGCGCGAGCGGAGTCTCACGCTACGTCTGTACGGTGGCGCTTCCGACATCAACTGGATGCAGTACGGCGAGGGCGGAGGAGCGGCAGGTACCGATCCGCTGGTCACGCGCATGACCTATGCGCAGCCGGCGGCGGACGAGGTGACGATCACGCTCGAGCTGACTCGGCGCGTGTGGGGCTACCGCGCGCGCTTCGACGGCCGCGACCTGCTGCTCGAGGTGCGGCGTCCTCCCGCCTTCGATCGCGAGCACCCGCTCCGCGGCCGGACCATCGTGCTCGACCCCGGTCACCCGCCGCTCGGCGCCAGGGGGCCGACGGGATTGTGGGAGCCGGTGGCGACGCTGGCCGTGGCGTTCAAAGCAAAAGCGCTGCTCGAGCGCGCCGGAGCCGTCGTGTTCCTCACGCGCACCGACTCGACGCCGATTGAGCTGTACCCCCGCACCCATTTCGCCGAGCTCCACGACGCCGACGTGCTCGTGTCGATTCACGCCAATGCCTTGCCGGACGGCGTGAACCCGTTCACCAATTCGGGAACGAGCGTGTACTACTTCCAGCCGCGGAGCACGCGCCTGGCCCGCGAGCTGGACCGCGCACTCGTGACGGAGTTGCGCGTGCGCGACCTCGGGATCGGCCGGGGAGACTATGCGCTCGTGCGGCCCACGTGGATGCCCGCGGCGCTCACCGAGGGATTGTTCATCATGCTCCCCGAGCAGGAGGCGTTGCTCGCCAGCGAGGACGGGCAGTGGCGGTACGCGCGCGGGGTCGTGAGCGGGATCGAGAACTTCTTACGCGACCGGGCACGGGAGCCATGAAAGTGCGGAGTAAAGTGCGGAGTGGGGAATGCGGAGTGCGGAATTGCACGGGAGGTTCGATCCGCGGGCTCGACTTTCCATTTACACTCCGCACTCCGTACTCCGCATTCGGCATTCTGTTTCTGCTCCTGCTCGCCGGGCGCGCGGAGGCCCAGGTCGATCCGTCCGGCAGCTGGCGCACCCTGCACACTCCTCACTTCCGCGTCCACTTCCGGCCGGCTTACCGCGACGTCGCCCTCTCACAGGCGCGCGAGGCGGAGCGCTCCTACAGATTGCTGGCGACCGAGCTCCACCCGCCGCGCGGGGTCGTGGACCTCACATTGGCCGACGACATCGACGCCGCGAACGGCTTTACCACCGTCGTTCCATCGAACCGGATCACCATTTACGCCGCGCCGCCCGCCGGCGACCACGGACTCCTGTTCTTCGACAACTGGCTCCGGCTCGTGACCACACACGAGCTGGCGCACGTATTTCACCTGGACCGCTCGCGCGGGCTGTGGCGCGGGCTGCAGCGCGTGTTCGGCCGCGCCCCCGGCCTGTTCCCGAACGAATATCAGCCGAGCTGGGTGATCGAAGGCCTGGCGACGTACTACGAGTCGAAGTTCACGAATGCGGGACGCGTGCGGGGGAGCTTCCATACCCAGGTGCTGGGAGCGGACCACGTGGCGGGCACGGCGCGGTCCCCGTGGAACGCGACCCTGTTCACGCGCTGGGCGGACGGCCTGGTCCCGTACGCGTATGGCAGCCGCTTCCTTCATTACCTCGCCGGCGCCGCGGGAGACTCCGTGGTGCCGCAGTTCGCCGAGGCGACGTCCGGGCAGCTGATTCCGTTCCGCGTGGGGCGTCAGGTGGCGCGGGTGGCGCCGGGACGCACACTCGGGAGCGAATGGCCGCGTGGGACCGCACCCGACCTGCCCGGGACGAGTGGGGCGCCGCCCGCAGCACGCGTGCTCGACAGCCTGCTGCGAACCGAGCCGGTGCCGCGGGTGTCGCCGGACGGACGGCGGGCGGCCTACGTGCGGGACGACGGTAAGGGGACGAGCCTGCTGCGCGTGCTCGATGCGACGACGGGACGCTCGCTTGCCGCCCGCCGCGTCAACGGAGGCGTGGATTACGACTGGCAAGGGGACACCCTGGTGGTCACGCAGCTCGATTTCACCAGCCGCTGGCGGATCAGGAGCGACCTGTACCGCTGGGTCCCGGGCCGGGCGTGGCGGCGCGCGACGCGCGGCGCCCGGCTGGTCGCTCCCGCCGCGGGCGGGGGCCGATTGGCCGCCATCGCGCTCGGCCCCGCCTCGGCTCGCCCGACCGTTCCCGCCCCGGATCTGCCACCGGGCGCCGTGTGGCAGGACGTCGTGCCATCGCCGGACGGGCGCCGCGCGGCCGGGAGCCGGAGCGTGGACGGCCGCTGGGCGCTGGTGCGCTGGCCGGCGGACTCTCCCGCAGCGGCCGCGCTGCTCATCGAGACCGGCGGCAGTATTGCCGACGTGGTGTGGACGTCCGGCGGTGAGATCTGGTTCGTCGCCGACCCCACCGGAATTCCGCAGGTGTATCGTTGGCGCGACTCGGGGGGTGCACAACCGCTAACGAACGAGCCGCTCGGCGCCCGGGCACCGGCGCCACTCCCGGACGGTACCCTGTTGTATGCCGCCCTCAGGGCGCACGGTTGGGAACTGCGCCGGGCGCCGGTGGTCGAGGGACGTCCGCCGGTGACGTTCCCCGAGCCGCTGCGGTTCGACTCCGCGCCCGCCGTGCCGCTCACCGAGACCGGCTACACCATGTGGCCATCGCTCCGTCCGCATTTCTGGATCCCGCTGTTCGACAACGCCGGACCCACCGGACGGTTTGGCGGAGCGCTCACGGCGGGAACGGACGCCCTGGGCCGGTTCGCTTACGCCGCGGACCTGTACATTTCACCGCACCCGTTCCGCGCCGCAGGCGACTTCGCGCTGGTGTCGTCGGTGCTGGGCAACCCGACGCTGGACCTGTCGGCCTGGGCGTCCTGGGCGGACCTTGGATCGCCGCCGAGCGCACCGAATGTCACGGTGTCGGAGCTCGACCACTATGCGGCGCTCGGCGCGTCGTTCGTGACCCGGCGTTGGCGCAGGCTGGCAAGCGTGCGGGCCGCGGTGGAGTTCGAGCGCACCCGCTTCGCCACGATCCCCGACACCTCACTGGCCGCCATTTGCGTGGGGTGTGAGACCCAGAATCTCGTCGGCGGGTCGGTGACGCTCACACTGTCGCGGCTGGTGGTCGGTGCCGTTTCGATCTCACCGGAGAACGGGTTCACGTGGTCCGCGACCTATCGGCGGCGGGACGAGCAGGGCGCCACGCGCTGGTCGAACGAGGTGCGCTCCCGGCTGGCGCTGTACGCCCGCGTCCCCGGCCTGGGCGGCTTTGCCCACCACGTGCTGGCGCTGCGGCTCCTTGCGGGCGCCACCACCGGGCCGCTCGGCACCCTGTTCCGGGTTGGCGGCGTGTCACCGCAGGGCGTGAACTTCTTCTTCGCGCCGACGCTCAACGCCACGCGCGCGTTTCCGATCCGTGGGTATGCGTCGGGCGAGCTGCGCGGCCAGCGCGCGGTCGCGGGCAGCGTCGAGTATCGCATGCCGCTCGCGCTTGTGGGCCGTGCCATCGGTCATCTTCCCCTCGGCGTCGACAAGCTCTGGCTCAACCTGTTCGCCGATGCCGGTGACGCCTGGGCCCCCGGCACGTCGCCGCGCCTCACCCGGCTGCGCTCCGCCGGACTCGAGCTGGCCGGCGTGCTGACGGCGAGCTACGACTTCCCCCTGTCGGTGCGACTCGGGGTCGCGCAGCCGCTCGCCGATCCGCCCTCGGGTATCCCGCGGCGCACACAGGTGTACGCGGCTCTCGCCTCCGACTTCTGAGCACGCGGGGCGGTGTCGCGAGTTGACACGTCGTCCGACGAATCCCTAAGTTTCCGCGACCCTTCGGAGAATTGATGTACTGCTCCCGCTGCGGCACCCAGAACGACGACGCCAGCAAGTTCTGCCGCTCCTGCGGACTGGATCTGTCGCATACGACTCCCGTAGCCGCTGTGCGTGATCAGCCGGCCGACGCGACGGAGCTCGATCTGGTGCGGGAGCAGCTGAAAGACGAGTACGAGATCCTCGACGAGCTGGGCCGCGGCGGGATGGCCATCGTCTTCAAGGCACGCGAGAAGCAGCTGGAACGCGACGTGGCGATCAAGGTCCTGCCGTTCTCCCTCGCGTTCGACAAAGAGTTCGTCGAGCGGTTCCAGCGCGAAGCTCGTACCTCCGCCAAGCTCGAGCACCCCAGCATCATCCCGATCTATCGCGTCGGCAAATCCGGTCGCGTGATCTATTTCGTGATGAAGTTCCTGCGCGGCAAGCCGCTGTCGTCGGTGCTGGCCGCGCGCGGCACACTACCCCCGCCCGAAATTCGTCAAATCCTGGTCCAGGTGGCGCGCGCCCTCGCGTACGCGCACAAGAGCGGCATCGTGCACCGCGACATTAAGCCCGACAACATCATGTTCGACGAGCACGGGCTGGCCGTGGTCACGGATTTCGGGATCGCGAAGGCGGCGTCGGGCGGCAAGCTGACGGGCACCGGGATGTCCATCGGCACGCCGCACTACATGAGCCCGGAGCAGGCGCGCGCCCAGGCGCTCGACGGACGGTCCGACATCTATTCCCTCGGTGTCGTCGGCTATCAGAGCCTGACCGGGCGCGTGCCGTTCGACGGGGAGGATTCGTTCTCGATCGGCTACAAGCATATCATGGAGGAAATCCCCACCCCGCCACTCGAGACCTACGACCAACGCACGGTGTTCGAGATCATCCGGAAGATGATGGCGAAGGCTCCCGATGAGCGGTTTCAGAGCGCCGATGATCTCGTGCAGGTGCTCGAGGCGGGGGGCGGCATGGCGGCCGTCGGGCTCGCGACCGCCGCCACCAAAGCCATTCCGTCCCTGGCGGGAGTCCGGTTGGCGTCCGCGCTCACCACGCCGCTGCCGCGCGTCCCCGAGCCCGGGGCGGGCGACCACCACAGACGCTCGGTCGCCGCCGGGATCGCACTCTGGGTGGTCGTCCTGGCCATTGGCCTGGGCGCCCCCGGTCTGTACGCGTACAAGAAGGGCCTGCTGTTCTTCGCCCGAGCCGCTCCGGGAGACTCCGCGTCGACCGCCGCCCCCCGCGACACCCTCGCCCAGCGCCTGCTGTCGGACACCGGTGTCCCTACAGCGCTCGACACGGCGGCCCAGACCGCGGCCGCGATTCCCCGCGCCGACACCGCCCGCACCCGCCTGGTCCCTCCCGGGACGCTCGGGCACCTGACGCTCCAGGGCCTGCCCCAGGGCGCTCGAGTCACGCTCAACGGGATGCCGTTTCGGGGCTCGCAGGGTGACTTGCCTCCCGGCACGTACCGTCTCGCCGTGCGGGTAACCGGGTTCGAGGCGTACGACCGCCAGGTGGTCATCACGCCCGGTGCGCCGTCCACCGTGCGGGTCGAGCTCCAGGCCGGATCGGGTGAAGGAGGGTCGAACGCCGGACCGTGCGAGCAGTATGGGCCCGCCTACAACCAGGACAATCTCTGCTTCGACACGCGCCCCGTGCCGCTGTCGTTGACCCGCATCCCCGTGTCCTCGGATGCAACGATCTTCCCGCGCCAGGCCATCCTGCTGATCCATGTGTCCAAGGACGGCACGACGCTCGAGGCGCGCGTGTTCGGACCCTCCAACCTCGACACGTTCAACAACCAGGCGCTGGACATGGCGAAGACCCTGCGCTGGAACCCCGCCCAGAAGAACGGCGAGCCGGTGGACGCGTGGGTCCAGTGGAATTTCCAGCCGGTGAGGCAGTAACCATCAACATTCACCCGACGGCGTTCATCGCTCCTGGCGCGATCGTGCTGGGGGACGTCACCCTGGGCGCGCATGCGAGCGTATGGTACGGCGCCGTGCTTCGCGGGGACATGGCCGCCATCGTGATCGGCGAGAACAGCAATATCCAGGACGGCACCATCGTGCACGTCGATGCGGACCTTCCCGCGCGCGTCGGCGCGCGCGTCGGGGTGGGGCACCGCGCCGTTCTGCACGGGTGCACCGTGGAGGACGACTGCCTCATCGGCATGGGCAGCGTGCTCTTGAACGGCGTCCACATCGGGACGGGCAGCGTGGTCGCTGCCGGTGCAGTCGTGCCCGAAGGCGCCCTGGTCCCCCCGGGCTCGCTCGTGGTGGGGGTGCCGGCACGCGTCACACGACCGGTGGACGACGCCCTGCGGGCGCGCATTCGGGACACGTGGGAGCATTACGTGGCCGAGGCGCAGCGGCACCGCGCGGGGACGTTCCCGATCGCTGGAACAAGTTTGTGATGTGAATTGTTGCATGTGCCGTAGGGGTGGCGCTCTCGCGAGGTGTTGCTCGGGCCGGCTCAAAGGTCTACCTTGCCCTTCCGCGCCTTTTTGATCCGCGCGCAGTAAATTTCACACCTATACACGTTGGGTGAGCAAGCTCACCTCCGCGAGGGACGAGCCCGCATGACTGCTTCCAGCCGCACCGGCACACTCGATTTGAGCCCCAACGCAGTCACCGTGCTCGAGCGCCGCTACCTGGTGAAGAACGATCAGGGCAAGCCGGTCGAGCGACCCGAGGACCTGTTCTGGCGGGTTGCGCGCACCATCGCCGAGCCGGATCGACGCTACGGGGCCTCCGAGAAAGCCGTGGAAGGGTTGGCCGAGACGTTCTTCGAGCTCATGGCCTCCCGGGTCTGGATGCCGAATTCGCCCACGCTCATGAACGCCGGACGGCCGCTGGGCCAGCTCTCCGCTTGCTTCGTGCTCCCGGTGGAGGACGCGCTCTCGAACGGCCAGAGCGGGATCTACGACACGCTGCGGGCGATGGCCCTGGTGCACCAATCGGGTGGCGGAACCGGGTTCTCATTCTCGCGCCTGCGGCCCAAGAACGACGTCGTGCGCTCCACCATGGGCGTGGCCTCGGGCCCCGTGTCGTTCATGAAGCTGTACGATGCGTCGACCGACGTGGTGAAGCAGGGCGGGACGCGGCGCGGTGCCAACATGGGCATCCTGCGGGTCGACCACCCCGACATCCTGGAGTTCATCGCCTGCAAGGACGACCTCACCCAGGTGACGAACTTCAACATCTCGGTGGCGGCGACCGACGCGTTCATGCGGGCGGTGGAGGAGGGGGCGAGCTACGACCTGATCCACCCGCGCACCGGCGCCGCCGTCGGCCGGCTCGACGCCCGCGAGGTGTTCCGGAAGGTGGTGCACGGCGCCTGGAAGACCGGGGAGCCGGGTGTGTACTTCATCGATCGGGCGAACTACTACAACCCGGTCCCGCAGCTCGGCAGCTACGAGGCCACCAACCCGTGCGGCGAGCAGCCGTTGCTTCCCTACGATGTCTGCAACCTCGGCTCGATCAACGTCGGGCTGTTCGTGAAGGACGGGGAAGTGGACTGGGATCGGTTGCGGACGGCGGTGCACCTGTGCACCCACTTCCTCGACAACGTCATCGACGCGAACAAGTACCCGCTCGCCGAAATCGACGACCTCGCCAAGCGTATCCGGCGCATCGGGCTCGGGGTCATGGGCTGGGCGGACCTGCTGGTGCGCCTCGGCCTCTCCTATGACTCGGACGAGGGCGTAGCCCTGGGCCGGCGCGTCATGGAATTCGTGGACGAGGAAGCCAAGGCTGCCTCGGAGAAGCTGGCCGCGCAGCGCGGCGTGTTTTCCGAGTGGGAGCGGTCGATTTGGGGGCCGGATGCGACCTGCGCCCGCGGGCCCAAGGGTGAGCGCGTGCGCCCCATGCGGAGGCTCCGCAACTGCAACCTCACCACCGTCGCGCCCACCGGCACCATCTCGATCATCGCCGGCTGCTCGTCGGGCATCGAACCGCTGTTCGCCGTCGCCTTCATGCGGAACCAGGCGGGCGTGATCATGCCCGACGTAAACGAGGACTTTGTCGCGATCGCCAAGCAGGAAGGGTGGTACTCCGACGAGCTGGTGCAGCAGATCGCCGCCGCCGGGCACATTCACTTCGATCAGGTGCCCGCGAAGTGGCAGCGCGTGTTCGTCACCGCGCACGACGTGACGCCCGAGTGGCACATCCAGATGCAGGCGGCGTTCCAGGAGTTCACCGATTCGGCGATCTCCAAGACCTGCAACTTTTCGAACGATGCGACCGAGGAGTACGTCGAGAAGATCTACCGCTACGCCTACAAGCTGGGCTGCAAGGGTGTGACCGTGTATCGCGACGGCGCGCGCGAGATGCAGGTGCTCTCCACCGGCGCGACGGCGAAGAAAGTGCAGGAGCAGGCCGCGGGGCAGGGTAAGGACGCCCTGGCGGAAGCGCTGGGCCGGATCGCGGAGCTCGAGGCTGAGCTCGCGCGCACGCGGGACAAGCTGCACGATGCCGAAGCCGAAAACCTGCAGCGACGGGCCAAACGCTCCCGCCCCGACCTGCTCAAGGGCGCCACGCGGCGGGTCGAGACGCCGCTCGGCACCATGTACGTGAACATCACCGAAGATGACAAGGGCCAACCGTTCGAGGTCTTCATCTCGCTCGGCAAGGCCGGTGGCGCGCTCATGGCCGACGTGGAAGCGATCGGACGGCTCATCTCGCTGGCGCTGCGCTCGGGCATCCCGCTACGCGAGGTGTACCGCCAGCTGCGGGGCATCTCGTCCGATCGGGTCGTCGGGCTCGGGCCGAACAAGGTGCTCTCGGTACCGGACGCCATTGGGATCGCGATCGAGAAGTGGATGCAGGAAAAGCAGGGCATCCAGCAGGACCTCCTGGGCGGCGCGCCCGCGTCCGCCCCCGCTCCCGTGCAAGCGGGCATGCCCGGACCCGAAGGGACGGCCGGCGAGCGGGGGGGGACGGGTAGCGCGCAGGACTTCATCGGCGCGTGTCCCGACTGTGGCTCGCAGCTCGCCTTCATCGAGGGCTGCGCCAAGTGCCACGTGTGCGGCTTCTCGGAGTGCGGCTGAGCGAGGGCGGGGCAGCGACGGGTGTCGTGGGCCGCGCCTCACCGCGCGCCGGGGTCGCGCGTCACATCCCGCGCGGCGGTCATGCCTGTGACGGCTGTCACGACTGGCAGCACCGCGATGATGTTATTCTCAACGCGTGAGTATTCCGTTCCGTCCAATGACTCCCACGCGGCTCCAGGCCAAAGGCTGGGCCCGGGTCGGCAGACCCGGCGCTCATCTGCTGCGCCGGGGCGCGTGGTACCCCGTGGTGCGCATCTCGTCCAGCCACATCGTCGTGCTGGACGTGAACCGGCGCAACGTACCGGTGGATCGACGCTTCCTCGAGATCCGCTATCATCCCCCCGAGCGCTGGAGCGTCGTGCGGTGCGAGCCGCGCGAGATTCAGCGGGTGGGGCGCCTGTTCCCCCTCACCTACGCCGTGTGTCCCGCCTGCCGCCACCGGCAAGGGTTTGAGGCGGAAGTGAAGGAGCTGGTGTGCGAGCGGTGCAAGAAAACGGGAGCGCTGGCCTGGGATGAGATGAGCTAGAGCCCTCGAGAAGCCGGTGAAGAGCTGGGGAAGGGGGAAGCGTGCACTCCGGCACTCTTCCCCCTTTTGCTTTTCACGCGTCGAGCACCGCCACCCGATCCCCCAGGGAAACGATTCCCGAACCCACGCCCTGGCAGTAGTACCCGCGCATTCCCCCCTCTAAGAATTGCAGGCTCTCCTTCAGGACACGGGACTCGACGATACCTCCCAGCGCCCACCCGGTGAACGGTCGGCACGGCTCCGCGACCTGCAACACCTCGAGCCGAGCGAGCTCCTGACCGTCGCCCGCGAGCAGCACGATGCCGCGCTGCAGATCATCGAACGCGATGCGACCCTCGGTCTCGACGATGATGTTCTCGCCGGCGCAGCCGAGGGTCACGCGATCGCCGAAGCGCTCGCGCATCAGCGCGTAGTGGGATGTGAATCCGATGGACACCCCGTGTGCACCGTCCTCGTTCTTCGTACGGGGGTGCGCTCGGTGGTGCACGTCCACGACCCAGGATCCGTCCGAGCCCGCCCCCAGGGCGCCGTCCGGTCCGAGCGCCAGGCGATCCACCGTCAACAGCGGTGCCGGGTCGTACGCACGGTTGGGCTTCTTACCGGTCTTGAGTGAGGAGCGTTGGATTTGCAGGCGGACGATTCGGCCGACGTTGTGCATAACGCAATCTATCAAAACATGGTATCATGTGGGCGTCATTCCCCATGCGCATCACCCTCGGCTGGGCCCGCTGTGCGGACAACGTGGCGGACATTCTCCGCCGCGGCGCCTGGTATCCCATCGTCGAGGAGTCGGCGGACGGTCACGTCGTCGTCGAAGTGCGACAGCAACGGGTGCGGCTGCCCCGGGGCGACGTGACGATCCGGACCGAGGTCCCCGACCATTGGAGCATCGTGGTGCGCACCGGGGTGCTCCGGCCCACGCTGGGAGGGCGGGGGAGTGATGTGGTCACCACCTACGCGGTTTGCCCCCTGTGCCACTATCGGCAGGATTTCGCCGGCAACCCCGGCAGCCTGAAGTGCGTCCGCTGCGGCGCCGGCTCGCCGGTGGATTGGACCGAGACCTGTTAGGCGCTGCCTTGCAGGGTGGAATGTAGTTAGTATATTAACTGTCAACATATTAACTACTGACACACCCATGACCGACCGCTCCGAGCTGGCCCTGCAGCTGACCGACGCGATCGTGGCCGCCAAAACGGCGGCGGAGCGGGCCGGCGACCGCGCGTTCCGCGCCTACGGCCTGTCGCACCGCGCCCAGGCGGCGCTCGTGGCCGTCGACCAGGGTGGGCCGGATGGGGCCCGCCCCAAGGAAATCGCCGCGCATTTGCGGGTGTCTCGCGCGGCCGCCACCACGTTCATCCAACGGCTCGAGACCAAAGGGCTGGTCGAGACGACGCCCGACCCGGAGGACGAGCGCGGCGTGCGCGTGACCCTCACGCGGCACGGTCTCGAGGTGCTGCTGCGCGCCGGGCAGCTCGAGCGTCGTCTCGCGGCGCGAGCCATCGAGGGACTGCCCGCGTCGAGCATCGCCCGAGCGGTTCACCTGCTCGAGGAGTTCAAGCAGCGGCTCGAGGAGAAGCAAATCGGGGTCGTGCGCTAGGGGTTACACATGTGCGTATCTTTATGCATGCCCCCGGCTCGCCGCCTTTGCCGCGCGACCGAGCGAGAGACCACTTGAAGTGTGTCATCTATTCGACCGCTCGATCGGCACTTAGCGCGTCCGCGTAGTGCCGGGTCGGATACCATCCTCGGGCCTCTGGCCCGAGCGTCTCGGCACGGAGTTTTCCACACTTCAGCCACGAACCTGGCATGTTGAAAACCAGTGTGGGAGAGGGAAAGGGGGGAGGGGCTCTGATCCGCCGCACCAAGATCGTCGCCACGCTCGGTCCCGCCACAGGGACGCCCGAGGGCATCGCCGGGTTGATCGGCGCCGGCGCGAACGTCATTCGTGTGAACTCGTCCCACGGCACCCCGGAGCTGCGCGCCAGCTGGATCGCCGCGGTGCGCAAAGCGGCGGCGGCCGCCGACGTCGCGGTGGCGGTGCTCGTGGACCTACAGGGGCCGCGCATCCGCGTCGGCAAGCTGGCCGCGCCGCGAGTCCTGCGCGCCGGGGAGACCATCGTGTTCGCGCCGGAGGAGGAGGCGCGCGGCGATGAGCTTCCGACGACGTACGCCGATCTCGCCACCGACGCCCGCCCGGGCGCCCTCATCCTGCTCGACGACGGTCTCTTGTCGCTCGAGGTGACGCGTATCGCCGCCCCGCGCGTGGAAGGCCGCGTGGTGGACGGCGGGACGCTCACGGCGCACAAGGGGATGAACCTCCCGGGGCTGCACGTGTCCGCACCGGCACTGACGGACAAGGATCGGGAGGACGCGGCGCACGCGGTGGAAGCCGGCGCCGACTATCTGGGGCTCTCGTTCGTGCGGCGGGCCGAGGACCTGGGCGAGCTGCGGGCGCTCGTCACCCCCGACATGAAGCTCGTGGCGAAGATCGAGAAGGCGACCGCGCTCGACGACTTGCCGCGGATCCTCGAAGCGTGCGACGCGGTGATGGTCGCGCGCGGCGACCTGGGGGTGGAGCTACCGTTCGAGAAAGTGCCGGCGGTCCAGAAGCGACTGATCCGTGAGGCGAATCGCTACGGCAAGCCGGTCATCACGGCCACCCAGATGCTCGAGTCCATGGTGCACCACCCGCGGCCCACTCGCGCCGAGGCGTCCGACGTGGCGAATGCGATCCTCGACGGCACGGATGCCGTCATGCTCTCGGCCGAAACGGCGACGGGAGAGTATCCCTTCGAGGCGGTGCGGGCGATGGACCGCATCATCCGGGAGATGGAGCAGCAGGGCCCACTGGTGGGGGTGGGAACCCGGGACGAGCGTCGGCTCGCTCTGGGCGAGACGGTCTCCGTCGAAGACGCGATCGCGATCGGCACCAGCGCCGTGGCGCGGATGCTCAAGACGCCGCTCATCGTCACGCTCACGTCGGGAGGGTTCACCTCGCGCAAGGTCGCGGCGCTCCGCACCCCGGTCCCGATCCTCGCTGTGACCACCCAGGACACGACCTACCGCCAGCTCGCGCTGGTGTGGGGCGTGACGCCAGTCCTGGTCGATCGAGTGCCGGGCTACGACGCGATGCTCGCCGTGGTGCGCGACCTGATCCTGAAGCGCGGGTACGCGCGCGCCGGTGATCGCATCGTGATGACGGCGGGTCTGCCGTGGGAGGTCTCCGGGACCACCAACCTGCTCAAGGTCGAGGTCGTGTGAAGTGAGGCTCGTGTTTCTCGGCACGGGCACGTCGTACGGGGTGCCGCAGATCGGGTGCGACTGCCGTACCTGCACATCGTCCGACCCGCGTGACCGGCGCACCCGCACCGCGGCGCTGATCGAATCGGGGGGGCGGCGCCTCCTCATCGATACCCCCCCGGAGCTGCGGCTGCAGCTCGTCACGGCGGGCATCGGGTCCGTCGACGCCGTGCTGTTCACCCACGCCCACGCCGACCACGTCCACGGCATCGACGACTTGCGCGCCTTCTCCGCGCGCCAGCGGGCCCCGCTCGCGGTGTACGGCGCGGCGGCCACGCTCGCCGAGCTGGAGCGCCGCTTCGCGTACATCTTCGATGGCGCACCCGCCCAGCCGGGCACGAGCAAACCGGATCTGGCGGCGCGGCCCCTCGAGCCCGACCGCGAAGCCGAGATCGCGGGGATGCGGGTCCGCGCCCTGGCCCTGCCGCACGGCGACCGCTCGGTGCTCGGCTACCGCGTCGGACCGATTGCCTACCTCACCGACGCGAAGGCCATTCCCGAGGCGGCGCTCGCCAGGCTGGCGGGGCTCGAGGTACTGGTCTTGAACGCGCTGCTGCCGCGCCCGCACCCGCTGCACCTCTCGATCCCGGAGGCCGTCGCGGCGGCGCAGCAAATCGGCGCGCGCCGGACGTTCCTCACACACCTCACGCACGCGACGCCGCACGCGGAGCTTGCGGCGAGTCTGCCGGCGGGCGTCGCGCCGGCCTACGACGGGCTGGTCATCGAGGTGGGCCCGGTCTAGATTCGTCGCGAGGAGGGCTTTGAGAGCGATGGCGAACACACCCGAAGCGACGCTGCGGCGGTTTCACAGCCCGGCCGCGCGCCAGAGCGGCGCGATGGACGAGCTGGTGCGTCAGGCGGTATTCGGTGCGCCGGAAGCGCGCGAGCAGGCGCGCTGGCTGATCTGGGAGATCGGGCAGGAGGCGGGGGTGCGGCCCGCGTCGATCCACGAGCTGTACCTGGCGCGCGGGCGCGGCGAGGTGCGGCCGTTCACGACCCCCGCGATGAACATCCGCGTCCTGTCGTACGACTCCGCGCGGGCCGTCTTCCGGGCCGCCAAGCGGCTCGACGTAGGCGCCCTGATTTGCGAGATCGCACGCTCCGAAATCGGCTACACCGAGCAGCGGCCCGCCGAGTACGTCGCCGTGATGACCGCCGCGGCCCTGCGGGAGGGCTTCACGGGGCCCTTGTTCATCCAGGGCGACCATGTCCAGGTGAACGCCAAAAAGTACGCCGTCGACGCCGAGACCGAGCTGCGGGCGATACGCACGCTGATCGAGGAAGAGCTGCACGCGGGGTTCTACAACATCGACGTCGACACCTCCACGCTGGTGGACCTCTCCCAGGCCACGCTGGACGCGCAGCAGCGCGTGAACTACGACCGGGCCGCCGAGCTGACGAAATTCATCCGGGACCGGGAGCCGGAAGGCGTGACGGTGTCGGTGGGCGCGGAGATCGGCGAGGTGGGGGGCAAGAACTCCGACGTGCACGAGCTGAAGGCCTTCATGGACGGCTACGTGCGCGCGCTCGCACGACTCGGGCCCTACGCGGGGATAAGCAAGATCTCCGTGCAGACGGGCACCAGCCACGGCGGCGTGGTGCTCCCCGACGGCTCGATCGCCAAGGTGGCGCTCGACCTCGATGCCCTCAAGGCGCTGTCCGCCGACGCCCGCAGCCAATACGGCCTGGGCGGCGCGGTGCAGCACGGAGCCTCAACCCTGCCGCCCGACGCGTTCGGTAACTTCCCCAAGTGCGAGGCGATCGAGATCCACCTCGCGACCAATTTCCAGAACATCGTATTCGACCACCCGAAGCTGCCGGCCGACCTGCGGCGCGAGCTGCAGGAGTGGGTGAAGGCGGAGTGCAAGGACGAGTGGAAGAAGGGGGACACCGAGGAGCAGTTCTATTACAAGAGCCGCAAGAAGGCGATCGGGCCGTTCAAGCAGCGCATGTGGGATCTGCCGGCCGAGGTCCGCGGCGCGATCGCGGGCGACTTGGAGAAGAACTTCGCGTTCCTGTTCGAGCAGCTCCGCGTCACGGGCACCCGCGCGATCACCGATCGGTTCGTCACGCCGCCGCTGCAATCCCACGCGCAGCCGCGCGCGGTGGCGGTCGCCGCGCCGGATGATCTAGAGGCCGGCGAGTGAGCGAGCGGGGTGCAGGGTTCGGGCCGTTCCTGCTGGGTCTGGGCCTCGGGGCGGTGCTCGGCTTCCTGTTCGCGCCCGAGCCGGGCGAGGCGTCCCGCACCAAACTGTCGCGCAAGCTGCGCGGGCTGCGTGACCTCGCGGCCGAGAAGGCGGGCGAGCTGGGCGAGCTGCTCGACACCGACGACGAGGAAGATGAGCCCACCGCCCGTGTCGCGATCGAGCGGCGGCTGACGGAGGCCAAGCGCCGCCGCCGCGGCGGCAAAGGTACCAGCGTCGAGGAGGAGGACGAACCCGTCGCGTGAAGGCGGAGCGCGGCTGGCACCGGTCCGTGACCGGCATCGCTCGTCGGACGTTTGAGGCGGCCTTCGAAGACAACATTCCCTTCCTCGCCAGCGCGCTGTCGTTCGATCTGCTGCTGACCATCATCCCGTTCGTCGCGCTGTTGCTCGCCACGGTCGGATACCTCGTGCAACATCAGATCACGACCCAGCAGGTCGAGCTGCACGAGCTGCTCGCGCGGCTGCTCCCGTCCACCGCGGGCGGCACCCCCGACACAGCGTTCACGCAGGTGGAGAGCGCGCTGGCGAGCGTGGTGCGGCAGCGCGTCGGGCTGACCGCGGTGGGCCTGCCCCTGTTCCTGTGGTTTTCGACGCGCCTGTTCAGCGGCCTGCGCGCCGCGCTCAACGAAGTGTTCGATACCGACGAGCGGCGTTCCTGGCCCGTCGCCAAGCTGTTGGATCTCGCCATGGTGTTGGGCACCGGCACGTTGCTCGTGCTGGGTGCGCTCGTGGCCGCCTGGGA
Organism: Gemmatimonadales bacterium; assembly: GCA_035601435.1. Lineage (GTDB taxonomy): Bacteria > Gemmatimonadota > Gemmatimonadetes > Gemmatimonadales > GWC2-71-9 > AG41. The sequence continues at coordinate 1,637 of DATNOH010000131.1, read as the reverse complement.
AGCGCGTAACGCGGGAAGCGTGAGTCGCAGCTTCGCGCTCGACTGGATGTGGCGGTTGAGTCTCGAACTGATCTCCTTCGCGCTCGGCGTGGCGATGTTCTTCGTGATCTTCAAATTCCTGCCCAGCCGACGCATCGTGTGGCGGACCGCCCTCGTCGCGGCCGTCTTCTGCTCCCTCGGCTTCGAGGTGGCGAAGCGGCTGTACGCGCTGTACGTGACCCGGTTCGCCACCCTCGACCGGGTGGCCTCGGATGCGAACATCGTCGCGCTGTTCCTGTTCCTGCTGTGGGTCTACTACACGGCCTACCTGTTCCTCCTGGGCGGCGAAGTGGCGGAGATGTACGATCTGGTCCGCATGCGGCGCTCGCAGCGGGTGCAGCTCGGCTAATAGCAGGTTGGGGAGGTTGGTGAAGGTCGGAGGAGGTTGGGGGAGGTTGTCACGTCGGCGGAGCAACCTCCTCTAGCCTCCCCAAACCTCCACAACCTCCCCCGTCTTTCGTATCTTGGGATGATGAGCACCGACGGTCCGCTACGTCAGCCGATCCCTGTCGCCCGGTCGATCTTGTGGAGCCCCGGCGATGGAGGGGGCGGGGGAGGCCAGCGACCGGGCCACATGCCGTTTCCGGTTTTCCTGTCGCAGTCCGCGCTGACGGCGATCCACGAGCACATCGCCACACCCGCCCGACCGGGGCAGGGCGTCCTGGGCTTCCTGCTTGGCGACCTGTGCGAATGCCCGGACACGAACGTCTCCTATCTGGTAATCGACGCCGCGCTGCGGCTCAATCAAGCGATCTACGGCGACCGCACGCGCGACGTCATCACCCGGCTGTGGGATCGTGTCCAAGAGCAGCTCGAGACGCAGCAGGCGCATCTCATCGGCTGGTACCATACGCACCCGCCGCTCCCGTTGAGCCTCACCGAGCACGACGTCGAGACGCACGAGCATTACTTCGGCGAGCCGTGGCAGGTGACGCTGCTGCTCGGGACGGATCCGGAGGAGCCCGCGGCCGGATTCTTCCGAGCCACTCCGGACGAGTCGTGGCTCACCACCCCGCTGCCGTTCTACGAGCTGCTCGCCCCGGAGTCGATCCGTCCGGATGGCAAGAAGCGCTCGTTCGTGACGTGGAGGAATCACCGAGCGTACAACCCGGTCACTCCTCCTGCCGCGCCCACGCTGCGAACGGCGGCGGCGAAGCCACCCTCAGAGCCGAAATTCACGCCGGCGTCCGCCAAGCCGCAGCCACCGCCGCCGCCTCCACCGCCCCCCCCTCCACCTAGACAGCCCCCCCCGCCGGCCGAGGACAGGCACGAGCTCAAGTTCCTAACGGCTGCCGAGGACATGCCGCCCCCGCCGCCCGCGCCGCGCGCGCCGCCCGCGCCTCCCCCGCGACGGCACACGCCACCGCCTCGTCCAGCGGTCGTGCCCGAGCCAGAACCCAAACTCGAGGCCGAAGCGGAGGCGGTCGAGCCGGTGGCCATGGAGGAAGAGGGCGCGGGAGCGCCCATCTGGCCCGACGAATTCGAGGACCGGGAGCACGTCGAAGAGCCTGCCCCCGAGGAGCTGGTGCCCGCGCCCCGCCGGCGCCGCCGGGGGAAGCGTCGCCGAGGATTGTGGGCGACCTTGTTCGTGCTGCTGA
>DATNOH010000130.1:0-13627 GCA_035601435.1 Gemmatimonadales bacterium | reverse complement strand
ATCGACGATGACGCGCAGCCCCATGTTGGCGTGCGACGTGCCGCAGAACTCCGCGCACTGACCGGAATACTCGCCCACTGAATCCGCGCGAAACGCGATGCGGGTCACATGCCCCGGGATGGCGTCCCGCTTCCCGCCCAGCGCCGGCGCCCAGAACGAGTGGATCACGTCCGCCGAGCTGATCGACACCTGCACCGGCCGGCCCGCGGGCACGTGCATCTCGTTCGCCGTCACCACGCCGAGGGTCGGATATTTGTACTCCCACCACCACTGGTGTCCGATCACGTCAATCTTGAGAGCCTCCGGAGGCGCGTCGCCCGCCGTCGCGAAAATGGTGCGCACCGTGGGCACGGCCACGAGCACGAGGATCACCGCGGGTGCGAGCGTCCAGCCGATCTCGAGCGCGGTGTGCCCGTGCGTGGGCTTGGGGGCCGGGCGTCCTTCCCGGTGGCGGAACCGAATGAGGGCGACGACGAGCAGGGTCTCGACCAGTACGAACACGATCACGGCCCACCAGAATATGTCGGCGAACAAGTGATCGATCGCACGACCCAAGTCGGACCGCGGTCGCAGCGTGGATTGCGGGAAGGGGCCGGCGCAGCCGGCGAGGGCGAGGGCGGCGGTGGTCAGCCACACGCGGCAGCGGGTCACGACGTCGACGGTCCCCGGGTCACTCTTCCCCTTCAGCCGCCCCATCCCGGAACTCCCGGGCCAATGGGTGCCGTCGCCACAGAATCAAGAGCGTCAGGGCGAGCCCCACGACGTTGCCGCCGAGGATTCGGACCCAGGCGAGCCGACCGAGACCGACCTGCGACAGAATCGCCGACACCATCACGAACCCGAGCTCGAGCAGGAAGAACGCGAACGCCGCGCCGACGATGAGACTGGCTTCTCGCGTTGCCGCATGCACGACGCTGACGGCGACCACTCCGTACGCCAGGCACAGAACGTAGTGCAGCGTGGTGAAGCGCGCCACGCCCCCGAGCACGGCAAACGTGTGAAACGGCTGGCCCACGATCGCGTCGACCAGCGCGATCCAAACCCAAATCCCAGTGCCCACAACAGCGCCGAGGATCACACCTTCGCGCAGGGAGCTGTGGCGTCGAGGCGACATGCCGGGAAGCTGCGGCCCGGTCGCGCTCGAGGCAAGGCACCCCCACGTAGAAGGACGCCACGCTCGCCGGATACTGCGCGAGCGTGGTGTTCGACCGAACTTGGCCGGTGAGCGCGCTACTTCCTTAGCGGCTCATGGCACCGCATCGCTGCCCTGGCAAGCGTGCACGTCCCCCTTGTTGCGGAACCCGTGGGTCGAGAGCTGTATGCTCGGATCCGGGATGTTGGTGTTGGCGTTCCGCTCCGCCTGCGGGTAGAACAGCCGCCCGGGCACGTGCGTGAATCCCTGCCCGTTACTCACCGGAGTGATCGCGGGAATGCAGGTGCGCCGGTAGTCGTTGATCGTCTCGATGTTCTGGAACATGGCTACGTACTTCTCCATCATGATCGTGTCGCGCAGCGCGGCGGCGCTCAAGCCGCTGGCCACCGCCGGGAGCGGTACCGTGGCGAGTTCGGCGTTCAAATGTGATCTGGCGCTGGCCGTGTCGCCCGTGGCCGCATATGCCTCCGCCAGGATCAGCTCGTTCTCGGCATAGCTCACGTACGGGATCCGCGCGTCCGGCGCGAACCGTCCGGGCAGGCATGCGAAGTTCGAAATGGAATCCGGGTTGACGGCGATGTTGAAATCGTCACCGCCGTATCCTCCCAGCGCGTTCAAACAGAAGTAAGCGGCGCGCCGCGGGTCGTTGCGCGCGTTCATATAGTCGACCAGGGGCTTGCCCGCCTCGAGGTCGGTGCCGAACCCCGAGCTGACCTGGAACTGGCTCCACAGGTTGCGCTCGGCCGTGACGCGGGTGTGGAATGAACGCAGATCGCCGGCACCGGAAGCGTCGCCGATGCCGTTCAGCGCCGCCGCGACGGCGGCGGTGTACGCCGGCACGCCCAACGACTCGGCGGTGTGCATGTAGTAACGGGCCTTCAACGTCCAGGCCGCCTGAGTCCATTTCGCCCGCAGCGTCGCCACGGACTGATCGCCGCTCGGATTGAAAACCAAGTCACGATTCCCCGGGCCGGCGCCGAGGTTACTCGAGAGCTCGGTGATCGCCTGGTCCAGCAGGGTCTGCAGCGACCCGAGAATGGCGAACCGATCGTCGAGGGGTGGATTCGCCGTGTTGGTGTCCACCTGGGAGTAGGGAATATCCCCCCACAGGTCCGAGGCGGTCCCCATGGTCAGCGCTTCCCAGACCTTGGCGACGCCGAGCCAGGTCGAGTCGCCCGCGGCGTGGGCGAGGGTTTTCACCCGCCTGATGTCGACCAGCCCGCCGCCGCCGTATACCTGCAGCCAGTCGCCGAAGTTGGCCCCGGTATTGGAAGTCTCTCCGAACACGTACTGTCCCGCCTGCTGGACGAAGCGCCCGTTGGCAGCTCCGCAGGCCTGGACCCACTCGCAGGTCATCATCGCCGCAAGGGCTTCCTGGAACGTGAACTGGCCGGCCTGCACGCCGACGAACAGCGGCTGGATCGACGCCGAAGTCGGCAGGTTCGGGTTCTCGGACAGCTTGGTCCCGGTCAGGAACGTGTCGCAGGCCGTGGTCCCGAGGAGCAGCCCCAGTGCCACGAGCGCGACATTGGTATTGGAACGCATATGTCGGTCTCCTCGGGTTAATGGTTCAAGGTGATGGAGAACGCGAACGAGCGCGTCTGCGGGTTGTTGAAGTAATCCACGCCGCCGGCGCCCAGGCCTGCCGAGATCGCGCCGCCGAGGTTCGTCTCGGGGTCGTAGCCGGTGTAGTTGGTCCAGGTGTGCAGGTTACGGCCCGACACCCGGATGTCGATGCTCGCGAATCCGAGGGAGCGCTGCACCCAGGGCGCGTCGAGCGTGTACGTGAGGGAGACCTCGCGCAGCTTCGCGAAGCCGGCGTCCTCGATGCACGGCTCGTCGATGCCGAGGAACGGGCATCCCACGACGTCGCGATACCAATACTCGCCGATCGACGCCGGCACGCCGGCACCCGGCCCCACGACGGGGCCATCATACCAGCCGCCCTGGCCGAAGATCTTGGTGTTCCCCGTGCACCCGGTTTCGGTGCGGGCGGTGCAGACGGCGCGCTGCTCCGTATCCTTGTGCGTGCCGTAGCTCCACAGCGCGCCCTTCGTGCCGTTCCAGATCTGGCCGCCGTTCCGGATGTCGAGCAAGCCGGAGATCTGCAGTTTCCGGTACCGGAACGCGGAGCGGATGCTGCCGGTCCAGTTGTAGTTCGGGTCTTGTACGAGGCGCGGATCCGGATCCTGCAACGGGTAGCCATTCGGGTCCACGTACAACGCGCCCCGCGCATGGCCCTGACACACGGCGCCCAGGCTGTCCGTGCCGCCACCCGCCACGGCGACGATGTTCGTCGTACCGTTGGAAACGCCGCACCGCAGGAAGCCGCTCCCGAGGTACACGCCGATCGGCTGGCCCACCATCGCGATCTGGTTGTTGAAGTCGCCGATCGGGATGAACTGCTCCGCGCCGAGCGACAGCACCTTGTTGCGGTTGCGGGCCCACTGCAGCCCCACCTCCCAGCCGTAATCCGCGCGCTGCACGGGGCGGAGGTTCAGCGATACCTCCCAGCCGCGGTTCTGAATGGACGCCGCGTTCGACCCTTGCGCGAAGTAGCCCGTGGAGACGGGAAGCGGCTCGGGCAGAATCACATCGGTGGATTTCTTGTTGTACCAGGTGATGCTCGCGTCGGCGCGATCCCTGAGGAAGCCCAGATCCACGCCCGCCTCGAATTCCTTGGAGCGCTCGGGCTTGAGCGACGATGCCGCCTTGAGCTCGGAGCGCGTCACCATACCACCGAGCCCGTTCTGCGTCGGCGTATTGGCCGTCCCCTGTGAGATGCCGGTTCCCAGCAGGGCTTCCGTGAGCGTCTGCGACGTGAAGTAAGGCAGCGGCTCCTGGCCGGCTTCCCCGTACGCCACGCGAGCCTTGCCGTACGACAGCCACGACGTGGCGCCGGTGGCCTTCGTGAATTCCCAGGCCAAGCTCCCTTTCGGGAACCAGCTGCGCAGATTCGAGCGCCCGAAGGTCGACGAGCCGTCGTTGCGCAACGCCGCCGTCAGGTAGAGCTGGCTCTTGATGTCGAGCGTGCCCTGGCCGAACCACGAGACGTCGTGGATGACCTGCTCCGCGTCGCTCACCGGATCCCGGCTGACCGTATTCGACGCTTTGAACGGCTGGGGCGCGACCAGCGTGCGACCTACGTTGCCGAGCTGGCGCTGGTTGCGCGTGTTGAGGTTCTGTCCGATCGTGAGGCTGCCGCCGAGGTCGGCGTTGAGGGCGTACGTCGCGGTGGCGGTCAAGTTATGATCGATGGTGTAGTTGATGATCTTGCCCTCGATAACCCGCCCCTCAATGCACGGCGCCGACGAGGTGATGGCGCATCCTTCGAGCCGCTCGTCGGCGGCGTAGTCCGCGCCCAGCGTGTAATTGAACTTGAGCCACGACGTCGCCAGATACTCCGCGTTCACGTTGCCGTACACTCGGCCGACGTTGGACGAGTTTTGGGCCTGGTAGATCGTCCACAGCGGGTTGTCGAACGTGCGATCGTCGAGCAGCGAGCCGTCGGTCGGATGCTGCAGCCGATACGAGCGCTGCTGCACGCTGCCGTTGGGCGTCACGACCGCGTAGGGGTAGTTGTTGAAATCGGGTGGCGTCCGCAGGTCTCCCAGCTGAATGCCGTTGGTGTTGTTGCCGCGCTGGAGGTACTTGGCGCGCGTGTCGGCGAAGGCCAGGTCGCCTCCGAGCTTGAGGTTGTCGGAGACGCGATGCGATCCCTTGAACCGTACCGCCGTACGGGAGAAATAGTTGTTCGGCCCGATGACCACGCCCTGATCGTAGGTATTGGCCCCCGATAGATAGAACGTGGTGCGGTCGTTGCCGCCCGAGACGGTGAACCCGTTGTCGAGCGTGTGGCCGACTCGGTACAGCTCGTTGGCGTGGTCGAACACCGCCCCGCCAGCCGGGATCGCCGGACCCCACGAACGTCCGCAGATGCCGGACCCGGCCTGATCACAGGTTCCGCCGAGCGACGTGTCGGCGTGGATGCCGCGCGTGCCCAGGCCGTAGCTCGTCTGCAGCGGATAGGAGTGATTGATGTCGTTGAACGAGGTGGACGACCGGAACGTGAAGTGCGTCGGGCCCGAGCGTCCCGACTTGGTGGTGATCAGCACCACGCCCGCCGCCGCGCGCGCGCCGTAAATCGCGCTCGCCGCCGGGCCTTTCAGGATCTCCACCGATTCGATGTCGCTCGGATTGATGTCGGCCGCACGGTTCGTCGCGACGGTGCCCTCGGTCTGTCCGACCTGGGCGAGGGTTCCCCCCGCGTCGTCCGGCCCGTTGAAGTTCGAGGTCGAGAAGGTCGAGTTGTCCATCGGCACGCCGTCCACGACGAACAGCGGCTGGTTCGAGCCGAGGATCGAGCTCGTGCCACGGATGTTGATGTAAGAGCCCGCGCCGGGGTCTCCTGACTGCTGGACCACGGTGACGTTGGGCGCCTTGCCGGCAAGCGCCTGGACCATGTTGGCCTCGCCCGCCTTGGCAATCAGGTCGGCACCGACGCTGTTGCGGACGTTGCCGAGCTTCTCAGTGGAGCTCGTGGTGCCTGCTCCCGTCACCACCACTTCGCCGAGTTGCAACGGATTGGCAGCCAGCACGAAGTCGTGCGTGACGCCGCCGGGGGCGAGCGTGACCTGGGCGCTCTGTGCTTTGTAGCCCAGCCGCCGCGACACGAGCGTGACGGTCTGGCCCGACACGCGCGCACCGGGCACGACGATGGTGTACGTCCCGTCGTCCTTGCTGAGCGCGCCCAGCCCCATGACCGGGATCGCGACTTCGACCTGCCCCAGGGGCAAGCCGCCGTCGCTCGTCACCTTTCCAGTGATGGTCACCGGCTCCTGGGCCGGAGCCCTCGCCACGACCAGCAGGGCGAGTGCGACTGCCGCGAACACACTTCGAACAATGAGGCGCATGATGGGTCCTCCGGGAACGGCGGGGAACGGCCGGACTGCGAGTTTGCCGCCACGCTACGAAGCGGTTCCAGGAGGCGCTACCGAAATGCGACGAGCCGCGGGCTGCGCGCGACGACCGCCGTCCGGGGCGCGACGACCAGCGCCCACAAAACCAAAACCCGGTGCGGGTGCACCGGGTTTGGCAGATCGGCACGAGTGGCCGTCAGCACTCGACGCACGATCTTGACTTCACACTCCCGTCGGAGAGCGCGCTCCCACGCTAGCCGGGAGCGGGGATTGGACCAAGCCCAACGCGACGAGCGGAGGATGGGGCGCGCCAAGCCGCGGGCGCGGCGCGACAAGCCACTGATCTCAGAACGCGCGACCGAGCCGGGCTTCGAGGTTGTCGCGGTAGCCGCGCGACAGCTTGAGCGTGGTGCCGTTGTGCAGGACCACCACGTACTCTCCCCGGAAGAAGGGCTGGAGCTCCTTGACCTTCTCGAGGTTCACGATGGTCGAGCGGTGGATCCGGACGAAGCGGGTCGCGTCGAGCTGACCCTCGAGGTTCTTCATGGTCTCGCGCAGCAGATGCCACGTCTTGCCGACGTGGATGCGCACGTAGTCCCCTTCGGCGTCGATCCATTCGATCTCGCCCACCGGCAACAGGGTCACCTTGCCGCCCGACTTGACGAGCAGGCGGTCGAGGTACGGCGACCGGACGGCCCGCGACGGCTCTCCGTGACCCAGGAGGGCCGCCAGCTTCTGAGACAGTTCCCCCAGACGGCCCTGACGGACTTGCAGCTTGGCGCGCTCCAATGACTGCCTGAAACGCTCGTCCGTGAACGGCTTGAGGAGGTAGTCGATGGCGTGCACATCGAAGGCGCGAATCGCGTATTGGTCGAACGCGGTCACGAATACGATGGCCGGCGCTCGCTGGACGCCCACCTCGCGCAGCACCTCGAAACCGTCCAGCTCGGGCATCTGCACGTCGAGAAACACCAGGTCGGGCGTGACGTCCCGGATGGCCGCGGTGGCTTCCCGGCCGTTCGCGCACTCGCCGGCGACCACGATCTCCGGGTCGGCCGCGAGGAGGTGCCGTATTCCCTCGCGCCCGGCGAGCTCGTCGTCCACGATCAGCGTGCGGATCGCTCGCATCTCGTCGACGCTCATGAACCCCCTTTCCAGTCGGCAGCCGCCAGGCGGAACGGCAGGACGACGTGCGCGATTGCTCCGCCATCTCCCGCGTTGACCACTTCGAAGGACGCCTCGTCACCGTACAACTGCCGCAGACGCGCGCTGGTGTTGGTGAGGCCGACGCCGCGGCTTTCCGGGCTCTCGAGCACGGACGCGAGCCCCGCCCCATCGTCCCGGACCGTGAGGTGCAGGCTGCCGTTGATACGCCGGGCGCTGATCAGCAGCCGACCCACCGTGCTGCGCGGCGCGATCCCGTGACGGATCGCGTTCTCAACGAGCGGCTGGAGAATCAGATAGGGTACCTGGGCGTCGAGCGTCTCGGCCTCCGCGTCCACCACCGCCTTGAGACGCTCGCCAAACCGGATCTGCTCGATGTCGAGATAGCTCCGCAGGAACTCCAGCTCCTGTTTCAGCGGCACCTCCTGCGTACTCGCACCATCGAGCACCCGCCGCAGCAGGTCGCCGAGCCCCGCCACCACCCGGACGGCGAGGGCATCCTGACCGGTGCGTATCAGCTGGCCGATGGTGTGGAGCGCGTTGAACAGGAAATGCGGCTGGAGCTGCATCTTGAGCGCCTGCAGCCGGGCCTCCGAGAGCTGGGCTTCGAGCTGGGAGGCGCGCACCTCCCGTTCCTGCAACCGGCGGTAATGCGCGACGCCATAGTCGCCCGCGACGATGGCCCAGTAGAGCCAGCCATCGAGCGGAAACCACCATACGAAGTTGCGCAGCTCAGCGACGAACAGTGGATCGTCGCTCGGCATCGGGCCCCGAATCCACCGCTGGTTCACGATCACCAGGAGTACTTCCAGGAATACCGCGACGGCGCTGGCCAGCAGGTTCACCGCGACGCCACGCGGCCAATGGGGGCCCTCGAACGGAGGATAGCGTCGAGCGAGCCAGATCGCCGCCGGAGTGAAGATGGCCCACACGAGCGCGCCCGGCATGTTGAGACGCAGCGCCGTCAGGAACGGCATCGGCTTGCCGCCCAGGCGCACGTACACGGCTACCTGGGTGGAGAGCAATAACCCCCAGGCAGTCCAGATCGCGAGGATCACCCACCAGCGGGGATACGCCGAGTGAGCCCGACGGCCCGACATGAAGCGACTACGCTCCCTCTTTTCCGGAACCCCAAACATACCCGGTCGAACGGTCAAGACTGGAACGCCGCTGCGACGAATCGCCGTCGGGGCGCGCTGAATGGTGCCGGCCAGCCAATGGGGGGTGCGATCGAAACCCGTTTGGGCCTCCGCTTGACGGTCATCCCCCGCGGACGTATCAGAAGAACCATGACGACGGTAGCGGTGGCGATTCAGGGCGAGGCCGGCTCGTTCAGCCACGCCGCGGCGCTCCAGGCGCTCGGGCCGGACATCCGGCTCGTCCCCTGCTCCAGCTTCGAGGAGTTGTTCCGGGCGGTCGAGCAGAGGGACGCGGCGCGGGGAGCGGTTCCCATCGAAAACTCGCTCGCCGGGTCGGTGCACGAGAACTACGATCTGCTGGGTGCGCGCGCGCTGCACGTCGTGGCGGAAACACAGGTCCGCGTGCGCCACTGTCTCATCGCCCACCCCGGCACCGAGCGGGCCGTCATCCGCCGCGTGGCCTCCCACCCGGTCGCCCTGGCGCAGTGCCGCAAGTTCTTCGCCAGTCATCCCGACGTGGTGCCGGTCCCGGCGTACGACACGGCCGGTAGCGTGCGCGATCTCATGGCAGGCCGGATCGCGGCCGACGCCGCCATCGCGTCCTCGCTCGCCGCCCAGCTGTACGGGGCCACGGTCCTCGAGGAAGGCCTCGAGGACCACGCCGAGAACTACACGCGCTTTCTCATAGTGGCGCGCGAGCCCGCGCCGCCCGACCTGGCCCGGAAGACCTCGCTCGTGTTCACGCTTCCCAACGCCCCCGGCTCGCTCCACCGGGCGCTCGGCGTGTTCGCGGCGCGCGGGCTGGACCTGACGAAGATCGAATCGCGACCGCTGGCAGGGCGGCCCTGGGAGTATGCGTTCTATCTGGACGTGGTGGGCGATCCGCGAGCGGGCGTGGCCGAAGCGCTGGCCGAGCTGCGAGGACTCGCGCGCGAGCTGCGGATTCTCGGTTCCTATCCCGGGAGCGACATCCCCGTCGCCCAGGGTTAGTTTCCGCCATGGCCCGCGAGCTTCGCAGCCGGACGATCACCGAGGGAGTCGAGCGCTCCCCCAACCGCGCCATGCTCCGGGCGGTCGGCTTCGGCGACCGGGACTTCGGCAAACCCATCGTCGGCGTCGCCAACGCCTACTCGACCATCACGCCCTGCAACCTGGGGCTCGACGTGCTCGCCAAACGCGCCGAGGCCGCCTTGCGCACCGCGGGCGTAATGCCGCAGACGTTTGGCACGATCACGGTCAGCGACGGCATCTCGATGGGAACCGAGGGAATGAAGTACTCCCTCGTCTCCCGCGAGGTGATCGCCGACTCGATCGAGACCGCCTGCAATGCGCAGAGCATGGACGGCGTGCTGGTGGTAGGCGGGTGCGACAAGAACATGCCGGGCGCCATGATCGCGATCGCCCGCATGGACATCCCGGCCGTGTTCGTGTACGGCGGCACGATCAAGCCGGGGCACTACGCGGGACGCGACCTCACGGTGGTGAGCGTATTCGAGGCGGTGGGCGAATACTCCGCCGGCCGCATCGATGCCGCGGAACTGCTGGAGGTGGAACGGCGCGCGTGCCCGGGCGCGGGCTCGTGCGGCGGCATGTTCACGGCGAACACCATGTCTTCGATCTTCGAGGCCATGGGGATGAGCCTCCCGTACTCATCCACCATGGCCGCCGAGGACGCCGAGAAGGCCGAGAGCGCCGCGCGCTCGGCCACCGTGCTCGTGGACGCGATCGCTCAGGGGCTTCGCCCGCGACAGATCCTCACGCGCCAGGCGTTCGAGAACGCCATCGCCGTCACCATGGCTCTCGGCGGCTCGACCAACGCCGTGCTTCATCTCCTGGCCATCGCCCACACGGCCGGCGTGCCGCTCGCCTTGGACGATTTCGAGACGATCCGGGCACGCGTCCCGGTGCTGTGCGATCTGAAGCCATCTGGGCGGTTCGTGGCGGTCGACCTCCACCGGGCCGGCGGCGTGCCTCAGGTCATGAAAATCCTGCTCGCGCACGGCGTGCTGCACGGGGACGCTCTGACGATCACCGGGCAGACGACCGCCGAGGTCCTGCGCGACGTCGCCGACGCGCCGCGCAAGGATCAAGAAGTCATCCGCCCGTGGAACAGGCCGCTGTATCCTCAGGGGCATCTCGCCATCCTGCGGGGCAACCTCGCGAGCGAGGGCGGCGTGGCGAAGATCACCGGCGTGAAGACGCCGCGGATGACCGGGCCGGCCCGCGTCTTCGATTGCGAGGAGGATTGCCTCGAGGCCATCCTCGCCGGCAAGGTCGGGCGTGGCGACGTGCTCGTCATTCGCTACGAGGGGCCGAAAGGCGGTCCCGGGATGCGGGAGATGCTCTCACCCACCTCGGCCCTGATCGGCGCGGGGCTGGGCGATGCGGTCGGTCTGATCACGGATGGGCGCTTCTCGGGCGGGACCTACGGACTGGTGGTGGGCCACGTCGCGCCCGAAGCAGCGGTTGGAGGAACCATCGCGCTCGTGGAAAATGGGGACGCGATCACGATCGACGCGGAACGGCGGCTGCTCCAGCTGAACGTCGGCGACGGCGAGTTGGCCAAGCGGCGCGCCCGCTGGAAGCCACCGGCGCCGCGCTACACCTCCGGGGTGCTCGCCAAGTACGCGAAACTGGTGTCCAGCGCGAGTGCGGGGGCTGTAACGGACGCCGGGATCTAAATCAACGGTAGGGGCGCAGCATGCTGCGCCCCTACATCGTTACGGGCGCGCCGGACCGCTGTGCCTCGGCGATCAACCCGGCGACGCGCGATCCCATTGCCTGAGTTCCGGGCACCGGCCCGGATGGCTCCGCGATATCCCGCGTCCGCGCCCCCTGCTCCAACGCCAGCCAGATCGCACGCTCCACGGCGGCGGCGGGCTCCGCCAAGCTGAGCCCCTGGCGCAGCAGCATGGCGACCGTGGCAATCGCGCCGATCGGGTTCGCGACATCGCCCCCGGCGATGTCCGGGGCGGATCCGTGAATCGGCTCGAACAACCCCGCGCCCTCGCCCAGTGAGGCCGAGGGCAACAGGCCGAGCGAGCCGACGAGCACCGCGGCCTCGTCGCTCAGGATGTCCCCGAACATGTTCTCGGTGAGGAGCACGTCGAACGCCCTGGGGTCGGCCACCAGACGCATGGCGGCGGTGTCGACGTAGAGATGGTCGAGCTGCACATCGGGGTAGTCCTGGCCGACGCGCGTCACCGTTTCCCGCCACAACTGGGACACTTCCAGCACGTTAGCCTTGTCGACCGAGGTGACGTGTCCCCGCCGTTGCCGCGCCGACTCGAAGGCGACGCGCGCCACGCGCTTGATCTCGGCCGCGGAGTAGCGCAGAGTGTTTACGGCCGAGCCAGCTTCGCGTCCGCGCGGCTCGCCGTAGTAGAGCCCGCCCGTGAGCTCCCGCACAATCAGCACGTCGACATCCTGGAGCCGGTCCGCCTTGAGCGGTGACCGGTCCACCAGCGCGGGGAACACTTGCACGGGGCGCAGGTTCGCATACACCCCGAGCTGCGCGCGCAGGGCCAGCAGGCCGGATTCGGGCTTCAAGTGGCGGGGTGCCTGATCGAGCGACGGGTCGCCGACCGCGCCGAGCAATACAGCGTCGGCCCGTCTCACCGCGGCACGCGTCTCTTCGGGAAACGGATCCCCGGCTGCGGCCACACCGGCCGCTCCAATGGGGAAGCGCCGCAGCGTGAAGTCGATGCCGAAGCGGTCGCCGACGGCCGTCAGCATCCGCTCGGCCTCCGCGATCACCTCGGGCCCGATCCCGTCGCCGGGAAGCACCGCAATCGAGTACTGCTTCACGCCCGGCCCTTCTCGTAGGCTCCGATCCGGTCCTCGAAGCGCAGGGTCCGCCCGATCTCGTCGAGCCCGTGGAGCAGCATCTCCCGGCGGTAGGGCTCCATCGAAAACGTGGTGCGGAACCCCAGGCCGTCGTGCACGCGCTGCTCTTCGAGGTCGACGGTGAGCTGATACTCGCCGCCGGCCGCCTGATGGCGGCGGAACAGCTCGGCGATCTCTTGGGGCAGGAGTCGTACCGGGAGCAGCCCGTTCTGACAGCAGTTCGCGAAAAAAATGTCCGCGAAGGAATGCGCGAGGATCGCGCGGAAGCCGTACTCACGGAGCGCCCAGACCGCGTGCTCGCGCGACGAGCCGCAGCCGAAGTTCTCGCCGGCGACGAGGAGCGTGGCTCCGCGCGCGGCGGGGTGATTGAGCTCGAATTCCGGATTCGGGCTGCCGTCCGTCCGGAACCGCCAGTCGTGGAACAGGGCCGGCCCGAACCCGGTGCGCTCCACCCGCTTCAGGAATTGCTTCGGAATGATCTGGTCGGTGTCCACGTTGGCACGCGCCAGCGCGGCCAGCCGGCCGGTGTGGCGCACGAAGGGCTCCATCATCGGGCCACGAGCTCCCCCGCCCACTTACGGACGTCCACGATGTGTCCCGCCACCGCGGCGGCCGCCGCCATGGGCGGGCTCATCAGATGGGTGCGTCCACCCCGTCCCTGGCGCCCTTCGAAGTTGCGGTTCGACGTCGAGGCACAGCGCTCCCCGCTCTGCAGCACGTCGGGATTCATGCCGAGGCACATCGAGCATCCGGCGTTGCGCCACTCGAACCCCGCCTCGCTGAACACGCGGTCCAGCCCTTCCCGCTCCGCCTGTGCCTTCACCTGCTGCGATCCCGGGACTACCATGGCACGGACGCCCGTCGCAACGTGCCGGCCCCGCACGGTCCGGGCGGCGGCACGCAGGTCCTCGATCCGCGCGTTCGTGCAAGAGCCGAGAAACACCCGGTCGATCGGGAGCCCCTCGAGCGGCGTACCGGGGGCGAGCCCCATGTACTCGAGCGCCCGCGTGACCGCGCGCTGCTCGGCGTCGGTGGTGAAGTCGGCGGGGCTGGGCACGCGGCCGGTCACGGGCGTGACCATGCCGGGGCTCGTTCCCCACGTCACCTGAGGTGCCACCTGTGACGCATCGAGCTCGATCTGCTTGTCGTACGTCGCGCCGGGATCGGTGTGGAGCTCCCGCCACTTGGCAACGGCGCGATCCCACGCCGCCTCGCGCGGCGCCCGTGGCCGGCCGGCGAGATACGCGACGGTCGTCTCGTCGGGAGCGATCATCCCGGCCCGCGCACCCGCCTCGATCGACATGTTGCACACCGTCATGCGCTCTTCCATTGAGAGGGCGCGGATCGCCTCCCCCGTGTATTCGATCACGTGACCCGTGGCGCCGGCCGTCCCGATCCGGCCGATC
>DATNOH010000129.1:0-3644 GCA_035601435.1 Gemmatimonadales bacterium | reverse complement strand
CTCCCGCAGCGCCTGGCTCGCCCGGCAGCTGTCCCAGCGTGCGTTCTTTCGACGCGCCACGCGGCGATTCATGCCCGGGGAAGACGTCGCCGCGGCGCTCGCGGCCGCGGCGGACCTCGCCCGCGAGGGCCTGGGCAGTGTCCTCACCCAGCTGGGCGAGCAGGTCACGAGCCGCGAGGAGGCCGCCGGCGTGCGTGACCACTATCTGCGGGTACTCGAGGAAATCAGGCAGCGCCAGCTGCCTACGGAGATTTCCGTCAAGCTCACCCACTTGGGCCTGGACCTGAATCCCAAGGCGTGCCTCCAGGACCTGCTGGCACTCGCCGCACGCGCGGCCGCCGTCGGGTCGTTTCTGTGGATCGACATGGAGGAGTCGCGCTACGTAGATCCAACGTTGGAGCTGTTCCAGGCCGTTCGTGCCGCCCACGCGGGCGTCGGCGTGTGCCTGCAGGCCTACCTGCGCCGCACGCCGGCCGACCTGGAGGCGCTGCTCCCGCTGGCGCCCGCTATCCGGCTCGTGAAGGGCGCCTATAACGAGCCTCCGGACGTGGCGCTCCCGAAAAAGCGCGATGTGGACGGGGCCTATGCGGTGCTCGCCGGGCGGCTGCTCCAGCGCGCGGCCCAAGGCGAGGCGCGCGCCGTGTTCGGCACCCACGATCTCGGCCTCCTCGCCCGGCTGCGCCAGCGGGCCCTGGCCCTCGGGGCCGCACCGGGTGTCTACGAGGTACACATGCTGTATGGCATTCGCGCCGCCGAGCAGCGCGCGCTCCACAGCGAAGGAGTTCCCGTCCGTGTCCTGGTCAGCTATGGGACGCACTGGTTCCCGTGGTACATGCGGCGGCTCGCCGAACGACCGGCGAATGTGTGGTTTGTGGTGAGACACCTCCTCGGGTAGGTGAACCCCGGGCCGACTTGAGCCCGGCTGGTCATCCCGCGAGCTTTCCCGACATGACGGCTCGAACCTCTCCGTCCGTTCTGTCCCCGCCGGCCGAGCTCGACCGCTGGCGCCGCGAGACGCCGGGGTGCCGGGACCGGATCCATCTGAACAACGCGGGCGCGGCGCTCATGCCCCAGCCGGTGCTCCTGGCGCTCACGGCGCACCTCGAGCGCGAAGCCGCGATCGGCGCCTACGAGGCGGAGGACGAAGCCGAGCCGCGTGTGCGCGAGACGTACGAGCTGCTGGGCCGGGTGGTGGGCGCCGCTGCCAGGAACATGGCCATCGTCGAGAACGCAACGGTCGGCTTCAGCCAGGCGGTGTCCGCGTTCGACTTCCGTCCGGGCGACCGCATCGTCGCGACGCGCGCCGACTATCCCTCGAACCAGCTGACCTATCTGTCGCTCGCTCGCCGCGCGGGGGTCGAGACGGTGCGTGCGGACGACCTCCCCGAGGGCGGCGTCGATCCGGCCAGCGTGCGCCAGCTGGCGAGTCACCCCCGCACGCGGCTCGTGGCGCTGAGTTGGGTGCCCACCAACTCGGGGCTGGTGCAGGACGCGGCCGCGGTAGGAGAGGTATGCACCGAGCTGCGGGTGCCGTACCTGATCGACGCCTGTCAGGCGGTGGGACAGCTGCCGGTCGATGTCGGCGCGTTGCGCTGCGATTTCCTGGCCGCCACCGGACGCAAGTTTCTGCGCGGCCCGCGCGGCATCGGCTTCCTCTATGTGTCCGACCGGATGCTCGAGCGCGGGGCGTTCCCCTTATTCCTCGACATGCGGGGTGCGGACTGGACCGATCCGGACGCCTTTCACCTCGCCGATGGCGCTCGCCGGTTCGAGAACTGGGAGTTTGCGTACGCCCTGGTGGCGGGCCTGGGAGCGGCCGCCCGCTACAGTCTCGCGGTGGGCTCGGCAGGACGCGAGCGCGCCCGCAGGCTCGCCGCCTCGCTGCGCCCGCGGCTCGCGGAGATTCCCGGAGTGCGCGTGCTCGATCGCGGGCGGGAGCAGTGCGCCCTCGTGACCGTCGATGTCGCCGGTCGGGACGCCGCGGATCTCAAGCTGCGGCTCCGCCAGCGTGGCATTAACACCAGCTCGGCGGACCGGACGTCGGGGGTGCTCGACATGGATCAGAAGCGCGCCAGCACCGTGCTCCGTTTCTCTCCTCACTACTACAACACGGAGGACGAGCTCGAAACGGCCGTCGCGGCGCTGGCCGAGCTGGCGCGCTCGTGACCGTCGCGCGACCGGGCAAGATCATCGGGATCGGGCGGAACTACCGCGACCACGCCGCCGAGCTGGGGAATACGGTGCCGGCCAAGCCGCTCCTGTTCCTGAAACCACCCACGACCGTTATCGGCGACGGTGCGGCGATCGTGCTACCGCCGGAGTCACAGCAGGTGGAGTTCGAGGGGGAGATCGGGGTGGTCATCGGACGCCGGCTCCGGCGCGCCACGGAAGAGCAGGCCCGCGCCGGCATTGCGGGGATCACCTGCGTCAATGACGTGACCGCGCGGGACTTGCAGCGGGCCGAGGAGCAGTGGACCCGGGCGAAAGGGTTCGACACGTTCTGCCCCGTCGGGCCCCGGGTAGAGCCGGCAGACCAGCGGCGATTCGATCAGCTGGAGGTGTTCTGCCGGGTGAACGGCAAAGAGCGCCAGCACGGCCGCGCTCTCGACATGGTGTTCTCGATTCTCGCCCTGGTCTCCTACGTATCCCACGCCATGACGCTCGAGCCGGGAGACCTGATCGCCACGGGCACACCCGCCGGGGTGGGCCCGCTCGCGCCCGGCGACGTGGTCGAGGTCGAGATCCCTGGGGTGGGCGTGCTGCGGAATCCCGTCGTGGCGGAAAAACGATGAAGCGCCGGCCCGCCGCGCTGGCGGCAGTGCTCCTCCTCGCGCCGGCGCTCGTGTCGACGCAGGCGCCGAGCAGTCAGCACGCCGCCCTCACCCAGGTGCTCGGGACCACTCAAGTAACAATCGTCTACAACCGGCCAAATGCCCGAGGGCGGGTGCTCTTCGGAAAGGGAGGAGTCGTGCCGTGGGGCAAGGTGTGGTGTCCCGGCGCCGACACTGCCACCACGATCGCGCTGAGCAGGGATATGGCCGTCGGCGGGCAACCGCTCGCAGCGGGGAAATACAGCATCTGGGCGATTCCCGGCCCCGACGAATGGACGCTGATCTTCAGCCGGGCGGCGGACGTGTTCCACATCCCCTATCCCGGCGAGGGCCGAGACGCGCTGCGGCTCAAGCTGAAGCCGCAGGCCGGGCCATTCATGGAATCACTGGCGTTCTATTTTCCTGCCGCCGACGCGGAACGGGCGCTCCTGAACCTGCACTGGGGCGAGACGATCGTGCAGGTCTCGCTCGCCGTGAAGTAACAGCCCCTAGTCCTCGACCTGTTCGCGCTGGTCCAGCCAGTTCTTGACGGCAAATCCGAGCGTTGCGCCGAACCCGGCGCTCGCCACGGTCAACAGCAGTTTTCCGGCTATCAGTAGCACGGCCATGCTTCGAGCTCCTCGAAAAAACGCCGACGCCCCCTCGCTGTAACCTTCGCAGCGCGGGGGCGTCGGTCTCACCCAGGTCGATCGACTGCTACGCCTTACATCCCACGCATCCAATCACGTTCCGCAATTCGCAGACCGTGACAACAGGTGCGATGAACGCACAGCGGGCTCAGCGTGGGATTTCGCATTGCTTCGGAAGCTTACG
>DATNOH010000128.1:0-6579 GCA_035601435.1 Gemmatimonadales bacterium | reverse complement strand
GTACACGCCCGGCGAGAAGCTCGCGATCGCCAAACGCTATCTCCTGCCGCGCCAGCTGAAGGAGACGGGGCTCCAAATGGAGCGGGCGAACATCGCCGACGGGGCGCTGGAGCGCCTGATCGGTGAATACACGCGGGAAGCCGGCGTGCGCCAGCTCGAGCGGGAGATTCAAGGTGTGCTCCGCAAGGCCGCACTCGAAGTGGTCGAGGGACGGACGGCGGCCATCAAGATCACCGCGAAGAACCTCGAGAAGTTCGCGGGGCAGCCCAAGGTCCAGAGCGAGGTGGCGGGGCGGGAGGCCGAGGTGGGCGTGGCGACCGGGCTCGCATGGACGCCCGTGGGCGGCGATATCATGTTCATCGAGGCGATTCAGATGCCCGGGAAGGGGCAGATCACCCTGACCGGGCAGCTGGGAGACGTGATGAAGGAATCCGCTCAGGCGGCGTGGAGCCTGCTGCGGGCCCGCGCGGGACCGCTCGGGATTCCGCTGGACGCGTTCACGCAGACCGACGTGCACCTGCACCTGCCGGCTGGAGCGGTGCCGAAGGACGGTCCCTCGGCGGGGATCGCGATCGCGACGGCGCTGGCGTCGCTGTTGTGCCGCCGTCCGGCGCGCCACGACGTGGCGATGACGGGCGAGCTCACGCTGCGCGGGCGCATCCTGCCGATCGGCGGGCTCAAGGAGAAGCTGACGGCGGCGGCGCGCGCCGGCGTCAAGACGGTGCTGGTGCCGGCGCGCAACCAGAGCGACATCGTGGATGTCCCCGACGAGGTAAAACAGCTGCTCGAGATCAAGCCGGTGGAGACGATCGACGAGGTGCTCGAGCTCGCGCTGCTCGAGCCGCACCCGTTGCGGCCCGTTGCCGTACGGGCGCGCCCTTCGGGACAGACGGAGGCGCGGCCGTGAGCGACTTCGCGACGCTGGAAGAGGCGTTCCAACGCATCGGGCGGCAGGACGACCGCTATCACGAGCGCGGTTACCTGTTCGTGCTGGCGGCCCTCGAGTACGCCCAGGGCAGGCTCCCGGCGCGCCGGCATCTGAGCGGAGAGGAGCTCGCCTGGGCCTGCCGCGATTTCGCGCGGGAGCAGTTCGGGCTGCTCGCGCCGACCGTCCTCGGGCACTGGGGTATCGCAGCCACCGAGGACCTGGGACGCATCGTGTTCACGCTGATCGACGTGGGTCTGCTCGCGAGCCAGCCAACCGACAAGCTGCAGGACTTCGAGCGGGTGTACGAGTTTGACGAGGTGTTCCGGGCCGGCTATCCGTGGCCCGGCGTGGAGCGCGGATAGGTCGGATCGGGTGAAGGGGGGTGCCGCATGGACGACGTGAGAGAGTGGCCCGCCTGCAGAAAGTGCCAGCAAGGTCTCCTCATTCCGTTGTCGGACTATGGCCGCGACGGGGCGCCGATCACTTACAAGGCCTGGGTCTGCTCGAATCCGGAGTGCGGGTTCAACATCCGCATCGATAACGGGGAGATCTCGTTCGGTCGCGCGATCGGCCAGAGCTTCAAATAAGCTTGGACGCCGTGCGCGCGCCCGCCGTGAGCGGGCGCTTCTACCCGGGAACGAAGGGTGAGCTCGAGCGCACGGTGCGGGAGCTGCTCGAAGCCGTGGACGGGGCACGCCCCGGCCCGGCGCGCGCCGCCATGGCGCCGCACGCGGGCTATCTCTATTCGGGACTCACCGCGGCGCACGTGTTCGCGCGGCTCGAGATCCCGCCGATCGTGGTGATCCTGGCACCCAATCACACCGGGGTGAGCCGGGCGCCCGGCGGTGCGTCGCTGTGGGAAGCGGGCGCGTTCCGGACGCCGCTCGGCGACGTCAGCGTGGACGACGGATTCGCCCGCGCGCTGCTCGAGACGTCGCCGCTCGTGGGCCCCGACCACGCCGCCCACGCTTCCGAGCACGCGGTGGAGGTGGAGCTGCCGTTCCTCCAGCTCAAACGCGCCGACGTGCGGATCGTGCCGCTCGTCCTGGCGTGGGATGCGTGGGAGGGATGCCGCGGGCTGGGCGAGACGCTGGCCGCGCTGGTGCGGCGCTGGCCCGACCGGGTGCTGCTGCTGGCCTCGAGCGATCTGAACCATTACGAGCCCGCGGCCACGGCGCAACGCAAGGACAGGCGGGCGCTCGATGCCGTCGCCGCGCTCGACGGGGCCGAGCTGCTGGCGCGCTGCCGCAGCGACCGCATCTCGATGTGCGGCCGGGCGCCCGCGGCCACGGTGATCGCCGCCGCCAAAGCGCTGGGCGCCGAACGCGGCGACGTCGTGCACTACAGCCACTCCGGCTTGGTGACGGGGGACGACGACGCCGTGGTGGGATACGGAGGGGTGGTGATCCCGTGAACCCGATCCCCGTGCTGTCCGCGACCGAGGCCGCCGCCTGGGATTCGGCTGCCCGCACGCAGTACCGCATTCCTTCCCGCGTGCTGATGGAGACCGCCGGACGGGCCGTCGCGTACCTGATCGTGCGGGACTATCCCGCGGTGCGCACCCGCGGGGCGCTGGTCGTCGCCGGGGCGGGGAACAACGGGGGGGATGGGTGGGTCGTGGCGCGCGCGCTGCATGCGAGCGGCATCGCCGTCTGGGTGTCCGCGCTCGATCCCAAGACGGACGATGCGATCGACAACCGCGCGCTGGCCCGCATGGACGGCGTGCGCGAGACGGGCCGGGAAGAGCCGTGGCCCGCCACCGCGGTCGTGATCGACGCGCTGCTCGGCACCGGCGCCGCCGGACCGGCGCGCGGCGACGTGCTGGCGCTGGCCCAGCGGTTGGTCGCGTACGGCGCCCCCGTCGTCGCGATCGACGGTCCCACCGGGCTCGACCTGTCGAGCGGCGAGGCCCACGGGCCGGTGCGCGCGGAGCTGTCGATCACGTTCGGGGGCCCGCGTCGCGGTCACCTGCTGGCGCGGGAGTGGTGCGGCAAAATCGAGGTCGTCGACATCGGCCTGCCGCCCGCCGATCCCGTATGGCCCGTGCTCGTAACCGACGCGTGGGCCGGAGCGCGGCTCCCCAAGCTCACCCCGACGATGCACAAAGGCGATCGCGGCCGGGTCACGGTGGTCGGCGGTGCGCACGGCATGACCGGCGCCGCCCTGCACGCCGCGCGCGGCGCGCTCGCCGCCGGCGCGGGGCTCGTGAAGCTTGTGGCCGCCAAGGAGACGATCGAGGCGGCGCGCGCCAGTCTTCCCGATGTGCTCACCGTCGAGTCGGCGCTGGGCCCCGAGCTCGAGCCCGAGGCTGCGGAGGCACTCGAGTGGGCCGATGCCCTCGTGGTGGGTCCGGGCCTGGGCCGCGAGCCGCCCCGCGGGCAGTTCCTGCAGGCGGTGCTCGCGCGCCGCCCGATCCCGACCGTACTCGACGCGGACGCGCTCATGCTGTTCCGCGGCCCCGCGGAGCGGCCCGTGGTGCTCACCCCCCACTTGGGCGAGTTCCGCGCCCAGTTCGGCGACGAGCTTGCCGACGCGGCGGCCAACGACCGCTGGGCGGCCGCGACCAAGGCCGCGCAAAAAGTGAAGGGCGCGGTACTCCTCAAAGGCGTCCCAACCGTGATCGCGGACCTGCGCGGGCCGATTCACGTCGTGGCGAGCGGCAACCCGGGCCTCGCCACCGGCGGCTCAGGTGACCTGCTCGCGGGGTTCATCGGCGCGTTCCTCGCCCGTGGAAGCGCCGGACCCGAGGCCGCCGCGCTGGGCGCGCATGCCTTGGGTAGGGCGGCGGAGCAGGGAGCGCGCCAGTGGACCGCCCGCAGCCTTCGTCCCGCCGACGTCTTGGCCGCCCTGCCCGAGATCTGGCGCGCGTGGACCAACACCCAGCCGGTCGGGCCCCCCGTCCTCACGGTCCTGGAGCCGCCGGAGACGGCGTGAAGCGCCGGGGTGAGTTCGACGTCCTGCGCGCCATCTTCGCGGCACTGGGCGCCGCGGGCCGCGAACTGGGCGACGATTGCGCGCTGCTTCCCGTCGGCGGCCGGACGCTCGCGATCAGTATCGATCTCTCGCTCGAAGGTGTGCACTTCCGCACCGACTGGCTCGCGTTCAAGGAAATCGGCTGGCGCGCCACGGCAGCGGCACTTTCCGACCTCGCCGCGGACGGCGCGACCCCGCTCGGCGTCCTGGTATCGCTCGGGGTACCCGGCAACCGGCAACGCCGTCTCGGTAACGCCTCACCCGCTGTTCAGATCATGATCGGCGTCGGCGCGGCCGCGCGGAGTGTCGGCGCGAGAGTGCTCGGTGGAGACCTGGTACGCTCCCCACGCTATCTCGTGGACGTCTGCGTGCTCGGGCTCGCCCAGCGGCCGGTGCGACGGAGCGGCGCGCGTCCCGGTAACAGTCTGTGGGTGACTGGGCGGCTTGGAGGCGCGGGGCTCGCGCTGGCGGCGCTGCGCGCGGGCCGTCGTCTCGCTCCCGGCGTGCGGCGCCGCTTCGCCCGCCCCATGCCGCGCATCGCCGCCGGGCGGTGGCTGGCGCGGCATGGGGCGCGCGCCATGATCGACATCTCCGACGGGTTGGCGGGCGACGCGGGGCAGGTGGCCGCGGCGTCAGGCATCGCGATAACAATCGAGCTGGAGCGTGTTCCTTGCTGGCCGGGTGTCGCGCCCCGCGCGGCCGCACGGAGCGGCGAGGAGTACGAGCTGCTAGTCGCCATGCCGCGCAACTTCGGGCCTGCGGGGGCTCGTGCCTTTCGCCGCGCCACGGGGCTGCCCCTGACACGCATCGGTGCCTGCAGCGCGGGCCGCGGTGTCCGCATTACTCAAGATGGGCGACCGATCGCGCCGCTCCCCGGCTTCGATCATTTCTCCGCGCGATGATCCGCACGCTGTGGTTCTACCTGGTGGTCGTGGTGTCGAGCGTGATTCACGCGACGGCCGTGATCGTCGCTTCCCTGCTGGGGGTGAAGCGGCGACCCGGAGCCGGGGACATCTACGACTGGGGAACGAATGACTGGTCGCGCCAGGTGCTCTGGGCGGCCGGGACCCCGGTGCGGGCCGAGGGGCTCGACCGCATTCCCGACCGCCCGGTCGTGTACGCCTCGAACCACTCGTCCATGTTCGACATCTGGGCCCTCGCGGCCACGCTCCCGGGGTCGGTGCGGATGGTGGCGAAGCAGGAGCTCGCCAGGATCCCGCTCCTGGGCCGCGCGATGGTCACGGCCGGCCACCTGACGATCGACCGCGCGCATCCGGCGCGGGCGCTGGAGGCATATCGGCGCGCCGCCGAGGTGATCCGGGGTGGCACGTCGGCCTTGTTGTTTCCCGAGGGGACGCGCAGCCGCACGGGAGAGCTGCTGCCGTTCAAGAACGCGCCCTTCGGGCTCGCCATCGCGGCCCAGGTGCCCGTGGTGCCGGTGTATGTCGGCAACACGTTCGAGATCATGCCCAAAGGACGTTTCGTCCTGCGGCCGCGACCGATCAGGATCGCCGTGGGCGAGCCGATCTCCACGGAGGGAATGACGGTCGAGCAGCGGCAGGAGCTGCGCGACCGCGTGCACGCCGCGATCCGCGCTCTGAAGGCGCGCGTTGACGCAGAGGGCGCCGCCCGCTAGGGTAGGGCCATCATGAGCACGATCATTTCGGTGCGCGCGCGCGAGATTCTCGACAGCCGGGGCAACCCGACCATCGAGGCGGACGTTACCCTGTCGAGCGGCGCGGCCGGACGCGCCGCCGTGCCGAGCGGCGCCTCCACGGGCGAGCACGAAGCGGTCGAGCTGCGCGACGGCGATCCGAAACGGTTCGGCGGCAAGGGCGTGCTCGAGGCGGTGAAGAACGTGAACGAGGTCATCGGCCCGCGGCTCGAGGGCATGTCGGCCGAGGAGCAGATCGCGGTGGATTACGCAATGCTCGACCTCGACGGCACCCCCAACAAGAGTCACCTTGGCGCCAACGCCATTCTGTCGGTGTCGATGGCGGTGGCGCGGGCTGCCGCCCAGGATGCCGGCCTCACGCTGTACCGCTATCTCGGGGGGCCGGTCACCAACGTGCTGCCCGTGCCGATGATGAACATCCTCAACGGCGGCGCGCACGCGGCCAATACCGTGGACTTCCAGGAGTACATGATCGTACCGATCGGCGCCGAGAGCTTTCCCGAGGGCCTGCGGATCGGTGTCGAGGTGTTCCACGCGCTCAAGAAGGTGCTGTCCAAGCGCAATCTGTCCACGGCGGTGGGGGACGAGGGGGGCTTCGCGCCCAATCTCACGAGCGACGAGGCGGCGCTCGAGGCCGTGATGGCGGCGATCGAAGCCGCCGGGCTCGAGCCCGGGAAGGACGTCGCGATCGCGCTTGACCCCGCGGCATCCGAGCTCTACCAGGAGGGGAATTACGTCTTCAAGAAAAGCGGCGCCGGCACCAAGTCGTCGGACGAGATGATCGCGCTGTACAAGAGCTGGATCGACCGCTACCCGATCGTATCGATCGAGGATGGGCTGGCCGAGGACGACTGGGCGGGATGGGCGAAGCTCACCGCGGCGTTGTCCGCCCGTGTCCAGCTCGTGGGAGACGATCTGTTTTGCACCAACATCGAGCGGTTGGATCGCGGGATCGAGGAGAGCGTGGCGAACGCGATCCTCATCAAGCTGAACCAGATCGGAT
>DATNOH010000127.1:0-8187 GCA_035601435.1 Gemmatimonadales bacterium | reverse complement strand
CGCGCTCGCCTACGTGATCCTCCTGGTCGGCGTCCCGTTCGCGTTCGCGATCGCGCTCGGCTTCAGCAACGCGACCGCCGGGAGTCTCAGCTTCGGGTGGGCCGGCCTCGACAACTATGTCGCGATTCTCGGCGATCCGATTTTCTTGCGGGCCCTGCGCAACAGCGTGATCGTGACCGTCGGCTCCCAGGTCCTCGTGGTCGCGCTCGCGACCGCCGCGGCGCAGGTGTTCCGCGCCACGTTTCGGGGTAAGCGCTTCGCGCGATTCGTGCTGCTCTTGCCGTGGGCCGTGCCGGTGTCGCTCGCGGCGATCGCCTGGACGTGGATCTTCGATTCCACGTTCAGCGTGATCAACTGGACGCTCAAGGCAGCGGGTCTGTTACACGGCTGGCTGTACTGGCTGGGCGATCCCGCGCTCGCGCTCCTCGCCATCATCATCGTGCAGGCGTGGCGGATCTTTCCGTTCGCGACCGTGATCGTGCTGGCGGGATTGTCGTCGATCCCTCAGGAGATCGTCGAGGCGGCGATCGTGGACGGCGCCGGGTTCTGGCGGCGGTTGTTCCGAGTGGAGTTGCCGCTCCTCTTGCCGGTCGTGGCCGTGGCGGTGCTGTTCGGCGTGGTGTACACGGCGACCGACCTGGGCGTCGTCTATATCCTCACGGGCGGCGGTCCCGCCAACACGACGCACGTCTTGCCCACCCTCGCGTTCCAGCGCGGCATCCTGGGGGCCGACTTGGGACAGGGCGCCGCGATTGCCGTGTTCCTGCTGCCCTTTCTGATCGTCGTCGCCATCGGGATGCTGCGGCTGGCCCACCGCACGGAGGTCGGGGGAGCGCGATGAAACGCGTGGCGCTGTACGCGGCGGCCCTCGGCATCGTGATCTTCGCCGGGTTCCCGTTTTACTGGATGCTCATCACCTCGTTCAAGCAGAACCGCGACCTGTACGTGGGCGCGTCCGATCTGAGCCATATCCCGTGGATCTTCAACGACCCGCCGACGCTCGATCACGTGAAGCTGCTGCTCGGGCAAACAGACTTCCCACGCTGGGTCCTGAACACGCTCGTGGTGGTCGTCGCGGTCGTCGTGATCACGGTCGCGGTGGCCGTACCGGCGGGCTACAGCCTGGCCCGGCTGGTGGGCCGCTGGGGCGAGCGGATGGGCATGGGGATCTTCTTCACCTACCTCATCCCCCCCACGCTCTTGTTCGTGCCATTCTCGCGCCTGATCTCCTTGCTGGGGCTCCAGGACTCGCTGGGGGCGCTGATCCTGATCTACCCGACGATGACCATTCCATTTTGCACCTGGCTCGTGATGGGCTTCCTCCGGTCGGTCCCCTGGGAGATCGAGGAGCAGGCGATGATCGACGGCTACAGTCGCCTGGCGGTGATCCTGAAAGTGGCGCCGCGCCTGATCGTTCCGGGGATCTTGACGGTGGTCGTGTTCAGCTTCACGCTGGTGCTACAGGAATTCGTGTACGCGCTGACGTTCATCAGCTCGGTGAACAAGATGACCGTGAGTTTGGGAGTCCCGATCGCGCTGGTCCGGGGCGACGTGTACCACTGGGGGGCGCTCATGGCGGCCGCGCTGTTCACGAGCATCCCGTTGGCGATTATCTACAACGCATTTATCGACCGCTTCATCCAAGGCTTCACCATGGGGGCGGTGAAGGGATAGTCGACGCAGTACGCACTTTTTACGGAGGGGGTGTCATGCGAACGCGAATCCCGTTGTGGTCGGTACTCGCCGTCGCGGCGGTCTTCCTGCTGGGAGGGGCACGGGCCGCCACGGCCCAACAGGTCGTGAAGTTCGGTGAGGGGCAAACGCTCACCATCAGCGGCTTCATCAGCGCCACGATGTTCTACGATCACGGACTGTTCGGCAGCTTCGGGCAGGGGCAAAACGCGGAGTTCGCCGCGGCGCCCCTGAACCAGCCTGTGACCGACAAGGGAATCTTCGACGGCGACGTCCGGAACACGCGCATCAACTTCACCTTTAGCAGTACGCCGGTGCTGGGAAAGTGGGCCCCTAAGGCCACGCTCGAAGCCGACTTCTTCGGTGCCTTTAACGGCGTACCGCCGTTCGGGGACGAGCAGCCGCAGTTCCGCGTGCGGTTCGCATTCGTCGATCTATCGAACGGCCGCACCACGCTCCGGATCGGGCAGTTCTGGTCGCCGATGTTCGGAGAAGTTCCGGTTTCGTTGACGCACCTGGCCTTCCCGCTGGGGTACGGCGCGACCGGCATGGTGGGGTGGCGCTTCCCGGGCGTCTTTCTCTACCAGGACCTGAGCGCCGCAGGGGCGCCGCTGACGGTGCAGCTGCAGCTCGCGGCGCTCAAGGGCTCGGGGCCGGCCGCCACGGCTCGTGATTCCGCCGCAGCACTCAACATTGGCAACGGTGAGGCCTCAGGGTTACCCCAGTTCGAGGCACGGCTCAACTTCGCGAAGAAGACGCCGAACTTGAGCTGGAGCGCCTACGTGGTCGGGCACGTGGACTGGAAAGACACGACTGGCACGGGCCGCGACACGACGAGCACCGGGACCAAGGATTCCAACATGTCGGCCTGGGGCATCGAGGCGGGCGGCAACATCGCGCCCGGCAAGCTCACCGTGCACGGCAATTTCTATTACGGCAAGGCATTGGGCCAGCAGTTCGCCCACATCACGCAGACTACGCAAGGGCACGGAGACATCCGGGGCTGGGGCGCGTGGGCCCAGGCCGGCTATGACCTCACCCCGCACTGGAGCCTGTGGGCGTTTGCTGGAATGGACCAGCCCGACGTGCAACGGTTCGCCCAGGACAATCCGACGGCAGGCCCGCTCGCCCGCCAGCAGAGTCATGACTATGACGCCCTGCTGCGCTTCCGAGCCGGGCGCTACGCAGTCGGCCTGGAGTACTTCCGCGCGGTGACGCGGTACAACACCGGCCCTGCGAGCGCCGACCAGATCGCCCTAAGCGTGCTGTATACGCTGTGAGAGGTGTCAGGGTTCGGGTGTCAGGTAATACGGAGCTGACACCCGGCACCCGACACCTGACACTGCTCCTTTGAGCCCTTGGAGGGCATTGCAATGACCAAGCGTAAGAGCATCGATCGACGCGAGTTCGTGACCACGACGACCGCGGCGGCCGCGGCGGCCGCCATTGGTCCCACGATCCGAATCAAGCGGCCCCAGAAGACCCTGAAGATCGTCCAGTGGAGCCATTTCGTTCCCTCCTACGACGTCTGGTTCGACAAGTACGCCAAAGACTGGGGGACCGCCAAGGGGGTCGAGGTCACCGTCGACCACATCGCGCTCGCCGATCTCGGCACGCGGGCCAACGCCGAGGTCGCCGCACAGCAGGGGCACGACTTGTTCCAGTTCCTCTCGCCCCCGGGCGCGTTCGAGCCGCAGGTGCTCGACATGGCCGACGTCGTCAAGGAAGCCGAGCGCCAGAACGGGCCGCTGCTCGACCTGTGCAAGCGCAGCACGTACAACCCGGTCACACGCAAGTGGTTCGGCTTCAGCGACAACTACGTGCCGGATCCCGGTGATTACCTGAAGAGCATCTGGACCGAAATCGGGATGCCCGATGGCCCTGTCACGTGGGAGGACCTGGTCAAGGCCGCCCCGCTCATCAAGGGCAAGCATCCCGAGATCCAGATTCCGATCGGGATCGGGATGTCGCAGGAGCTCGATTCCAACATGGCCGCTCGTGCGATGCTCTGGTCGTACGATGGATCCATCCAGGACCAGAACGAGAACGTCGTTCTAAAATCGGACCACAACCTCGAGGCGCTGGAGTTCGGCGTGCGCCTGTTCAAGGCGGGGATGAACCTGTCGGTCATGAGCTGGAATGCCGCGTCCAACAACCAGGCACTCAATTCCCGTCAGACGGGCTACATCTTGAACTCGATCTCCGCCTATCGCACGGCGCAGGATAACAAGCTCCCGGTGGCGGACGATACATTCTTCGTGCCGGCACTCAAGGGGCCGCGCGGCACGGGATGGGCGAGCGAGCACGTGATGGGGATCTATGTGATCTGGAAGTTCGCGCAGAGCCCGGACGTGGCGAAGCAATTCCTGCTCGACTTGCTCGGTCATTACCGCGACGCGGTCCTGGGAAGCAAGCTGTACAACTTCCCCGCGTACACCGGGTCGGTCGCTGAGCCAGGCGTCTCAGTCGCGCAGAAGGTCGCGTCGGGCAACAAGTGGCTCGAGCAGGTCACGGCGAACGACCCGTTCGGCTCGAATCCACCCTCCAAGCTCAAGCCGATCAGCACCGCGCTGCAATGGGCGACGAACATCGGACACCCGGGACCCGCCAACCCGGCGGAGAGCGAGATCTTCGACACGTTCGTCCTGCCGACCATGTTCGCCAACGCGGCGACGGGACGGATGAGCGCGAAGCAGGCCCTGGATGAAGCGCACCAGCAGGCCAAGAAGATCTTCGAGAAGTGGCGCGGTAAGGGCCTCGTCGCCGGAGGCTCGGGCGATCGCTGAGCCCTTCAGCGGATCTGGACGGCGGCGGGGTGGCGCACGCTGCCGTCCACGGCTTTGGTCGCCGCGTCGAGCGAGTCGAGATCCCACATGACCATGGTGACCATGTCGGGTGCGGCCGCGAATGTCTTCAAGTCCATGGCGGAGAGGCCACGTTCCTTGACTGCCCGGCCCGCCGGATCGGCGCGGTAGGGATGCGTGTGGAAGGAGCCGACCAGGCGCTCCACGCCGTCACAGTCTCCCGCCACCGCGAATTGCAGCTGCTTCAGATGCTCCGCGGGCACGAGCCGGCGAATAAACAGCGTGTCGCCCGATACATCCCCCACGAGGCAGCCGAGGTACTCCCGTTGCGTCGGCTTGCCTGAGCCGAGCAGCTGGGTGAGCGTATTCTGGTCGCCGAGCTCATCCCAGTGGCGGTTGTTTTCGACCCACAGCGCGCTCATGAGACCCCGCAGGTCGGCGGGGAGAACGACCACGGAGAGCGTCGGTGCGGGGGGCGCGCCGAGGTACGCCGCCAACATGGCCACCAGGGGGAGCGGCACTCTCATCGCTTCTGCCTCGCGTACGTCCCCATGAGCTGTGCCGAGCCGAGCACGTGTCCCTCCATTGCCGCCTCCACATCCTTCTTCTGAGCTCCGGCCTTGAGCTCCAGCCGCGTGTCGAGCGCGTACAGCTTGAAGAAGTAGCGGTGGGCGGGTCCCGGCGGCGGGCAGGGGCCGCCGTAGCCGGGGCGGCGGAAGTCGGTCCGCCCCTGGCGCGCGCCACCCAGGTCGAGCGATTCGACTTTGGCGATGTTCTCCGGGAGCTCGGAGACTTCAGCCGGCAGATTGTACAACACCCAGTGGACCCAGGTCCCCCCCGGCGCGTCGGGGTCATCGGCGATGAGCGCGACGCTGCGAGTCCCCGCCGGCGTGCCGCTCCAAGCGAGCGGCGGGGATACGTCTACCCCGTCACACGTGTGCTTGCCCGGGATGGTGGCGCCGTCTTTGAAGGCGGAGCTGGTGAGGATGAATGCCATGTGTGATGGAACATAACGTCGCCAGCCGCCGGAAAAGCCAAACCCGGGGCACGAACCGCTCCCCGGGTTGACCGGTCGGGCGAAGTGGGCCGTCTACACCTCGGCCGCGACCATGGCCGAGGTGCAAGGTAGGTCGCCGCGCGGCGCCCCGGGTGGAGGCGCGGTGGGGAGCCTGTCAGAGAACCGTCAGGGGGGCGGACGACCGCGTTCGTCGGGCTTACCTTGAAACTGTCCGACATCCGGTGCATCTCTCCCGAGCGTCCATGAGCGATTCCGCCCGTCCACCGCGTCCGCGCGCACTATTTGTCGCCGCCCTGCTGCTGCTCACGCTCGCCTTGGCGGGCGTCCTCGCGCTGCAAGCGCACCGCACCTTCCTCGACCACCGCGCCACGGCCGAGCGCGTGCTACGGGACAACGCGCGCCTCGCGGCCGCTCGGTTCGCGCAGCGGGTCGGGATGGAGCTGCACTACACCATGTTCTGGCCCACCGTGGACGCGCTGTCTCATGCCAGAGCCGGAGCCCCCGGTATGCCGCTGCCCAGTCCCGCGAAGCTCGCGGTCGGGTTGGATTCGGCGGCCGCCAATTTCCTCAAGCGCGCCCGCTACAGCTTCCGCTATGACCTTGCAACCCGGCGGCTGGAGACGGCAGGCGGGGCGCCATCGCCGGCCGCGCGCGCCTGGCTCCTCGACACATTGCCCCGGCACGTGCACGCGGTGTACGACCCGAAAGAGCGGCTCGCCGCGATCGTGCGTACCGTGGACGGGGCAGCGCGGGCGATCGTATACACGGTGGCAAAGGACAAATCCGGCGGCCCGGGTGCGGTGGTCGGTGTGGACGGCGATCCCGCGGCGTTCGGGACCGTTTATACGCTGGGCGAGGAAAAGTTCCCATTGTTGCCGCGTCCGCTCACGGGCGGCGTAATCTACGACTCACTCGGCTCGGCGATCGTGACCGATGCCGACGGGATCGAGCTGTATCGCTCGCCAGTCCAGTACGAGCCGACCTTCGCCGCCCGCGACAGCGTGGAGGCGATGTGGGGTAGCATGCCCGTGCATGTGTCCCTGCGCCCCGACATTGCGCCGAAGCTACTCATCGGTGGCATGCCGCGGGATCAGCGGCCGCGGCTGCTCATCCTCCTAGCCCTGACGGCCGGTCTGGTCGCAGTGGCGCTGCAGCAGCTGCGGCGCGAGTACGAGCTGGCGCGACTGCGAGCGGACTTCGTCTCGGGCGTGTCCCACGAGCTGCGTACGCCGCTGGCCCAGATCCGCATGTTCTCGGAAACGCTGTTGCTGGGCCGCATCCGCTCCGAGGAGGAGCGAGAGCGCTCACTCGAGATCATCGACCAGGAGGCACGCCGGCTCACCCACCTGGTGGAAAACCTGCTGCACTTCTCGCGTTCGGAGCGGCGGCTCACCCGGCTCTCGCCGACGCCCGCGCCGCTCGCCCCGCTCCTCACCGAAGCGGCCGAAGCGTTCACGCCGCTGGCCGCCGCGCGTGGCGTCAAACTGTGCACCGAGCTCACCGACGGCGTCGTGGCGCCGGTCGACGCCGACGCCCTGCGCCAGATGCTCCTCAACCTGCTCGACAACGCCGTGAAGTACGGGCCGGCCGGCCAGACGGTGACGCTCGGCCTCACCCTAGCCGACGGCCGGGCGCTGGTGAGCGTGGACGACCAGGGCCCCGGCATTCCCGCGGCCGACCGCGAGCGCATCTGGGACCGCTTCTGGCGGCTCGAGCGCGACCGCGGCTCGGCCGTCGCGGGCACCGGCATCGGTCTGTCCGTGGTGCGCGAGCTGGTGGCGCTGCACGGCGGTCGCGCCTGGGCCGAGGATTGCCGGCCTGAAGGTCGCATGGGCAGCCGGTTCGTGATCGAGTTGCCCCTCATGCCCCAGGCCCACACGGCGGCCGGCGCCAGCCCGCTTCGAGCCGACGCGGGAGCAAGCGCATGACGCGGATCCTCGTAGTCGAGGACAACGCCGATCTCGCTTTCGGCCTGCGCAACAACCTCGAGATCGAGGGCTACGACGTTCTGGTCGTCGAGGACGGGACCAAAGGGCTGGCGCGCGCCCGTGACGCCGGGGCCGACTTGATCATTCTCGATCTGATGCTGCCGGGTCTGGATGGCTACCGCGTGCTCCGCGCGCTGCGCGATGAGGGGCGCCGCATGCCCATCCTTATCCTCACCGCGCGCGGCGAAGAGGCCGACAAGGTTCGTGGGTTGCGTCTGGGCGCAGACGACTACGTCACGAAGCCGTTCGGCGTGCTCGAGCTGCTGGCGCGGGTCGAGGCGTTGTTGCGGCGCACCGCTCCACCGGGAGACGGCGCCGGAGAGCCGGAGGAGTTCGGAGTCGTCGAGGTCATCCCTGCCTCCCGCACCGTATTGCGTAACGGCAAGCCAGTGGCGCTCACCCCCAAGGAGTTCGACCTGTTGCTGGCGCTGCTGCGACGCGGCGGGGCCGTCGTCAGCCGCATGGAGCTGCTCACCGAGGTGTGGGGCTACAGCGCCGCGGTGCTGAGCCGCACCGTGGACACGCATGTGGCCGAGCCGCGCCGCAAGCTGGAAACCGATCCCGCAGCGCCGCAGCAC
Organism: Gemmatimonadales bacterium; assembly: GCA_035601435.1. Taxonomy (GTDB): domain Bacteria; phylum Gemmatimonadota; class Gemmatimonadetes; order Gemmatimonadales; family GWC2-71-9; genus AG41. The sequence continues at coordinate 107 of DATNOH010000127.1, read as the reverse complement.
ATTCTCACCGTCCGCAAGGCGGGCTACCGACTCGAGAAGTAGCGGAGTTCGCACTCCCGGTGCGTACGCGGTGGTGGTAGTGTTCTGTCCCATGAGCGATGCCAAGG
>DATNOH010000126.1:0-9836 GCA_035601435.1 Gemmatimonadales bacterium | reverse complement strand
GACGAGGCTCAGGATATCGACCATGTAAGTCCCGCTCGGGAAATGCGTTGCATGTAGCACATAACTTAACTATCTTCAATCGTTTAGGACACTTGGATCACCGTGCGCCTGTCCGAGCTCCTGACCCCCGCTCGCATCCTGATCCCCCTTCACGCGACCGACAAAGAGGGGGTGCTCCGGGAACTGGTGGACGTGGCCGCCGTTGGCAACGGAGGGCCCTCCGAGGAGGTTCTCGGAGCCATTCTCGAGCGGGAGAGGCAGTTCCCCACAGGTATCGGCTACGGAGTTGCCGTGCCACACGGCAAGACGCCGGTGCTCTCCGCCCTGGTCGTCGTTGCCGGGACGACCCCCGCGCCGGTGCCCTACGAAACGATCGATGGCGCGCCGGTGCGCCTGTTCTTTCTCCTGGCCGGCCCGGAATCGTGCGCCGGGGCCCACGTGAAGGCGTTGAGCCGGATCTCGCGGCTCGTGCGGCGCGAACCGGTGCGGGACCGGCTGCTGAGCGCCCGCACGCCCGACGAATTCTACCGCGTGCTGTGCGAGGCGGAGGTACCATAGACAGCGTCAGTTCCACATCCAGACGTACGCACCGCTGCGGCGAGCTACGCTTGCAGCATGTGGGGCAGCGGGTCCGGCTGGGCGGCTGGGTGCACCGCCGCCGAGACCTCGGCGGCATCGTGTTCATCGACCTGCGCGATCGAGTGGGGATCGTCCAAGTCGCCGTGGGCCCGGGGGCCCCGGAGGCCGCGCGACAGGTGGCGGGTGCACTCACGGCCGAGACCGTTGTCGAGGTCGAAGGTCAGGTGACGGCCCGCCCCGCGAACATGAAGAACCCCGAGCTCGCAACCGGCGACGTCGAGGTCCAGGCGACGAAGCTTGCCGCGCTGGGCCCGGCCGTGACGCCCGCCATCCCGGTGGCGCGAGCGAAGGGCGAAGAGCTGCCTGGCGAGGAGCTCAGGCTCAAGCACCGGCATTTGGACCTGCGGCGTCCCGAGATGCAGGGCAACCTCATCCTGCGCCATCGCCTGCTGCAGCGGGCGCGCCGCACGCTGTCTGATCTGGAGTTCCTCGAAATCGAGACGCCGGTGCTCACCAAGCCGACCCCGGAGGGCGCGCGCGACTACCTCGTACCGTCGCGCGTGCATCCGGGGGAATTTTATGCCTTGCCGCAGTCGCCCCAGATCTACAAGCAACTGCTCATGGTGTCCGGGTTCGACCGCTACTTCCAGCTGGCGCGCTGCTTCCGGGACGAGGATCTGCGCAACGACCGCCAACCGGAGTTCACGCAGATCGACCTCGAAGCGTCGTTCGTGGGAATGGAAGACGTGCTCGGCTACGTGGAGGCCGTGCTGGTCGCCCTGTGGGACGAAGCGGGCCACAAGATCGCTCGGCCGTTCCCGCGCATCACCTGGCGCGAGGCGATGGAGCGCTACGGCACCGACAAGCCCGACCTTCGCTACGAGGTCGCGATCGCCGACTGGACAGCGCAGGTGACGCCGCTGGCCGTGCCGTTCTTTCAATCGGCGCTGAAAGACGGCGCGCGCGTACGCGGGCTCGCGCTGAAAGGCGGCGGCGGGCTGTCGCGCAAGGACGTGGACCAGCTCGCCGAGGCCGCGAAGCAGCTGGGCGGCTCGGGCCTCGCGTGGGTGAAGCGGCAGGGCGAGCAAATCTCGGGGTCGGTGGGCAAGCACTTCACCGCGGAGACGCTGGGGCAGCTGGGCGTCGCCGACGGCGACGCGGCCCTGATGGCCGTGGGCCCCGACCGGGTGACGTCGCCCGTGCTGGACCGGGTGCGCCAGGAGGCGATCCGCCGGCTCGGTTTCAAGCCCAAGGTGGCGCACGCGTTCTGCTGGGTGGTGGACTTCCCGCTGTTCGAGCCCGACCGGGAGACGGGGAACCCCGTGTTCGCGCATCACCCGTTCACCGCGCCGCACCCGGACGACGTGGCGCGGCTCGACACCGATCCGTTCAGCTGCCGCGCGCTGCATTACGACGCGGTCTACAACGGCAACGAGCTGGGCTCAGGATCGATCCGGATCACCGACGCCGCGGTGCAGCGTCGCGTGTTCGGTCACTTGGGCATTTCGCCCCAAGACGCCGAGGCCCGGTTCGGGTTCCTGCTGAGCGGGCTGCAGGCCGGCGCGCCGCCGCACGGCGGGTTCGCCATCGGGTTCGACCGCGTGACGATGCTGCTCGCCGGCGCGGGGAGCCTGCGCGACGTGATCGCGTTCCCGAAGACGACCACCGCGCGCGCCCTGTTCGAGGGTGCCCCGGCGCCCGCCAACCCGGCGGATCTGGCGGCATTGCACATCGAGGTCAAGCCATGAGCGACGAGATCACCCATCGGCTTTCGACCGAGGGCGTCGATCCGCTGGCGCTCGCGGGTGTCAACGACGGCAACCTGGTCGCACTGGCGCAGCGGCTCGGCGTGCGCGTGTCGTTGCGCGGGGACACCCTGATGCTGCACGGCCCGCTCGCCGCCGTCGAGCGCGCGGTGCCGGTGGCCCAGGCGCTCGTCGACCTCGTCCGCATGGGAGGAGGCGAGCCGCTCGACTTGACGGACGTCGACCGGGTCATGAGCCAGGAGCAGCCGGGCCCCATCAACCACCCGACCGACGGCGAATACAAGATCATCCTGCCGGGACTGCGCCGCGTGATCCAGGCGAAGACCGCCGGGCAGCGAGAGTACCTGCAGGCCATCGCGCGGCACGACATCGTGATCGGCATCGGTCCCGCCGGTACCGGGAAGACGTACCTCGCGGTGGCCACGGCCGTGGATGCGCTGGCACGCAAGCGGGTGCGGCGCATCGTGCTCGCGCGCCCTGCGGTGGAGGCGGGGGAGAACCTGGGATTCCTCCCCGGCGATCTGCACGAGAAGGTCGACCCGTACCTGCGGCCGTTGTACGACGCGCTGGAGGACATGATGCCCCGCGACCGGGTGCAGAAGGCGATTGACAGTCGCACCATCGAGGTCGCGCCACTCGCCTACATGCGGGGTCGCACGCTGTCGGACGCGTTCGTGATTCTCGACGAGGCCCAGAATGCGACCGGCATGCAGATGAAGATGTTCCTCACGCGGTTGGGAGTGAACTCGCGCGCCGTGATCACGGGGGACAAGACGCAGATCGACCTGGCCAACCGGGAGGATTCCGGACTGCTCCAGGTCGAGCGCATCCTGCCCGGGATCGAAGGGATCGGCTTCTGCTACCTGGGGGAGGGAGACGTGGTGCGCCACCGCCTGGTGCGCGACATCATCCGGGCGTACGCCGAGGACGCACAGGGCTGACATGAGGCTGCCAACGAGAGAGCAGCTGCGCTATCACGGCAGTCGCTGGGCGTGGGTGGTCGGCCTGGCGCTGCTCGCGTACATCGTGTTCCCCTCGAGCGCAACGAACGTCGCGCCGCTGCTCTCGCCCGGCGCGGTGGCCGACCGCGACGTGATCGCCCCGCTGACCTTCCCGGTGAACAAGTCGGATCAGGAGCTTGCGCGCGAGGCCGAGGAGCTCGCGGGCACCGTGAAGCCGATCTATCAGTATCAGGAGCGGGCTCTCGACAGCGCGAAGATCGCGATGCACGCGTTTTTCTCGAGCGTGGAGACCGCGGCGGACCAGGGCGGAGCGACGGCGATCCTGCAGGTGGCGAAGGCACATGGGTTCGCGCTCAGCACGCCGGAGGCCGCGTATCTGAACAAGGGCGGCAAGCGCCACGCCGTGGAGCGGGCGCTGAGCGAGCTGTTCGACCGCACGCTGGCGCTCGGCGTGACCGGGCCCGGGGTGCTGCAGGTCGAGCAGGCGCCGGAGCTGATCGTGCGCCGCCGCTCGGGCGAGCAGTCGGTGTCGCGCGACCAAGTGCTCACGTACGCGCAATACCTGTCGCGCGCCCGGGCCATTCATCCCGACCGAGGCTCCAGCGTCGGCGACCAGCTCTATGTCCGGCTCGCGGGCCACTTCTTCCGGCCGACCCTCAGCCCCAACACGCTCGAGACCGAGCGGCGGCGAGACGAGCTGCGCCGCAGCGTGGATCCGAGCAAGTACATCGTGCGCGCCGGGGACCGCATCGTGGGCGCGCACGAAGTGGTGACGAACGAGGCCCATGAGAAGCTCGTGGCCCTGCACTCCGACCTGGTGCGCCGGGGCGGGGCGACCAGCCGCTCGGCCGGCGGGGTGTTCGGTGCCGTACTCCGGGACTCCCTCATCCTGGCGATCTTCTGGGTGCTCCTGTGGTTCTACCGCCGCGAGACCTATCGCGAGCGGCGGCAGGTGGCGTTGATCGGCGGGCTGTTCGCGCTCGTGCTGCTGCAGGCGGCCGCCGTGGCGCGCTTCGCCCCGCGCCACACCGAGATCATCATCCTGCCGTTCATGGCGATGCTCTTGACGGTGCTGTTCAACGGTCGCGTCTCGATGATCGCCGCCATGATCCTCGCGATCGTGATCGGCCTGCAGCCCGTGTTCCACGATCTTCCCGCGCTGTTTCTGTGCGTCGTCGGCGGCGTGACGGCGGCGCTCACGGTGCGCGTGCTGCGGCGCCGCAGCAACTTCTATGTGCCGGTATTGATCATCGCGCTCGGGTACCTCGCGGGCGCGCTGGCGCTCGGGCTCATGGGCAGCTGGGGCGCGGGGGAGATCCTGCTGCGCGGCGTGTGGGGCGCGGCTAACGGCCTCGTGTCGGCCGGGCTCACGTTCTTCCTGCTGCCGGTCGCCGAATCGGTCACCGGGATCACCACCGACCTCACCCTGCTCGAGCTGTCCGACCCCAGCCGGCCGCTCTTGCGGCGACTGTCGCTCGAAGCGCCGGGCACGTACGCCCACTCGGTCGCGATGGCGAACCTCGTGGAAGCGGCCTGCAACCGGATCGGCGCCGACGGCCTGCTGGGTCGCGTGGGCTGCTACTACCACGACATCGGCAAGATCAAGAACCCGCAGTACTTCGTCGAGAACCAGACGCGCGGCAACAATCCGCACGACCGGCTCAAGGCGCATCAGTCGGCGCAGATCATCAAGGCGCACGTCACGGACGGGCTCGCCCTGGCCGAGGAGGCGGGGCTTCCCGAAGCCGTCGCGGCGTTCATTCCGGAGCACCACGGCACGACCGAAATCACCTACTTCCTGGACCGCGCGAAGAAGAGCGGTGACGGGGGGTCCCCGCGTCCGGGAGACTACGCCTACCCCGGTCCCAAGCCGCACTCCGCCGAAACCGCCATCACGATGCTGGCGGATTCGGTCGAGGCGGCGCTGCGCGTGCTCGACGACCTGACACCGCAGAAGATCGAAGAGGTGATCAACCACATCGTGCGCACCAAGCTGAACGCCGGTCAGCTCGACGAAGCGCCCATGACGCTGCGGCAAATCGACCAGGTGAAACAGGAATTCGTCCGCATCATCAGCGGCATGTACCACAACCGCATCGATTATCCGGAGTCCAGTGGCGGCATCACGGCGACGTGGCAGCCTAAGGCATTGGCTTGAGCGCGCGGTCAGGCAAGTCCTGGCCTGGGAACGCGCCCGCGCCCGCGTGGAGCTCACACTGCTCGACGCCGACGCGATGCGCCGTTTCAATCGCCGCGCCACTGGCCGGCGTCGTCTGACCGACGTCCTCGCCTTCGCGCTCCCACAACCCGACGGTTCCCTCCTCGGGGACGTGTACATTTGTCCCGCCGCCGCCGAGCGCTGGGTGAAGAACGGGGGAGGGGAAAAGGCGAAAGAGGGAAGGGTGCACGAGGAGCTGGTCCGGCTGGCGGTGCACGGCACGTTGCACGTCCTAGGCTACGATCACCCCGACGGGCCGGGCCGCACTCGGTCCGCGATGTGGGGCCGCCAGGAGCGCTACGTGCACCGGCTGCTCGCGGGCGGGGCGGACCGGTGACGCTCACCGCCGCGGCGTTGACCCTCGGGGGCGCCCTGGTGGGCGCGGGCGCGGCGCTCTGGGCCGGGCTCCTGGCGCTGGGTGAGGAAGCCGCCGTGGGCGAGGCGCTCCATACGCTGGGCGACGCGCCGCCCACGACCGTCGGCGCTCGCGTGCCGCTGCACCGCGCGCTCCATGTCGGCCGACTCGCGCTGCTGGTCCTCGGGGCGGTGGCCGCGGGTCACGCGCTCGGCTGGTGGGACCGCCCCTGGGCGCAGGCGCTGGGTAGCTGGGCCGTGGCGGCGACGTTCCTGTTCATCGTGGGGGACGCGCTGCCGCGCAGCCTGGCCCGGGTCGCGCCCGAGCTCGCGACGAGCGCGCTGCCGCTCGCGCGCCGCACCCTCGCCCCGTTCGGTCCCCTCATGTGGCTCCTCGCCTGGGTGGACAAGGGCCTCCATGGCCTCGTCGCGACACCGCGTCCCCTCCAGCCGGACCTCGGCGCCGCGCAGCGCGACATGCTGCTCGGCGTGTTCACGCTGGCCGACACACGTGTGGATGAGGTCATGACGCCTCGCCTCGATATGGTCGCCGTGGATCTCGCCGCGGCGAGCGACGAGGTGGTCGAGGCGTTCCGGCAGAGTGAGCACTCGCGCCTCCCCGTGTACGACGGCACGCCCGACAACATCTCCGGCGTCGTGTTCGCAAAGGACCTCGTGCCGTTCGCCATGGGTATCGGTGGGGAGGGCACGGCCGCCGCCGCGCGCTGGCAGGATCTCGTGCGGCCGGCGGCCTTCGTGCCGGAGACGAAAACCCTCGACAGCCAGCTGCGCGACTTCCAGCGGGGCCCGGCGCACCTGGCGATCGTGGTCGACGAGTTCGGCGGTACGTCGGGGCTCATCACGCTCGAAGACATCCTCGAGGAGATCGTCGGCGAGATCCACGACGAGCACGACGTGGGCGAAAAGCCGTCGATCCGGCAGGAGGGAGACCGCTACTGGGTGGACGGACGAGTCACGCTCGACGATCTCTCGCAAGCGCTGGGGCGCCCGTTCGAGCACCCGGAGGTCTCGACCCTGGGCGGGCTGGTATACTCGGTTCTGGGGCGCGTGCCCCGCGCCGGGGACGAGCTGACCCTGGACGGCTATCAGGTCGTCGTGGAACGGGTGGACCGACGCCGGGTGAGCAGCGTGCTGCTCCAGAGGCAACGGTGACCCTCCCCGCCTTGCTGCTCGTGTCGGGGTTGATCCTCGCGGCCGCGTCCGCCGCCGTCGGCGTCGCCGCAGCGGCCGTGAGCCAGCTCGAGCTCACCCGCTGGGTGTCGTACAAGCTGCGGGGTGCCGGGGGCGCCGCCGGGGTGCTCGAGAACCCGGGGCGGGTGCTCGCGACGGCCAACGCCCTGACCACCGTCGGCATCATCTGCGCCGCCGCCGCGATTCCCGCACTGCTCACCCGCACGACCCCCACCGTGCTCGGCGTCTTTACCATTGTGCTCGGTATCCCGCTGCTCGTGAGCGCCGCGTACCTCGTCCCCCGCGTGGTGGGCCGGCGCTGGGCGGAGCCAATCGTGGCGCACGCGGCGCCGCGGCTCGACAAGCTGGGCCGCGTGTTCGCGCCTTTCGTCCCCTGGCGCGATCCCTCGACCCGCAGCACGCTCGCGGCGGTGCTCACGAACGCCGACACCGAGGCGCTCGCCTCCGCGGACGAGATGGCGGTCGTGTCGGGCGTGCTGGCCTTCGCGGACCGGCCGGTGCGGGAGCTGATGACGCCCCGCACGTCGATCGTGGCGATTCCCGAGGGGCTGCTCGCGGCCGAAGCCGCGCACGTGTGTCTCCAATCGCACTACAGCCGATATCCGGTGTACCGGGGATCGCTCGACGAGGTCATCGGGGTAACGCATGCCTTCGATCTGCTCCGTCTGCCGCCCGATGCGCCGGTCCCGGTCCTGCCGGCACTCGTCGTGCCGGGCACCACGCGGGCGGCCGACCTCATGCTGCAAATGCAACGCGGCCAGAGCCACCTCGCCGTCGTGCTGGACGAGTTCGGCGGGACGGCAGGCCTGGTCACGTTCGAGGATCTGCTCCGCGACCTGGTGTCGGAGATCTTCGAGCCCGGCACCCCGCCCCCTACCGACGAGCCGCCCGTGCGGATCGTCGAGCTCGAGGGAAGCGCCCCGGCCAGCCGCCTGGAGGAAGGCCTCGGCGTCACGCTGGAAACCCGCGGGGTCCAGACCGTGGCCGGGTTGCTGGTGCAGGCCTTGGGACGCATTCCCCGCGCGGGGGAGCGCTTCGCGCTGCACGGGCTCGAGTTCGATATTCTCGCCGCGACCGCCACCCGCGTGGAGCGCGTCGCCGTGCGGCCCGGGCCGGTGCGCACCGTACCGCTCGAGCGGGCCGAAGAGCGAATCTGAAGCATGGGTCTTGCGTGACGACCGAGCGGATTCTCGAGGGGCTGGCCCGGCGTGAGCCTGCCGCCTTGGCGCGCGCCATTACCCTGGTCGAAAACCAGCGCGACGGGTTCGAGCAGGTGCTGTCCCACGCGCACGGGTTGCTCGGGCGCGGCGGTACGCGGCGGGTGGGCATCACCGGTCCCCCCGGCGCGGGCAAAAGCACGCTCACCGAAGCGCTGATCCAGCGGTTCCGCGCCCGGCGACTGTCCGTCGGCGTCGTGGCCGTGGATCCGACCAGCCCGTTCACGGGGGGCGCGCTGCTCGGCGACCGGATAAGGATGGAATCGGTCAGCCTCGACCCGGGCGTGTTCATCCGCTCGATGGCGACCCGGGGGGCGCAGGGCGGGCTCGCCACCACCACGGAGGAAGTCGCCGATCTGCTCGAGGCATTCGGCTTCGAGCGCGTACTGATAGAGACGGTGGGCGTGGGGCAGACGGAGCTCGACATCGCGCGCAGCGCCGAGACGACCGTGCTCGTGCTGGTGCCCGAATCGGGCGACGGGATTCAGGCCCTGAAAGCCGGGGTCATGGAGATCGCCGACATTTACGTGGTGAACAAGAGCGACCGGCCGGGCGCGGACAAGTTTCGACAGGAGGTCGAGGTGATGCTCGGCATCCGCCGGGGGAATGCGTTCCGCCATGTCGCCCCACACCATCGGAGGGCGGAGCGTCCCTCCGCCGCACCCTCCGACGGCTGGGAGCCCCCGGTGCTCGGCACCGTCGCGTCGACGGGCGAAGGAGTGGACGAGCTCACTGCTGCTCTCGATCGCCACTACGCCTATCTTCAAGCGGGCGGCAGGCTCGCCGAGCGGCGGCGCCAGCGCCTGGCCGCGCGGACGCGCGCCGTGCTGGAGCGCAGCGTGCGACGCTGGCTACTGGAAGGCACGCGCGTGGAGGAGCTGCTGGCGTCGCGGTTGGACGAGGTGGCGGACGGCCGGCGGAGCCCGTACGACGTGGCGGCGGAGATCCTCGATCAGGTGAAGGCCGGGGAAAGGGGGGGCGCGGCCCGATGAGCGGCATCGCGAAAAAGCCTGTGTATACGCCGGACGACCTGCCCGGCTTCGACCCGCGCAGCCGGTTGGGGGCGCCGGGGGGCTACCCGTTCACCCGTGGCATCCATCCGACGATGTACCGGGGCAAGCTGTGGACGATGCGGCAGTTCGCGGGGTTCGGGAGCGCGGAGGACACGAACCAGCGCTACAAGTTCCTGCTGGAGCACGGGCAGACCGGTCTGTCGGTGGCGTTCGACTTCCCCACGCTGATGGGTTACGACGCCGACCATCCGCGCGCCGAAGGCGAGGTGGGCAAATGCGGCGTCGCGATCTCGTCACTCGCCGACATGGAAGATCTGTTCCGCGGGATCCCACTCGACCAAGTCTCGACCTCGATGACGATCAACGGACCGGCGGCGATGCTGTTCTGCTTCTACGTCGCGGCGGCGGAGAAGCAGGGCGTGGCGAGCACCGCGCTGCGCGGCACCGTGCAGAACGACATTCTCAAGGAATACATGGCGCAGCACGCCTGGGTGTATCCCGTCGAGCCCGCCCTC
>DATNOH010000125.1:0-3881 GCA_035601435.1 Gemmatimonadales bacterium | reverse complement strand
GGTGCGCATCAGGGCTTCCTCGCCCGCGGCGGTGGCGGGCGGGAAGAACTCGAAGGAGATGACGGGGCGCCCCCGGGCGTAGAGCTGGCTGATCTTCACGGTCGGCTGGGCGCCGCGCGGCGGGCTACTTCGTGCCCTTCTTCTCGAGCGCCTTCACCTTCTGGTACTTCCGGTAATCGTACCCGGTGGCCATCGCCATGAGGAGCCCCTCCATGCCGCCGTCGCGCTCGCGGCGCAGGATGCGGAGCCGCTCGTAGAACTCCCGGAAGTCCTTGTGGACGCGCACCTGATCGTCGACCGGGTTCAGAAAGAAGTCCTTGAGGCGCGTCACCGTGAAGCGCAGGGCCGAGAAGCGGAGCTCGTTCGGGAACGCGTCCCACTCCGCGAGCGAGAGCGCGCGCAGGCTCTCGTAGCCGGTGATGAGGGGCTCGAAGCGCTTCAGACTGTAGCCTTCGCCGTCGAAGCAGAGCGCGTTCACCGCGGTGGCGAGGTCGAAGATGAACTTGCCGCGCGAGGCGGCCTCGAAGTCGAGGACGGCGACCACCTTGTCGCCCTTCACGATCAGGTTGTCGTGAAAGAGGTCGCCGTGGATGATGCCCTTCGGGAGCTTCGTCTCGAGGTAGTTCTGCAGGTAGTCGACCTCGTCGTCGAGCGTGCGCACGATGCGCTTGAAGTACGACGGCAGCCGCCCGCGCACCTCGCCGTAGAGGCTCGCGACCCGCTCGAAGCTGAAGCGGTTCTCGATCCCCTTCTTGTAGCTCTTGCCGATGGTGTGCAGATCGGCGAGCACGCGCCCGATGTTCTCGAGCTGCGCGGCGCTGATGCGCTCCGGGCGCAGCACGTGGCCGTCGTAGTAGCGGTAGACGGAGAGGCACTTGCCGCCCGCCTCGCGGTAATGGTGTCCCTTGCGGTCGGCGATCGGCTGCGGGCACGGGAAGCCGTGCTTGCGGAGGAAGAGGAGGAGATCGAGCTCGCGCTTCACCTCGAGCTCGCCCTTCACCTCGTCGACGCGCAGCAGATGCTTTCCGCGCGCGGTCTCGAGGAGATAGGTGGTGTTGACAGAGCCGGCCGCGACACCGTGCGCGGCGAGCAACTTGACGAGGCCGTGGTCCTCGACGACCTCGGCGAGCTCACGCTTATCGAGCACAGTGTAAACGGCCATCTCCCCCCGTCTCCCTAACCCGCCGGATTTCCATCCGAAAAAGTCCGGCGGAGAGTATCTTTGTGGCGCCCTGATGTCAAGATGAAATTCTGGTTTGCTCGTGGAAAACCCTTTACCTGCCAGGGCTTGGAGCCTATAAGGGCGGCGTACCGGAGCGCGAACCCTATGGCGTCCAAGCCCGAGGGGCGACCGGCCTCCCCGCCTCCGGTCACCTGGCTCGCCGAGCCGCTCAAGCGCTTCCACGACGAGGCCTGGCACACCCCCCAGGGCCGCCTCGTGCGCGAGGTCATCTTCGGCCTGAACGACGGGGTGATCTCGACCATCGGTTTCCTGGCCGGCGTGACCGCCACGCTGAGCGACGTGCGCACCATCGCCCTCGGCGGGATTGCGGCGGCGATCGCCGGGGCGGTGGCCATGGGCGTGGGCGCCTTCGTCTCCTCCAAGTCCCAGCGCGCTTTCTTCCAGGCCGAGATCGCCCGCGAGGCCTGGGAAATCGAGAACATGCCCGAGCACGAGCGGCAGGAGATCCGGGAGATCTACCAGCAGCTCGGCTTCACCCCCGACGAGGTCGACATCATCGTCCGGCGCGTGACCTCGAGCCCGGAGCTCTGGCTGCGGGTCATGTCGCGCGAGGAGCTGGGCCTGGCCGAGGAGGTCTTCGACTCGCCCGTGCGGGTCGGCTTCGTGACGAGCCTCGCCTACCAGCTGGGCGCGCTCCTGCTCCTCATCCCGTACGCGTTCGCGGCGACCCCGCGTACCGCCTTCACCGCCGCGGCGGTCGTTGCGGTCGTGACCCTGCTCGCCATCGGCGCCGGCAAGACGTGGGTCACCAAGGAGCGGCCGGTGCAGGCTGCGCTCGAGCTGGCCGGCCTGGGCATCCTCGCGTGCGTGATCGGGCTCGTCCTGGGGTGGGTGGTGGGGGTCGCCGTGTAGGTTGCGCGCTGCGGTGTGCTGCCGGGGGTCCTAGCCCGCAATTCTCACCGGGCGCCGTCGCGAGAGCGTCAAGGGCGCGCCAGCTCGGGGCGCACGTAGGCCCGAGCGACGCAGACGTACTGTACAGTACGTCGAGGAGCGAGGGCCGAGTACGCCCCGAGCTGGCGTGCCCTTGGCGCTCGCAGTAGGCGACTGGTGAGAAATGCGGGCTAGATGCAGTTGACCCGACTCCGACCCGGGTCTATGCCTGCGTCGCGTGCGCATGCTCGCGGAAGCGGTCGTGCTGGCGCTCGCACTGGCCGCATCCGCACCGAACGCGAACGGCGGCGGAACTGGTTGCAGGGACGCGTGCGCCGGGGTGAGAAACGCGGCGCTCGTGCAGGGTTGCGATGGTTGCGCAACGAGCGCGATCGATGACCGAGACGCCTGCCTGGAGGCCGCCCGGCACAAGTTCGATTCCTGTGTCGCCGACTGCCCCGCCTTCGCAGGGTTCTGCGCCATCACCCACGACTGCGTGAACCATTGTCGGGACGTCATCACCGGAGCACGAGCGGTCTGCGAAGGCGCCTTCCGGTCTCATCTTCGTCGACGGTGTGCGGGCGGACGGCTGTGCCTCGTCACGGCCCGCCGGGCGCGCCGCCAGTGCCTGCGGAAGTGTTCGCCCGGGACGACCGCGAGCGCGTCACCAGCCGTGGTCGATCGGTGTGCCTGTCAGCAGCGGTGCATCGTCGGGATGGTCGGTGGGTGCTTCGCGGACTGCGAGGACCGCTGCGAGGGCGACGGGCTGGCGCTTGCCATCTGCCGTCGCGGATGCCGGGATGCAAGCTGTGGCCCACTCAGGGACGCTTGTACCACAGAGAGGGATCGCCCGCGCAGCTCGTACCAGCGTTGCTGCATGGCGTGCGGCAACTGTCAGAGCGACATCGATTGTGTGACCACGACCTCGACCACGACGACCAGTTCGACCACGACCGCAAGCACGAGCACGAGCACGACGCTCCCCCCGTGTGGCACCCTCGGAGCGAGCTGTGGGTCATGTGGTGCCGGCATTTGCGTCCAGCACTGCGTATCAGGCGGCCCGCTGGTCTGCATCGTCGCAACCCCCGCCAACGCCTGCACCGGCGATGCCGAATGCTCGGGGGCGACGCCGGTCTGCGCTGGAGTCGAGGGGGATCCTGGCAGCTGCACGGATCAGAATATCGGCGCGTGCTCTTCTGCTTGCCCATAGGACGGAGCCGGCCGAAGGCGTCCGCCAGCCCCCAGGCTGCGTCGAGCACAGCGCTACGCTGACACCTTCACCCCGATCTGCGGGCACCAGCGCAAGAGCGGGCACGCGCCACAGCGAGGCTTCCGCGCCACGCACACCCGGCGGCCGTGGTGGATCAGGCGGTGCGCGAACGCCGTCCACTCCTTCGGGGGGAGCAGCACCTGCAGGTCGCGCTCGATCTTGTCCGGGTCGTGCTCGACGGTGAGCCCGAGGCGGTTCGCCAGCCGGCGGACGTGGGTATCGACGAAGATCGCGGGCTGACCGAAGGCGGTGCCCAGCACGACGTTTGCCGTCTTCCGTCCGATGCCGGGCAGCTGGGTGAGCGCCTCCATCGTGTCCGGCACCTCGCCCCCATGCCGCTCGGCGATGGCGCGCGCGGTCGCCTGGATGGCCTTCGTCTTCTGGCGGAAGAAGCCGGTGCGCTTGATGAGCTCCTCGACGCGCGCCGCGGGCGCCGCGGCGAGCGCGGCGGGCGACGGGAACTCGGCGAAGAGCGCGGGCGTCACCTGGTTCACCATC
>DATNOH010000124.1:0-7257 GCA_035601435.1 Gemmatimonadales bacterium | reverse complement strand
CCAACCGTAATGGCCGGGGTGGAGAATCAAAAACCCGCCGTATACCGCGAGCACGGCGGTGAGGGCGAGGCGCGCGCGTCGCTCCGTTACGGTGCGATCCGCTTCGAGCGGAAGGTGCCGGTCATGATCGCGTTGCCACCGGCGGCGGGCCGCATCTCGAAGGTGCCGTTGAGTGAGTCACCCCGCACCTTGCCCGTGGTGATCGTCACGACGTCCGCTTTCGCCGTTATGCTATGGTAGGGGCCGAGCTCGCTGACGACGGCGCTGTCGCTGACGTCCCGCGCGCGGATCGGCACCGGGGGCGCGGTGACCGACGCGTAGGTCATCGTCCCGCGCAGTGACCCATCCTGCACGACGGCGGTGACGATGCGCCATGGGACCCCGGTATCCGACTCGCTCCGGTACGACCGTCCTTCCCACGTCCCGGCGTACTTTTGCGCGGGCGATGAGCGCGATCTGTCGCCCGGCGCGCACGCGGCAAGGACCATGGCGGCGCAAAGCAATGTCCGCATCCCGTGCCTCCAGCATGTATGACGGATGGAGTATGAACGCTCGGACGGCCCGACACAAGCAAGCGCCGAGGAGCCGGCTCACCACTGCCCGTGCATTCGGGCCGTGTCGCCCAGGTAGGCGTAGTGGATGTTCCCCATGTGCGCATACACGACCGGCGCGAGGTCTTCCGGGAGGACGCGGTGCAGGAGCTGCAGGGACTCCTCACCCTTGCGGAAGCTGCCGAGGTAGAGCTCGGCGCGGGCGAGGAAGTCGCCTTGCGCCTCAGCCGTGGCGTTGTCCACCAGATAATTGAAGCGATAGCCGTCGATGAATCTCCCGAGCGAGTACCCACTGAACCGGAGCGTGGCGATCTCGCGGATCGCCTGATGGATGAGGGCGAGCGCCTCGTCGGGCTTGGGCGTGCTGACGTACGCGCCGCCGACGGGGATCGCCTGGTCGTAAAACGGCGCGTACGCCGCGTAGGACAGACTGTGCTCCTCCCGAATGTGGTAGTGGATCCGACCGGAGAGCACCGAGGTGGCGACGCGAAACGCCCAGTACGCCTGGCCCGCCGTCGGCGGGGGGCCGGCGAACAGGCCGAGAATGTAGGCGGTCGGCAGATCCCGGTTCTCGATCAGCCATCCTGGGGTGTGCTTGCGCGGGGCCGGGGGCAAGGTCCAGCGGTAGTCGCCGCGCGGCAGGTGGCCCAACGTGGCGGTCACGAGCGATTCGACGTGCGCGCGCGTCACGGCGCCGACGACAGCGACCACCATGCGCGACGTGACGAGCTGGTCCCGGGCGTAGGCCCGGAGGTCCTCCGCCGTCAGCGCGGTGAGTGACGCTTCCGTTCCCTCGGGATCGAGCGCGTAGGGATGGTCGCGAAACAGCGCGCGCATGGCGATCACGTGGAGTCGTTGATCGGGCTCGGTATAGCGGCGACGTGCCTGGGTGAGGAGCCGGCGGCGGGCGCCTGCGACGGCCTCGTCGGAAAGCTCGGGCTGCACCAGCCGATCGACGAACGCACGCCAGGCCGCGTCGAGATCCTGAACCAGGCCGGTGAACCCGTACACCGTCCAGTCTGCCTCCGGCTCCAGCGCGACGACGCTCCCCGTGCGGTCCAACGCACGCCCGCCATGGTATGCCGCGGCACGCAACAACAGGGGCTCGATGCCGGCGGTGCGCTCCGTAATCTGGCGCGTCCCACCAAGCAGGTAGAGGCGCACCGCGACGATGTCGCTGCTCTCCGTGCGGCGCTGCAGGACCCGAATGCCCGCGACGTCGTAGGCGGTGGTCAGCGTGTCTGCCACGCTGCCGGACGGCGCGTGCTGACCCCGGGCACCGACGAGCATCAGCGGAACCAGCGCGAGGAGGCACGCGGCGCGCGGTCGACGGGCGACGTTCACGGGCCGCTCCGCGCCGCGGGGTGGCGCAGCCAGGCGGCGAGCCGATCCGTGGTCTCCGGCGGCGCCAGCACGCCGATCACGCGCGGCCGCCCTACGACGTACGTGCCGGCAAACCGCCGCAGATCATCGATCTTCTGGGCGGCCATGCGGCCGTCGTACGCTAGGTGATAGTCGAGCCCGGCACTGCTCCACCATTGGGCGAGCGCGGGTGCAAGTCCCGCGATCCGCTCGCGCGTGAGCGCCAATTGCACCTCACGGTGCTTCTTCGCGATCGCAAGGTCCTCGTCGCTCACCCCTTCCAACACGTCGAGCGTCTCAAGCTCGTTCAGCAGCCGGACCAGAGCGTCCTGGGCACGCTCGGGAGACGTCTTGCCCACGATCTCGATCGGTCCGCTATGACTCAAAGTGTAGTAGGTGCCGGTTACCGATTCGAACGGCCCATTCGTGACGAGCCGTTGCTGAAAGCCGGACGCGGGGTCGTTGAGCAGGTCGAACAGGGCGTCGGCCGCGTAGGTCGCCCCAGTATCCTGCCCGACGCTCGGTCCCTGCAGCGCGATGCGGAGGGTGACGTCCCGGACATCCCAGGGCAGCATCACCACGCCGTTCGTCGCGCGCGGGACGATGGGGGGAACAGGCCGATCGGCGAACGGATTGGGTCCGCGCTTCCAGTCTCGGAACTGTCCTCGAGCCTGTTCGAACACCCGCTCAGTCACGACGTCGCCGGTCACGATGAGCGCTGCGTTGTTGGGGACGTAGTAGCGGGTATATGTCGCCTTCACGTGATCGATGGTGATGCCCGCGAGGGTCACACTGTCGCCGCTTGCGTCCTTGCGGCTCCACGAACTTCCCCACAGCGCCTGTGCCACCTGCCGTCCGAGCCGATCCTCGGGGTCCGACGCGTGACGCTGCAGCTCGTTGAGGACGACGGGGCGCTCTTCTTTGAGGTCCTGATTCGAAAAGCGGGCATCTTGGAACAAACCCGCCATCAGGTCGATCGCGCCGTCTACGTTCTGCGACGGGACCATCAGGAAGTAGGACACTACTTCACTGGACGTGAAACCGTTGGACGCCGCGTTGAGCCGGCCGGCCGCTCTCCCAAACGCGTTCGGGTCGCCCTTGTACGCCCGGAACAGGACGTGCTCGTACAGGTGCGCCAGCCCCCGCTCTGCCGGCTCCTGGGTGAAGGCTCCGTTTCGCACGGCGACAAGCACCGTCGCGAGCGGGACGGCGTGGTTCTCGGCCACGACGATCTCGAGCCCGTTGTCGAGCGTGGCTCGATGGATCAAACGGGCGAGCGGAGGCTGCTGGGCGCGCGCGGGAGTCGTCAAGGCAGGCGCGAGAGCGAACGCCTGCAGCCAAAGAACAGCAATGCGCGACGACATGCTAGGGAGTTTTCAATGTGGAGCGGCTGAGGCGCGGCGGCAATGACGCGTGCGCGCCACACTTCCGGCCAGCAACGTCAAACCCGCCGGCGCTCCAGCCAGCCGGCGACCGCGGCGAACAGCCCGTACGATCCGATCGCGGTCACGGCAGCGGCTCGATCACTCGAAGGTGGCGGGCCGAAGAACACGAACGCCTGGACCGCGAGCATCACCACCCCGAACACGGGCATGCCGAACCGGCCGACGCGGGTCGTCGCCGTGGTAGAGCGCAGATAAAGGAACATGCCGCCGAACAGCGCCGCGACCTCGAGCAGAAACGCCGGGGCAGGGTAGTTCCAGAGGCCGAGGCCGACCTTGGCGGCGTTGTCGTAGAGCGGCAGGTCGGGACGGTGCACCACGAGGTCGAGCACCCAGTGGGAGAACACGGCGAGCGCCACGAGCAGCGCCGCGCGGTGCGACGCCCCGAAGGCGCGGATCGCCCGATAGGCGACGTACGCGGCGAGCGACCACAGCAGTGCGGCAACGAGGCTGTGGGTGTACGGCATGTAGTAGAGGTCGAGCGGATTCGACGCGGTGATGCCCGGGACGATGCGGACCTTCTCGATGCCGACGAGCACGAAGAAACTCCAGAACACATCGAGCAGCTGAACCGCGAGGAACAACACCCACAGATGGATGCTCCGGTCGCCGCGCTTGGCGGCGAAGCTCACGCCGTAGTGGCCCACGAACATGGCCTATCCGAACACCTCCAGCGCCACCTCGACCCTCCCGAACGGCGCGCTCACCTGCACCCCCTGCACCGTGCCCTTCACCTGCTGAAACATCTCGCGCGCGATCTTCACGCCTTCGGCGAGCGCCGCCTCCTTGCCTTTGTCCTGCGCCTGGCGCATCCGCGTGAGCACCGACTCCGGCACCGACACGCCCGGCACCTCATTGGCGAGGAACTCGGCGTTCCGCAGTGACAGGAGCGGCCAGATCCCCGCCACGATCGGGATCTTGAATTGCCCCACGCGCGCCAGGAACGCCTCGAGCTGCTTGGGATCGAACACCGGCTGCGTCACGGCGAACTCCGCTCCCGCGTCCACCTTCCAGGCGAAACGCGACAGCTCACGGTCCAGGTCCACCGCGCCGGGGTTCACCCCGACGCCGATGGCCCACCGCGTCGGCGTCCCGATCGGGTTGTTCCCCGGGTCGAGTCCATGGTTCAGGCGATACACCAGGTTCGTGAGGCCGATCGAGTCGATGTCGAAGACCGCGGTGGCCTCGGGGTAGGGGCCCATCTTGGGCGGATCGCCGGTGATGATCAGGATGTTGCGCAGCCCAGCCGCGTGCGCCCCGAGGATGTCCGACAGCATCCCGAGGAGGTTGCGGTCGCGGCAGCAGTAGTGAATGACGGTCTCGATCCCCACTTCCCGCTGGATCAGGATGGCGGACGGCAGCACGCCCATACGGCTCTGGGCCCGCGGCCCATCGGGAACATTCACCGCATCCACGCCCGCCGCCTTGAGCGCCCGGCACTGCTCGAGCATCGGCGCCGGGTCCACGCCCCGGGGCGGGACGATCTCGACGCTCGTCACGAGCTCACCCCGGGCCAGCTTCGCGCCCCAGCACGAGCGCTCGGACAACGGCACCTCTTCGACGCCTGCGGGCGACGTGATCGTCTCGCGCGACACCACCGCGGGCTGATGGCGCGGCACGACGCTCGCGACGTAGTCGCGGATCTTCTTGATGTGCTCCGGTGTGGTGCCGCAGCAGCCTCCCACTAGCCGCGCGCCCGCCTCGATCATGCGGCGGGCGTAGCTCGCCATGTATTCGGGGGACGCCAGGTAGATCTTGCGGTCGCCGACGTCCTTGGGGAGGCCGGCGTTCGGGACCGCGGAGATCGGGCGATCGGTGGCCTTCACCAGTTTCTCCACTGCTTCGAGCACGCCGCCGGGACCGACGGAGCAGTTCACTCCCACCGCGTCCGCGCCCCACTCCGTAAGCTGTTTGGCGAACGTTTCGGGGCCCGTGCCGTAGTGCGTCAGCCCGTCGTCACCGATCGTCATCTGGGCGATCACCGGGAGGTCGGACAGGGTTCGCACCGCTCGCAGCGCCTCGTGGATCTCGTCCACGTCGGAAAACGTCTCCAGGATGAATCCGTCCACCCCGCCCGCGACGAGGCCCCGCGCCTGGCGCTGAAAGTGCGCGAACGCCTCTTCGCGCGACGTCGGGCCGAACGGCTCGATGCGAACGCCCAGCGGCCCGATCGCGCCGACGACGCTCGCGCGCCCGGCGGCCGCCCGGCGGGCCAGCTCGGCCGCAGCCTGGTTGATCTTCTCGGTGTCGTCGGCGAGCCCGTAGCTGCCGAGCTTCACCGGGTTCGCGCCGAAGGTATTGGTCTCGAGGATTTCCGCGCCGGCCCGGACATAGGCCTCGTGCACGTCCTGCACCAGCTTCGGCTGCTTCAGGTTCAGCTCGTCGTAGCAGACGTTCAGGAAGAAGCCCTTGGAGTACAGCATGGTCCCCATCGCCCCGTCGAGGACGTGGACTTTGCCGTCTGCTAGAAGATCGCGGAGGTTGATGGGCATCCTGGCTTTTTAGCGAGTTGTTTAACGTGGCCGCAATACGCCGCAAATCGCCACGACATCGGTTGTCATAAGAAAGGTAACGCAGGAGACGAACCTCCAACAACCTCCCCCAACCTGCCGCAACCTCCCCTAACCTCCCAAACCTCCCAGCGTATCTTGCCTTTAATGCCCGACTTGCTCGCCGCCCGCTCCCAGATGGCGGTCTCGCTCGCGTTTCACATCGTCTTTGCCGTTATCGGGATCGCCATGCCGCTCATGATGGTGCTGGCCGAGCGACGCTGGCAGGTGACGGGGCATGCGATCTATCTCGATCTGGCCAAGCGCTGGGCCAAGGGCACCGCCATCCTGTTCGCGGTCGGCGCCGTTTCCGGAACGGTGCTGTCGTTCGAGCTCGGGCTTTTGTGGCCCCGGTTCATGGAGTTCGCCGGTCCGATCATCGGGATGCCGTTCTCGCTCGAGGGGTTCGCGTTCTTCACCGAGGCGATTTTTCTCGGCATCTACTTATATGGCTGGGACCGCATCTCGCCGCGGGCGCATCTCTGGGCCGGCCTGGCCGTGGCGGTGAGCGGGGTGGCGTCGGGTATCTTCGTCGTCATCGCGAACGCCTGGATGAACGCGCCAACGGGGTTCGAGCTGGTGAAGGGGCAGGCGGTGAACGTCGACCCGATCGCCGCGATGGCCAATGCGGCGGCCGTGTCGCAAACCCTGCATATGACGCTCGCGGCGTACGCGGCTACCGGGTTCGCGGTCGCGGGCATCCACGCGTTTCTGCTCCTCAAGGATCCGGCCAACGCGTTTCATCGCCGGGCACTCGAGATCGCGCTGATCGTGGGCGCGCCGGCCGCGGTGCTGCAGCCGATTTCGGGCGACATCTCCGCCCGCCACATCGCCGCGCAACAGCCCGTGAAGCTCGCCGCCGCCGAGGCCGTGTTCCGCACGCAGGCCGGGGCGCCGCTCACCTTCGGAGGCTGGCCCGACGTCGCCGCGCGGGAGAACCGGTTCGCGGTCGAGATTCCCTCCGCGCTGTCGCTGCTCGCGTTCCACGATCCGCACGCCGTCGTGCAGGGCCTCGACCGGGTGCCGGAATCGGAATGGCCCAACGTCCCCGCCGTACACGCCTCGTTCCAGGTGATGGTCGCGCTCGGCACCTACCTCGCGCTCGTGGCGCTTTGGGCCGCATGGCTCTCCTGGCGGCGGGCGGACCTGGCGCACAACCGCTGGCTCATGCGCGCGATCGTGCTGGCCACGCCGATGGGCTTCATCGCGGTTGAGGCCGGGTGGATGGTCACCGAGCTGGGCCGGCAGCCGTGGGTGATTTACGGGGTCCTGAAGACCCGAGACGCGGTCACCCCGATGCCGGGGCTGGTCGTGCCGTTCGTCACCTTCACGCTGCTGTATTGCTTCCTGGGA
>DATNOH010000123.1:0-23700 GCA_035601435.1 Gemmatimonadales bacterium | reverse complement strand
CACCGCATCGGGGATGGTGGCGCGCACGATCGACGGCGGCGAGACCATATCCAGCGAGTGCCGCGCGATGATCGCCTGCGCGGTAGGCCCCGTGAAGGGCGGCGCGCCCACCAGCATCTCGTACACGACGCACGCCAGACTGTATTCGTCGCTGCGGCCGTCGATCTCACCCGCTCCCGCGGACTGCTCGGGGCTCATGTACGCCGGCGTGCCGATGATGGTCCCGGTCTGTGTGAGGTGGTGCTCATCGCCCGCCGCGCTCACGGCGCGCGCGATGCCGAAGTCGGTCACTACGGCCGTGCCGCCCGAGAGCATGATGTTCTCTGGCTTGATGTCCCGATGTACGACTCCGCGGCTGTGTGCGTACGCCAGCGCCCCCGCTACCTCGGTGGCGATGCGGAGCGCATCCTCCTGCGGGAGCTGCTTCTCGCGCGTCAAGCGGTCGCGCAGGGACTCCCCCTCGACGTAGGGCATCACGTAATAGAGGAACCCGGCCGCCGCCCCGGAGTCGTACAGGGGCAGGATGTGGGGATGCTGCAGCCGCGCGGCGATCTCGATCTCGCGCAGGAAGCGCTCGGCGCCGAGCTCCGCGGTGAGCTCCGCGTGGAGCACCTTGATCGCGACCGACCGATGGTGCTTCAGATCCTGCGCGAGGAACACCGTCGCCATGCCCCCCCGACCGAGCTCACGCTCGACCGCGTAGCGGTCGGCGAGAGCCTCACGAAGGGAGTCGAGCAGATCGGGCACGGGATGTGGGGGCTAGCTTACAGCGCGCCACAGCCCCACGCCAGCGTGGCGGCGCCCCCGCCGCTCTTGTCCTGCCGCCCGCCATTCCCCTATTTGTAGCGCTCGCATGACCGATCCATCGCCGGTTCGCCCTTCGCCCGTTCCGAGCATCAGCCGCCTGTTCGCCGCGGCGTTCCTCGTCATCGCGATCGCCGGCGTTGCCGACCAGATCGCCATTTGGCGGAGCGCCCGACGCACCCAGGCCGACATGATCGACCTCAGCCAGCGGCTCGAGCAGCTGGCCCGGATCGCGCCTCTCCCCGCGCTGCAGCCGCCGATCGCGGCCATGCGGGAGCTTGCCGCCGAAGTCGGCGACAACGCGATCCAAGCGGCGGCGCAGACGACGGTCATCTTCGTGATCGTGCTCGTGGCGCTCGGCGTGGGCCTGTGGTACAACCGCCGCCGTCTCGCGACCCCGTTCGCCCACGTCGTGGGCGCGCTCCAGCGAGTGGCGGCGGGCCACTACGACGAACGCCTCGACGAGAGCCAGCCCGAGGAGTTCGGCAGGATCGCGCACGGCGTGAATCAGATGGCGGCGGCGCTCGCCTGGCGTGAGCGGATGCAGGACCAGGTCGGGCGCCTGCTGACGGCGCTGAACGCGCCGCCGCGCGAGGCCAGCGCCGGGGGCAGCTTCGGCCCCGCGCTCGACGTGATCGCGGGCGCCATCGACGCGGCGGCGCTGGCGCTCTACCAGCCGCAATACGACACCAACGAATGGGGGCCGACGGCCGTGCGCCGGGCCACGGCCCGACCCCTGTCGCGCGACGTCGTGCGCCAGCTGGTGGGTGACGCGGTCACCGTCATCTACTATGCAGGCACCGCAGCCGAACCTGTACGGACGCAGCTATACCTCGCCACGGCGGACGCCGATGCCGGCGGAGGGCTCGCGCTTGCGCCCCTGCGCTCCCAGGGTCGGCTGGTGGGGCTGCTGGTGGCGACCGTGCCGGGGGAGCTGTCCGCCGACGCACGCGTCGCGCTCGAGCACGCCGCGCCCAACCTGGCCATCGCCTGCGAGCGCGAATCGGCACATCAGCATACGCGTCGCCTGGCGGTGGAGGTACGCCGCGCCGCGCAGCGCCTCGAGTCGCAGAACGCCGAGCTGGAGGAGCAGCACCGCGAGCTGTCGCGCCTGAACGCCGAGCTCGACCAGGCGGCTAAGCTCAAGGACCAATTCCTCGCGAATGTGTCGCACGAGCTGCGCACACCCCTCAACAGCGTAATCGGGTTCAGCGACCTGCTCCTGACGATGGCGGCGCCAGAGAGCCCTCTCACCGAGACGCAGCGCGACTACCTCGAGACGATCGCGCGCAACGGCCGCCACCTGCTCGAGCTGATCAATGAGCTGCTCGACCTCTCGAAGATCGCGGCCGGCCGGATGGAGCTGCGGCTCGAGCCGCTGGAGATGGGCGCGCTGTTCCGGGACGCCGCGGACACCGTCCGCGCGCAGCTCGAGGCCCGGCGGCACACGCTCGTGATCGAGCCGCTGCCGGATCACCTCGTCGTGACGGCCGACCGGGGTCGCCTTCGCCAGGTGCTGCTCAACCTGCTGTCCAACGCCATCAAGTTCTCTACCGATGGCGGCCGCGTCACGCTGAGCGCGCGGCTCGAAGACACGGCGCGCGTGCGTGTCGCCGTGACCGATATGGGCATCGGGATCGCCCCCGCGGACCAGAGCAAACTGTTTCAGGAATTCGTGCAGCTCGACGCGAGCGAGAGCCGCCGCTACGAAGGAACAGGCCTCGGGCTCGCGCTCTCCAAGCGACTCGTAGAGCTGCACGGCGGCACCATCGGGGTGGACTCGGAGCTTGGCACGGGCAGCACCTTCTGGTTCACCCTGCGGCGCGCCGAGAGCCGCCCGGAGCACGCCTGATGGCAACGATCGTGGTCGTGGAGGATCAGCCCGACAACCTGAAGCTCATCACGGCTCTGCTGACCATGAAGGGCCACCGCGTCATCGGCCTCATGTCGGGCGAGCCGCTGGTCGCTACACTGCTGGCGGAGCAACCGCCCCCCGCTCTCGTGCTGCTCGACATCCAGCTGCCTGGACGCGACGGTTACAGCGTGTTAGGGGATGTCAAACGCATCGAGGGCAACCACCCCTGGAAGGTGGTCGCCCTCACGGCCCACGCAATGCCGGGCGACCGGGAGAAAGCGCTGGCAGCCGGCTTCGACGGCTACCTCTCCAAGCCCATCGACGTCCGCACCTTCCCGGACGCCGTGGCTAGACTGCTCTCTTCATCTTGATCGAGCCGTTCACGGTTTCGAGGTGGACGTCGCGCCCGCCCCGCCCGAGCGTTCCCTTCACATGGCGGCCCGTGAACTGACCGTTCACCGTCAGCGGATAGTCTGTGGTAATGGAGCCGTTCACCGTGTTCGCTTCCACTTGCGCGTCGAGTTGCGCCGGGAGCTCGGCGGTCAACGAGCCGTTGATCGTGCGGGCGGACACGCCACCGGTGTCACCGAACGCCTCCACACGGATTCGCACGTCGCCGTTCATCGACTCAGCCTTTACGGGGCCCTTCGCAGTCGTCACATCGATGTCGCCGCTTACGGTGTGGATCACCAGGGGGCCACGCGCCCCCGTCACATGCACGTCCCCCACCATCGTCATAGCGCCTAGACCGGCGGTGCGCGGCAGTCGCACCGTAAAGTCCACAGCCACGTCGTTGTGGCGCCTGCCTCGCAGCTCGATGTCCTGATGCCCGGGGGCGCACGCGCTGTCGTTGCCCCACAGGGCGCAGACGGCAACGCCGCCCTGATAGGGCACGGCGACTAGACGTACGCTCGCGGTGTCCGACGACCGGTAGGTCTTCACGGCGGAAACCTGCAGCGAATCACCCTTGGCGGGCTCCACCGTCACAGAACCCCGTGTGTTCCGGATCCACACCCACTGTTTCGCGGGGAGCTTGGATCGGTATGTCCAGCTGGCCCCGGTCAAGCGACCTGGGCCACCGTCGTCCCGACCGAACTCACTCCGCAAGTCGCGCAGCGCCGTAGGGAGCTCGTTCATCACCCCGTTACGCACACGTCCCGCGGCATAGTGCACGAAAAGACCGATCGCGAGCACGGCACAAAACAACGCCGACCCGCGAATGATTTCCTTGCGCCAGGTGTCCCAGAATGCGCTCACGGCCCCTCCCTGCTGCGGATAGGCTTCATACTGGCACGTCTTACGGGCCTTGGCGAGGTGGGGTTTCGAGCGTAGGACGGCGACTGACGGTACGCGTAAGGCTGGTGAAGGGGGCCGAAGCCCCCCTCGGAAGGTTCAGGACACCGCGTGGAATCGGGATGGCGCGGCCTCGGTACACCGGACGGTTGGTCGGCTCAAGACTTTGCCCTGAGTCGCGCCGGCTCTGGTGCCGTCGCTCCGGGACTCGACCGTTACGGGAGCGAGGACTCCACCATACCACACCCCGTCGAGAGCGCCGCCCGCCGGCACCGTGGCCGCGGGCTCGGTCGCCGTCGCCGCATTGGCCTTCAACGAGGACACCGCGATTTGAGCGGCGTAGCCGTAGCCGGTGGTGAAAAGAATGCCGAGCAGCAAAGCATACACGCGCATTGAGTGCCTCCCGGACTGCTGGTCATTACCGCACGCTTCGACCTGTAAGACGTACGGAGGCCTCAATTGGTTGCACTGGAGATGTCAGGGGCCTGTCACGCTTCGGACCAGGCAACCTCGAAGTCCTCGCCGCACCGCCGGCACTTCATGCGGCGCGGCCGTCCGGCGAGCGACTGCCGCTCACGGCAGCTCGGGCATACGGCGTAGCGGTCGCCGCAGTCCGCGGGGAGGTGCACGGCGTCGTTCGGCCGCGGGACCACCGTCCACCTGCGGGGCGGCCGCTCGATCACCTGCAGAAACGCGGAGGGGACCTCCAGGAGACGGCCACCGACCTCCAGAACCGCCTGGAGCGGATCGAGCCGCGTGATACGGTACCATGCCCCGCGGCGCAGCTTCAGGTTCAAGTCGGCCCGCAACCGGGCCCACATCCCAGCCATCCCGACTCCTGGCGATCAATCCCACCTCATTGTTGTGCCATCGGGACCCGCGGCGTCAACCCCCCCCGGTCGTGCCGCCCGGTCGCCGCATGCTGACACGCCCCGGACCCAGCGGGCGCAACCTTCGGCGCCGCCTCTACGTCTTACTTGTGGAAGACCGGGGGACGCCGTCCCACGACTCTCAGCCCCGGATGTCGCCGCACGATCGTTAGCTCCAAACGCACCGGAGGTGGATCCGTGGGGTTCTCGCTTCTTGAGTTCCGAGGAAAGACCCGCAGCACGGGGTTTCTCCGCGTCGGCTTAAGCTCGCTCGCAATTCATTCCGCCTTGATCGCCGGGGTCGTTTACGCGACGCTGCACGCCGCTCCGAGCGACTCGCGTGTCAGAATGGACACGACAGTAGTGCTGCTGACACCAGAGACGCCGCAGAAGCCGGCGGACCCAACCCCGGTCCAGCTGGTGGACGCGCTCAGAGGGTTCAAGACCGTTACCATACCGGCGCAGATCCCCAGCGACATTCCACCGGTGGATCTGCAGCAGCGCTTCGATCCCAAGGACTATTCGGGCTCAGGGATCGAAGGCGGCCGGGCGAATGGAATCGTTGTGAGCGGGAGTGAGGTGTATGCGGAAGCCCTGGTGGAGGAGCGGCCGGCATTGCTGTCGGCCCCACCACCCCAGTACCCCGCGCTTCTGAAACAAGCGGGAATTCAGGGTCGCGTGATCCTGCGCGCTGTGATCGACACGACCGGGCGCGTGGAGCCCGCGTCGGTGAAGATCATGAAGAGTCCCAACCCGGCGTTCGACCAACCGACCAAGGACTGGGTGCTGAAAGCGCTGTTCCGTCCGGCTCGGTTGCATGGTCGGGGCGTGCGCGTGTTCATCAACCTGCCGGTCGACTACTCGCTCACTCGGGCGTCGGGGTCACCCTAGGTGCCACCGCGTCGTTCATAAACGGCCGCCTCAGTTTTTCGAGGTGGCCGTTCTCGTTCGGTGCGTGAAGTGTTACAGGTTGGCACGTTCGCGCCAACCCCATTATCATTGTGTTGCATACACGACTCCCGGGGTCAAGGCCCCACGGGGGAGGTGGACCTGTGGTTCTCATGCTCCTCGAATCCAAGTGGAGGACCGGGAAGCAACGCCTGTTCGGCGTCGGTTTCGTGTCGCTCGCGATCCATTCTGCGATCATCGCCGGGGTAGTGTATGCGACGCCCCACGCCGCCCCGCGCGGCGACCAGGTCAGGACGGACACGAGAGTGGTACTGCTCTCACCTCAGGAGCAGCCGCGGGCGGCCGACCCGCCGCCGGTGGAGTTGGCCGACGCGCCCCAGGGGTTTCAGACCGTCGCTGTATCGGCGCAGATCCCTATGGACGTGCCTCCGGTGGACCTCCAACAGCGCTTCGATCCCAAGGATTACTCCGGTAGTGGCCTCGAAGGCAGCCGGGCCGGCATTGTGGCGACCGGGATTGTGGTGAGCGGGAATGAGGTGTATGCGGAGGCGCTGGTGGAGGAGAGGCCGGCCCTGCTGTCTGCCCCGGCCCCGGTCTATCCCGCGCTCTTGCAACAGGCGGGGATTCAGGGCCGGGTGATCCTGCCGGCCGTCATCGATACGACGGGGCGGGTTGAGCCC
Source organism: Gemmatimonadales bacterium (assembly GCA_035601435.1). GTDB lineage: Bacteria > Gemmatimonadota > Gemmatimonadetes > Gemmatimonadales > GWC2-71-9 > AG41. Next base: position 17,290 of record DATNOH010000123.1, on the reverse strand, counting down.
GCGTCGGTCAGAATCATGGGGAGCTCCCACCCGGCGTTCGACCAACCCACCAAGGACTGGGTCCTCAAGGCCCTGTTCCGGCCGGCCCGACTGCATGGGCGGGGCGTGCGCGTGTTGATCAACCTGCTCGTCGACTACTCGATCACGCCGTCGTCGGGTTCGTATTCGATCACGACGTGGTCGGGCTCGCCGTAGTGCCGAGGACAGGACTCGAACCTGTACGGGAGTTGCCTCCCAAGGGATTTTAAGTCCCTTGCGTCTACCGATTTCGCCACCCCGGCTGCCTTAACCTACCCGCTCGCGTCGCACGCCGCCCGACGGATGCACCGCGTCGATCGCCGGCTCACGTCCGTACGCGGCGCGGAATTCACGCCGAATCTCACGCGTTACCTTCTCCTCGCCGGTCGCACTGCTGCCCCTGCCCTTTCCCAACAGGACGATCACCGCACCGCCCCATCCGGCGCCCGTGAGTCGGGCACCGAGCGCGCCCGCCCGCCGAGCCGCGGCCACGATCGTATCCAGCTCGGGGCTGCTGCAGTCGAACAGTCGCCGGCACGATTCGTGGGACTCGTACAACAGTTCACCGAAGCGCTTCAAGTGCCCGCGCGCGAGCAGCTGCGCGCCGAACCGCGCGCGCGCCGTCTCGCCCACGACATGAAGCGCCCGGGAGCGCAGCGGCTCGGGCAGCGCCCGCTTGAGACGCGGCAGCCAGGTTGCAGGCCAGCTCGCGAGCCATTGCAGCTCCGGGAGCTCAAGCTTGAGCCGGGCGACCGCCGCCTCGCATTCGGCGCGCCGCTGGTTGAGCGCTCCGGCGGTGAGCTCACGCCGCACCCCCGAGTCCACGAGCAACAAGCGCGCGGCGATCGGGATGTGTCGCGCCGCCAGTGAGGCGCATTCGAGCAGCAGCGCCATGCCCGGCCGTGCGAGCGCCGCGCTCATCTGATCCATCAGGCCGCAGCGGACGCCCACATGGTCGTACTCGGCACGAAACGCCACGCCCGCGAGCTGGCGGGGCCGTAGGCCCGTTCCCGCAAGCAGGCTCAATGCCTTGGCGGCGGCTACGGTGAGCGCGGCGGACGACGCGAGTCCCGCGGCGACCGGCAGGTCACCCGCTACCGCGATGCGAGCCCCACCCTCCGCGGGTGCCGCCCCGAGCGCCACGAGCTCGCGCATCACCCCCGCGATGTACGCGCCCCAGCCTTGCCCTCCTCCTTCTCGATAGTCGATGCGCGTGACCTGGCCGTCGCGTGCCGAAACCATCTCCAGGACACCCGGTGCCGTCGACCCGACGGCGACGAACGTGCGTGCTGCGCACGCCACCGGCAGCACCGGGCCGCCGTTATAGTCGGTGTGCTCGCCGAGCAGGTTGACGCGCCCGGGTGCCGAGGCGGCGGCCTGCGGGCCCACGCCGAAGGTGGCGCAGAACAGAGCTGACGCGTTGGCGCGCATGGGTTTGACAAGGGTTGGGGCGAATGCTACAGTTGGCCTGCCCGTTCCACCATCTCTCGTAAAGCCACCCGGAGACAAACGTATGCAGCGGTTGTTGCGGTACGTGCTGGTATTGTTCGCCGGGCTTCCGGCCCTGCTCCCAGCTCAAGGCTTCGGGATCTACGAGCAAGGCACCTGCGCGATGGGGCGCGCCGGCACCGGGGTGGCGGCACCGTGCGCCGACGGCTCGGCGATCTTCTTCAATCCAGCGGGGTTAGCCGGCCTCAAGGGGGGGCGGGCCACGCTCGGCGTGACCCTGCTCGACGTGCAGGGCGGATTCACCGACGATATCTCCCGGCAAAACAACAGTCTGGACGATCCGCTACTGGCCATTCCCCAGGTGTATGCCGCGTACGGGGTGACGCCTAAGCTGGGCGTGGGTATCGGCCTGTTCGCCCCCTACGGGCTCCAGACTCGCTGGCCGCTCACGTTCGACGGCCGATTCGCCGGCTACGACAACCTGCTGCGCTCCGTGTACATCCAGCCCACCGTTGCCTACCAGGTCACGCCGTGGCTGTCGCTCGGCGGTGGCCTGGACATCGTGCTGGGCAAGGTGGAGCTGAACCAGCGGCTCGATCTCGCCGATGCACCGGTGCCGACGACGCTCGTGCCCGTTCCGCCGGGGAGCCCGCCCGCTGTGTTTGGCCAGTTCGGCATCGCCCCTGGAACGGACTTCGCCGATGCGCACCTCGAAGCGACCAAGACGACGGTCACGGCCCACTGGGGCGCCATCGTCAAGGTCAGCGACAAGCTGTCTATCGGCGGCCGCTATTTGATGCATGCCAAGTTCGACTACGAGGGCACGGCCCGGTTCTCCCAAGTGCTGACGAACCTCACCATCCCCGCGACGCTCGCGGTCGGGCCGCTCATAATTCCCGCGGGCACGCCGGTCGATGCGCTGCTGGATTCGCCACCGCTTGACTTGTTCAACACCGTGCTCGTAAGCCAGACGGTCAGCACCTCGATCACGAATCCAGAGCAGCTGATCCTCGGGCTTGCGTACCAGCCGCGCAAGGACTGGACGCTGTTCGTCGACTACCAATGGACGCGCTGGGGCGAGCGGTTCGAGACAGTCAACATCGACTTCGCAAACCCGGTGCTGAACCGCGTGCTGCACGAAGATTACCAGAACACCAATGGAATCCGGCTCGCCGCTGAGTGGGCCAAGGACGCGAAGTGGACGTTCCGGGGCGGCTACCTGCGCCACCAGGGGGCAGCACCCGACCAGACGGTGACGCCACTGCTCCCCGAAGGGAGCCGCAACGAGTTCACCGGCGGCTTTACCGTCAAGCTCTCACCGGGCTTCAGCGCGGACGTGGCGTATCAATACATCAAGCAGAACGACCGGCGCGGGCGCACCCGTGAGGCGCTGTTCAATCAGGCACCCACGACGCTCCTGAACCACGGCGTCTACGATTTCCACGCGCACCTGTTCGGGGTGTCGCTCGGCTACGCGTTCTAGAGGAGCCTGGACGATGACGCAGCGTCGTTTCGTGTTTGCCGCCGGCCTGGGCTGTGTTCTCTTGGTCGCGGCCTGCCAGAATGATGTGCTGAACCCCCCGCGCGTGCCGAGCTACGCGGGCGGCGCCATGTTCCAGCGGTACGTGGCGATGGGCAACAGCATCACCGCCGGGGTCCAGTCGGGCGGGATCAACGACTCGACGCAGCGTCAGTCGTACGCCGTGCTGGTGGCGGGGCAGATGGGCGGGAATCGGTTCTTCTATCCGAGCCTCAACGCCCCCGGGTGCCCGCCGCCGTTCACGAACATCTTCACGCAGGCGCGTGTGGGCGGGGGCACCGGCACGACCTGCCTGTTCCGGAACGCCGCCATCCCGCCCTACGTGAGCAATGTGGCTGTGCCGGGCGCGGAAACGATCGACATGCTCGTCAACGGTCCGGCGCCCGGCACCAATTCTAACCCGCTCACCCAGCTGTTCCTGGGGGGACGCACCCAGGTCCAGGCAATGATGGACGTCAACCCGACCTTCGTGAGCGTGTGGGTGGGCAACAACGACGTGCTTGGCGCCGCCGAGGCGGGCGACACCACGCTGGCCACCGACACGGCCGCGTTCCGCACCAGCTACTCCCAGGCGCTGGACTCGATCCAGGCGACGGGCGCGAGCGCGATCCTGATCGCGGTGGGGCTGGGTCACTTTGCCAATAATGTGGCGGTGCCGTTCTTCTCGCGCGGCACAACGTGGTACGGCCTATGGGCGAGCGGCGCGTTTGCGGCACAGGCACCACTCTTTACCGTCGCGGCCAACTGCGCGCCGCCGCGTGGCGACACGGTGCTGGTCTCGTTCCCCTATGGCTTCGGGCTCCTCGCAGCGGGCGCGAGCACGGCCACGACGCTCGATTGCACCGCACCCCCCGTCATCGAGCCTGCCGAGACGAGGTTCTTCGCGCTGCTTCAGCTCCGTTACAACGCCATCATCCAGGCGCAAGCCACGGCGCGGGGATTTGCATACACGGATAGCGTCAACTTTACGCTCGATTCACTCGCGGGTATCGCGAATCAGTTTGCGCCGTTCCCGAACACGGCGGCGGCGTGCAGCGGGTCGCCATTCGGCCTGGCCTTCAGCTGCGACGGGATTCACCCGAACCAAGCGACCCAGCTGAAGATCGCCAGAAAGATCATTCGCGCGATCAACGCGCAGTACAACTCGGCGATCCCGAACATCCCCTGAGCGCGAACCCCACGGGCGTCACGGGGTAGCGAACACGGCATCCGCCATCCGGCGGGTGCCGTTTTGCTGATGCGAACGCTGCGAATCGCCCTCCTCCTCGTGTGGCCCGCCATTACCGGCGGGGCTAGTGTCGTCGCCGCCCAGGCCGTCGACCGCACCGACGCCCCGGCGCGCGGGGTGGTGCGCGTGACGTTCGATCCGCGCATCATGACGTGGAACGATCAGTTCACCGACGCTGGACGCATGAAGCTCGGGGCGCCACTCACGGGGGACACGGTGGGCGGCCGCTACATCCCCGTGGTGTCACGGCTCGAGCAGAACGTGCGCGTCGTGAGCGGGATCTCGAACTTCGTGGCGAGCCTGGGCGCGGGACTGTTGAGCGTGCGGCAGGAGCGGCGCACCTATCCCACGACCGCCGAGATCGGTCTGACCAAGCGCCTTTCCGTGAGCCTGATGGTGCCGATGGTTCGGGTGGCGACGCGAGCGTCGTTTCAGTATTCCGCCCGCGGCGCCAACCTCGGCGTGAATCCGCTGGTGTTCAACGCGCTAGGAGCGCGCGGTACGGATTCGGTCTTCTTCGCGCAATTCGACACCGCCCTGGCGCAGCTCGATCGCCAGATCGCGGCGGGTCAGTATGGCTGCGGCGCATCAGCAACGTGCGGCGCGCGGTCCCGCTCTGCGGAGTGGCGCGCGGTGCGCGATGCACTCCACGGCTCCGTGTACGGCATGGGGGAGACCGGTTCGCCGTTTCTGCCGCTCGATACCTCGACCGCGGGCCGGGCCATCGACAGTACCATCGCGCGCATCCAGCAAGGCTTGAGCGTCACGTTTGGGATCGCGGGGTTCGACACCACGGTGGCGCTCGCGTCGGACACGCTCAGCGGCGCCGCGTTCGAGCAGATCCTCCTCAACCCCGATCCGAACGGGTTCGGGTACGCCACCGTTCCGTTCATCCGAAACTTCCGCTACCGCTTGGGGGACGTGGAGCTCGCCGCCAGGTACCGGCTGCTGACCGGCGCGCACTACGCGGCCGCCGTACAGGCGCTGGTGCGCCTGCCGACGGGGGCGAAGGATTCCGCCAACGATTTCCTCGGGCAGTCGGTCGGCGATCACCAGCTGGACCTGGAAGGGCGTCTGACGCAGGAGCTGGCGGTGGGGCCGCTGTGGCTCAATGTGGCCGTCCGCGCCGGGATACAGCGGCCGGGGACGCGGGTGCGACGCGTCGCGCCGTGGGACGCGTTTCTGGTCCCGGCCGCGGCTACGGCGGACCTACGCTGGGATCCGGGAGACTACGTCGGCGTGGACGTCGCGCCGCTGGTGCGTCTGGCGCCGGAATTCGCGGCCGGGTTCACCGCCGGCTATTTCTCCAAGCAGCGCGACCACTATGCCTTTCAATCGCCGCAGGACTCGGTGGCGCTCGCGACTCGCATGGGATTCGCAACGCCGGCCAGCGTGCTGGACGAGGGTACCGGGCAACGCTGGCTGCGCCTCGGGTTCGCGGTGACCTACCACACGCCGGGAGTGGAGGGCGGCTTCTCGATCGAGCAAACCGTCAGCGGCGCTGGCCTCGTCCCCGGGGCAACGGTGTATCGGCTCGTGCTGCGGGCGACTCGGAAGCTTTTCTAAGCAGCTCGGTCGCGTGACTGAGGGCGGTCCGCATGTCGGGGTCGCCCAGCATGCGGGCCAGCTCGCGCGTGCGGGCCTCGCCCGTGACGACCTGGACGTCGCTGGTGGCGATCCCACCGCGCGCCCCCTTGGCGACCACCAGATGATGATTGGCGTACACCCCGATCTGCGGGAGGTGGGTGATCACGAGCGCCTGGCGGCCCCCCGGCGTTCCCTGCGCCACCGTCGCCAGCGCCTCTCCCACGCGGGCCCCGACCTCACCGCCGATCCCCTGGTCCACCTCGTCGAATACCAGCGTCGGCACGGAGTCGTGCTGCGCCAGGACGACCTTCAACGCCAGCATCAGGCGCGACAGCTCGCCGCCTGAGGCCACTTTGGCGAGTGGTCGGGCCTCGAGTCCGACGTTGAGCTGGACTTCGAACACGAGATCCTCGACGCCATGGGAGCGGGGAGCAGGGAGCGGTACCAGCCGTGCAGCGAAGCGGCCTCCGTCCATCCCAAGGGCCGGGAGCAGCTCGTTCACAGCTGTAGCAAGGTGAGCCGCGCCCTTCGTCCGCTTGGCGGTCAGCGCAGCGCAGGCGCGTGCGAAGTCGGCGGCGGCGGTTGCGCGCTGCGCAGCGATGTCGTGCAAGTCCAGGTCCGCGGTGTCGAGCAGCTCGAGCTCACGGGCGGCCCGATCGCGCGTCGCGAGCACGTCAGGGAGTGTGGGGCCGTACTTCTGGGTGAGGCGGAACAACACGTCGCGCCGCTGCTCGACGGCGCCGAGGCGTTGGGGATCGCTTTCGATCGCAGCGGCGTAGTCTCGCGCGGCCTGGGAGAGCTCCGTGACGTGCGCGAACGCTCCGTCCAGGAGCTCCTGCCACTTGGTCACTGAAGCATCGAGCCGCGTAAGGCCAGCGAACAGCTTGGCCGCGCGCGCCAGGCTGGAGGTGTCGAGCGCCTGCTCGAGCTCGCGCGACAGGCGGCCCAGCTCGTCCGCGTGCGCGAGCCGCTTGGCTTCGACGTCCAGGCTCTCCGCCTCGCCGTTGCGCGGCGCCGCGCGCTCGATTTCTTCGACCACATGCCGCAGGTAGTCCGCCTTGCGGCGCACTTCCTCGCGCCGGGCCGTGAGGTCCTGCTCGCGTCGCTCGAGCTCGTGCAGGCGCTCGTATGCGTCGCGCACCGCGGTCCGCTCCACGGCCGCAGCGGCGTAGGCATCGAGCATGTCGCGCTGAGCGTCGGCTCGCAGCAAGGACTGGGTTTCGTGCTGACCGTGCAGGTCCACGAGGAGCGCACCGAGCTGGGCCAGGACACCGACGGTCGTCGGGCTGCCGTTGACCCACGCGCGGGATCTCCCTTCCCCGCTGATTTCCCGCTTCAGTATCAGGCGACCGTCGTCTGGCTCGACACCGAGGGCGGTGAAGGACGCTGAAAGGCGCTGGAGGGCGGTGGAGGTGAATTCGAACGCACCTTCGATAACCGTCTTCTGCGCGCCCGGGCGAACGAGGTCGCTCGAGCCGCGTTCGCCGAGCAGCAGGGCGAGGGCATCGACCAGCATGGACTTGCCGGCGCCAGTCTCCCCGGTCAGGACGTTGAGGCCGGAAGCCAGGGGGAGCGTGACGTCGGCGATGACGGCGAGGTCGCGGACGCGCAGCTCCGTGAGCACTACTTACGCTCGCGGTCGGTGAGGTCGCCCCACTGCAGCTTCTTGCGCATGCGCGCGAAAAAGCCTTCGGGCCCGAGCCTCACGAGGAGCACCGGGTGCGCGGCGCGTTTGACGACCAGCCGCTCGCCCGTGCCCATCGTCGTGCCAACCTGCCCATCGAAGGAGACGAGCACATCCTCGGTCCAGGGTGGAATCGGCTCGACCGTGATGGCGGCGGTGGAGGGCACGACAAGCGGCCGGACGGCCAGGGTATGCGGGCAGATGGCCGCCACGACAATGGCGTCGACGCTCGGTACGACGATCGGCCCGCCCGCCGACAGCGCATACGCGGTAGATCCGGTGGGCGTGGCCACCACGATCCCGTCCGCCGAGTACTGTCCGACCTCGTCGCCGTCCACCGATACCCGAAGCCGGATGACGCGCGCCACGCCGCCCTTGTGAACCACGGCGTCGTTCAGCACCATCGGCTCGGCGCGGCTCCTGCCCTGCTTGTCCTCGATGAAGGGAGCCAGCGCGAGGCGCGACTCCGTGGCGTAGGCCCGGCGCACCAGCGCGTCGAGTGCCCAGTCCAGAGTCTGCGACGTGGCGGTCGTCAGGAAGCCGACCCGCCCGAGGTTGACGCCGAGAATCGGCGTCTGGGTGCCGTGGAGAATCCGGGCTCCGCGCAGCAGCGTCCCGTCGCCGCCGAGCGTGATCAGGCAGTCGACCTGGGGGGCGCGATGGAGCGGCGCGGGCGCGGGCTCGGGCCAGAGCGGCGCGATCTCCTCTTCGGTATACAGCGTGACCCCGACCCGAGGCGCGACCTGCGCCAGACGCGCGAGGATGTTCTTGAGGTCGCGGTAGCTGGGGTTGCCGACGACCCCGACGTTCATGAGTGGGTGAGCGATTCCTCTGCGGCCAGCGCCCGCACCCGCGCCGCGATCCCGGCGCCGGTGAGACCGACTTCGGCGAGCTGCTGCGCGCGCGGCGCGTGCTCGTAGCTGCGGTCGGGAGCGCCGAGCGGCACGACGCGGGTCTCCGGGGCAACGGTCTGCACCAGGCCAGCGAGGTAGGCGCCGAATCCGTTGGTCACCGTGCCGTCCTCCACGGTGACGAGCAGCTTGTGGTCGTGGAGCAGCCCATCGAGCAGCTCGCGGTCCACCGGCTTGAGGAACCGGCAGTTTACGACCGTGACGTCAAACCCTTCCCCCGCGAGCTCCTGGGCGGCCACGAGTGCCGGCTGGCACATCGCACCCACCGCGAGCAGGGCGCACTCATGCCCCTTCCGCAACACGTCCCAGGTGCCGTAGCGAATGGGCGCCACCTCGGCGGCGGGCGGCGTCTCCCCCGGTGCTTTGTCGCGCGGATAACGGAGCGAGAACGGCCCATCCGTGTGCTCGAGTGCGCATCGCAGCAAGCCGATGAGCTCCGCGCCGTCCTTGGGGGCCGTCACCGTCATGTGCGGAACGGCCAGGAGGTAGGCGATGTCGTACAGGCCCATGTGCGTCTGCCCATCCTCACCCACCATGCCCGCGCGGTCGAGGCAGAAGATCACGGGCAACCGCTGGATCGCGACGTCGTGGATGATGCTGTCGTAGGCGCGTTGCAGGAAGGTCGAGTAGATCGCGACCACGGGCCGGACGCCCTGCGTGGCGAGCCCCGCCGCAAAGGTAGTCGCATGCGCCTCCGCGATGCCGACGTCGAAGAATCGGTCGGGCCACTTCTTCTGGAACGTGCCGGTGCCGGTCCCGGACGGCATCGCCGCGGTGATCGCCACGAGCTTGGGGTATTCGCCCGCGAGCTGGGTGAGCGCTTCACCGAACACGGCGGTCCACTGCGGCGGACCGCCCTTGACCGCGCGCAGCTCGCCCGTCACGGGGTCGTAGGGCGCGCGCGCGTGGTACTTCTCGGTATCCGGCGCCGGCAACGGGAAGCCCTTCCCCTTCTCCGTGATCACGTGCACTACGCGCGGCCCCTTGAGCGTCTTCACGATCTCGAAGGTCTGCACCATCTGCCCGATGTTGTGGCCATCGATCGGCCCGAAGTAGCGGAAGCCGAGCTCCTCGAACAGCATTCCCGGAGACCAGAAATTCTTGATGCTCTCCTCCATGGTCTTGGCGAAGTCCACGAGCTTCTGGCCGCCGACAATGTGGGAGACCGATTCGATCAACGCCTTCACGCGCTCCCGGATCCGCACCGTGATGGGGCTCGCGATGATGGAGCCCAGGTACTTGTTGATGGCCCCGACATTGGGGGCGATCGACATGCCGTTGTCGTTCAGGACCATGATGATGTCGCGGCCGGAATGGCCCGCGTTGTTCATGGCTTCGTATGGGAGCCCGCAGGTGAGGGCGCCGTCGCCCACCACCGCAACCACCTTGAACTGCTCGCCCACCAGGTCGCGCGCCGCCGCGATGCCGTAGGCGGCGGAGAGCCCGGTTCCCGCGTGCCCAGCCCCGAATTGATCGTGCGGACTCTCACTGCGCCGCAGGAACCCGGACAGGCCGCCCGGCTGGCGCAGGGTGGGCAGACGCTCGTTGCGCCCGGTGAGGATCTTCCAGGGGTAGCCCTGATGGCCCACGTCCCACACGACCTTGTCGCGCGGGGAGTCGAAGCAGTAGCCCAGCGCGACGGTCAACTCGACCACTCCCAGGCCGGCGCCGATGTGCCCGCCGGTCTGGGACACGACGTCGATCAGGCGGCGGCGCACCTCGTCCGCGAGGGGCTGCAGCAGATCCTTCGCCAGCGCCCTGATGTCTTCCGGTCCGTGAATCCGCTCGAGCAGTGCCATGTCAGTTGGGTCGGGTCACAATGTAGTGAGCCAGCTCCGCCAGCGTAGGAGAAACTAACCCCGCTTGCCGCAAGCGGTCTACCGCCCGCGCCGCCAGCCGTTCCGCCTCCGCCCGGGCGGCGCCGACGCCGAGCAAGGTGACGAAGGTGGACTTGGCGAGCGCCGCGTCCTTGCCCGCGGTCTTGCCCAGCTGATCGGACGTGGCCGTGGCATCGAGCACGTCGTCGTAGATCTGGAACGCGAGCCCCACGTCGCCGCCGTAGTCGCGCAGCGCCTCGCACGCCGCGGGAGGCGCCCCGGCGGCGAGTCCTCCGATCACGCACGCCGCCGCAATCAAGGCTCCCGTCTTACGCCGGTGCACGCCCTCGAGGCCGGCGGCCGGCAGCCGCAGGCCCTCCGCCTCGAGGTCCAGCGCTTGCCCCCCGATCATGCCCCCGGCGCCGGCCGCGCGGAACAGCTCGAGAGCGATCGCCCGGCGGCGGGACGGCTCCAGGGCAAGTGCGGCCAGGCCGGCGTCCAGCACTCGGGCGCCGAGGGCCACCATGTGGTAGCCGGCCACCGTGGCGGTCCGGACATCGAATGCGCGGTGGGTGGTGGGCCGGCCGCGACGCAAGTCGTCGTTGTCCATGCAGGGGAGGTCGTCGTGCACCAGCGAATACGCGTGCACGACCTCGACGGCGGCGGCGAGCTCGGCCACTCCTGCTTCGCCTCCGCCGCCAGCGGCTTCAGCCGAGGCGAACACCAGCGTCGGGCGTAGTCGCTTGCCGGTCGACAACAGACTGTATCGGATGGCCGCGGGCAGGGGTTGGCGCCACCAGGCGTCGGCGCGGGCGCCCCATGCTTCGAGGGTCGCATCCACGCGGGCGCGGGCGTCCTGGAGGTAGGCCTCGAGGGCGCGGTTAGCCGTCGAAATCCTCGACCCTGAAATTGCCGGCTTTGTCGGAGAGGACCTGCTTCACTTGCGCCTCCGCCGTGGTGAGCCGTTCGCGCGCTTCGCGGAGCCGCTCGATACCCTCCTCGAACAGCGTCAGCGCCTCGTCGAGGCCGAGCTCCTCGGCTTCGAGCCGACGCACGATTTCCTCGAGGCGGTCGAGCTGCTGTGCAAAGCTCAGGGGCTCCCGGGCGGGTGGGGTACGTGCCATTACGATTCTCCGGCACGCGCTGCGACGTCACCGTCGGTGACCCGCAAGCGGAACCGCAGGCCGGCCGGAAACTGCGCGATGCGCTTCAGCACCCGGCCCTGTTCATCGCGCGCGAGCGCGTAGCCGCGCTCGAGGATCTTGAGGGGCGACAAGGCATCCAGGCGGCCCGCCAACCCCGACAGCTCGTGGCGGTGCCGCTCGAGCCGGCGTTCCAGTGTCCCGGTCAGCCGATCGAAGGTGCCGCCCAGGCGCTCGGCCATTCGCCCGGAGCGCCCGGCCAGACCGCGCGCCAGCCGCGCGCCCAGGTGCGCCAGCTCGGCCAGGACGTCGGCCCGGTCGGGCGTGGCCGCCTCCGCCGCCGCGGACGGCGTGGGAGCGCGCACGTCGGCGACCAGGTCGCAGAGCGTCACATCGGTCTCGTGGCCGACCGCCGAGATCACCGGCACCGGGAGCGCGGCCACCGCCCGAGCCACGCGCTCATGATTGAAGGTCCAGAGATCCTCACGCGAGCCCCCGCCCCGGCCGATGATCGCCAGGTCGAGTCCCTCGATGCGGCACAACAGCGCGAGCGCGGCGCAGATGTCGCGCTCCGCTCCCTCTCCCTGCACGCGGGTCGGCAGCACCAGCAGCTGTGCCACCGGCCAGCGCCGCGCCGTCACGGCGATGATGTCCTGGAGGGCGGCTCCGTCGGGGCTGGTGACGACCGCAATGCGGAGCGGGTAGTGCGGCAGCGGTCGCTTGCGTGCCGGATCGAGCAGCCCGTCCTTGGCGAGGGCGGCCTTCGCCTTCTCGAAGGCGACCTGCCACAGCCCGCCCGCTTCCGTTGAGAGCAGATCCACCACGGTCAGCCGGAACTCGCCCTTGGCCTCCCACATGGTGGGCCGCGCGAACAGGAACACCTGCATGCCGTCCTGCGGCGGCGCCGGCAGACGGCGGTTGTCCTTCTGGAACATGACGCAGCGGATTTGCGCGGTGCGGTCGCGTAGTGCGAAGTACCAGTGACCGCTTTGCCACGCCTTGAAGCCGGAGATCTCACCGCGGACCCACAGCGGCAGGAGCCCGGCCTCCACGACCGCGCGGGCCCGTCGCATGACCTGCGTGACGGTCCACGCGCCGTCCGGCGAGACGGCCGCAAACAGGTCTAGGCTTTGGCCCATTGGCGCGCGGCCTGCACGGTGTTGTAGAGCAGCATCGTGATGGTCATCGGCCCGACCCCGCCCGGCACGGGAGTGATCGCCTCCGCCACTTGCTGCGCCTCCGCGAACCGCACGTCGCCCACTAAGCGGTAGCCCTTCTTGGTGGAGGGATCGTCCACGCGGTTCACGCCCACGTCGACCACTACGGCGCCAGGCTTGATCATCTCCCCGGTCAGGAACTCGGGTTTGCCGATGGCCACGATGAGGATGTCGCCGAGGCGGGTGACCGCCTTCATGTCCCGCGTGCGGGAGTGGCACACGGTAACGGTCGCGTTGCCGCCCGGACCGTCCTGGAGCAAGAGGGCCGCCATGGGCCGGCCCACAATGTTGGAACGGCCCACGATCACGGCGTGCTGGCCCTTGGTCTCGATGTCGCTCTTGACGAGCAGCTGCTGGACGCCGTACGGGGTCGCGGGACGAAAGCCGGTCGGGTCGCCGATCGAGACTTTCCCCACGTTCTCCGGATGAAAACCATCCACATCCTTGCCCGGGGACACCCGGCGGAGCACGCGCCGCGCCTCGATCTGCTTCGGCAGCGGCAATTGGACCAGGATACCGTGAATCTTCTGGTCCGCGTTCAGCTTGTCGATCAGCTGGAGCAGCTCGGCTTCGGTGGTCTCCGCCTTGAGCCGAATCGTCTCGTGGTACAGTCCGGCCTCGTCACACGCCTTCCCCTTCATGCGGACGTAGGTCGTCGACGCGGGGTTGTCGCCGACCAGGACCGCCGCGAGCCCCGGAGTGATCCCGAGCGCACGCAGCCGGCGGATCTCGCCCTGGAGCTCGGCGCGCATGGCATCGCCCACCGCAGTGCCGTCGATGAGCCTAGCGGGCAAAATCCACCGCGCGGGTCTCGCGGATCACCACCACCTTGATCTGTCCGGGGTACTGGAGCTCGCGCTCGATCTTGCGGGCGATCTGCTCGGAGAGCGCGCTCGCCTTGCCGTCGTCGATCGTGTTGGGGGTCACCACCACGCGTACCTCTCGCCCCGCCTGGATCGCGAACACTTTTTCTACGCCCGCGAACTCGCTTGCGATCTGCTCCAGCTGGGTGAGCCGCTTCACGTAGGTCTCGAACGCCTCGCGGCGCGCCCCCGGCCGCGACCCGGACACGGCGTCGGCCGCCTGCACGATCACGCTGATCGGCGACTCGTGAGCGACGTCGTCGTGATGTGCCGCAATGCAGTTGATGACGGTCGGGTGCTCACCGTGCTTGGTGGCGACCTCCACGCCCAGCTGGACGTGCGTGCCGTCGTGCTCGTGCGTGAGCACTTTGCCGATGTCGTGCAGCAAAGCGCCGCGCTTCGCGAGCTGCACATCGAGCTTCAGCTCGGCCGCGAGGATCCCCGCCAACCAGGCCACTTCCTTGGAGTGCTCGAGAATATTTTGGCCGTACGAGGTGCGGTAGCGCATCCGCCCCACGAGCTTCACGAGCTCCGGGTGCATGCCCTTGATGCCGGTTTCGTACACCGCCTGCTCACCCGCCTCGAGGACGGAGGCGTCCACCTCGACGCGGGCCTTGTCCACGATTTCCTCGATGCGCCCCGGGTGAATCCGTCCGTCCGTGATGAGTCGTTCCAGCGCCAGCCGACCCACCTCGCGGCGCACGGGATCGAAGCACGACACCACCACGGTGTCCGGCGTGTCGTCGATGATCACGTCCACCCCGGTCGCCGCTTCGAACGCGCGAATATTGCGACCCTCGCGTCCAATGATCCGGCCCTTCATCTCGTCGGAGGGGAGGGCGACGGCGGACACCGTGGTCTCGGCGGTGGACTCGGGCGCGAGCCGCTGGATGGCAAGGGCGAGGATCTTCTTGGCTTCTTTGTCCGCGCTCCGGCGCGCCTGCTCCTTCAAGTCCCGGGCGAGGGCGGCAGCTTCGTTGCGCGCCTCATCCTCGAGCTGTCGCAGGAGCTCCTGCTTGGCCTCCTGGGCGGTCAGGCCGGCGATCTGCTCGATCCGGGCGCGCGCTTCCAGCTCCTGGGCGGCGAGCGCTTGATCCCGATCCTCCAGCGCACGGCCACGCAGCTCGAGACCGCGGGCACGCTCTTCCAGGGCGCCGAGGCGCTGCTCGACGAGCTGCTCATGGCGCTCGATGTCGCGGCGCCGGCGCGCGGCTTCCTCCTCGAAGCCCTCGCGCGCCTGCATGAGCTCTTCCTTGGCTGCGAGGACGACGCGCTGACGGGCTTCCCCCAGGAGGCGCTCGGTCTCCGCGGCGGCCGCACCGGCCGCCGCCTCCGCGGTTCGGCGCTCCACCCGGCGCCCGATGGCGTAGAATGCCACTCCCGCGGCAACAGCTCCGCCGAGGAGGGCTGAGACGACGACCAGCCAGTCCGCCATAGGATCTATCTCCTGCATCGCCCCGCCGGAGGCGGAGCGAGTGTCTTCTAACCGAGAAACGCCACTCCCTAACCGACGACGGAAGACGGATGACTGCTGACCGCTTTACGCTTCCCCGGTGGCAGCAGCTTGGTCAGGTCGTCCGCCAGCGCCGCGAGACGAGCCGCCACCTCGCGCTCGCCCTTCTTTGCCTGGAATAATTCGTTCGTGATGTCCAAGGCGGCCAGGATCGCGGCCTTGTGCGTCTCGACGATCGGCCCCTGCGACAGGACTTTCTTCAGCGCCTGGTCCACGTAGGCGGCGACTTCCCGCGTGTATTCGGGCGGCAGGTCGGAGCGTACCGTGTACTCCTCGCCGCCGATCATCACCTTGACTGCGTGCTTCTTGGTGCTCACTGAGCCCCTCCGCTGGCGCCCGGAGCGCTCCCACCCGCCGGAGCGGCGCCGCCCGCCGAGCGCACACCGCCGTTGCCGCCGGTCTCACGCGCCTGCTCCTCGAGAAACGTGAGGCGGGACAGCAGATCGTGAACGCGCAACCGCGCCGCCTCGACGCGCTGGCGCAGCGTCTTGTTCTCCTGCTCCATGTCCGCGACCCGGTTCCGCGTTTCGGCGTCAGGCTTCGCGGCGGCCCCGCCGCTCCGCCCGCCGCTTTCTTTCAGCTCCCCTTCAGCCTTGACGGCGCGCGCGCGCCACACGGCCAGCTCGTCCGCCACGTGGCGAAGGATGATCTCGAGCTGGTCGAGCACCTGCGCATCAGCTCTCTCTCCGTCGTATGCCAAGCTCACCCTCCAGCGCGGCGACACCCCGCGCGAGCAGCGCATCCACGTCCCGCTCGCGCAGCGTACGCGCGGGATCTCGGAACGTGCAGTGCCAGGCCACGCTGCGCTGCCCCGCCGGGACCCCAGGCCCGCGATACTCGTCGAACACCTCGAGCCGCTCGAGCAGGGGACCCACGGTCCGCCGCAGGATGTCGGACACCTGCGCAGCCGTCGCTCCCGGCGGCAATACGAGCGCCACGTCGCGCTCGACCGGCGGCTGCAGCGGCAGGGGCCGGTACGCGACCAAGCTCCGCTGGGCCGCGGTCAGGCGGACCTCGAACCCAAACAGGGGAGCGGCCCACACTGGGGCGTCCGCCTCCAGGGGACCGGCCCAACCCACCACACCGCCACCAGCCCGTTGCACCGCCTCCCAACCCACCGCCCCATCCGTTGCAGGTTCCACGCTACATTCAGGTGCCGCCCCGCTCACTGCTAACTCAAAGTGGTACTTCAGGTCCCATATGTCCATATCAGGTACTTTCGCACCCTCCGACCAATGGGGCGGCCGGCGTGCCCCCGTGAGAACCCCGGCGACGGAGGTCCATTCCTCGGGGGCCCCCGCCCCTGCCCCCCTCCGGAAGACGGTTCCCACTTCGCAGAGCCGGATATCACGGTTGCGATTGGCCCAGTTGTACTCGACCCGGCGTACCAAACCGGGCACGAGCCGCCGTCGCAGGTACGCCTCCTCGGCGGACATGGGATTGAGGATCGGCACAGCGTCGGGCCCGTCCGGCGGGCCGAGCGGCAGGGTGCGGGCCTCGAGCAGTCCGGCGCGCACCAACCGCTCTCGTATCCGGGCCCGGGCTTGCTCGTCCGGGGCGTCCGGCACGGTGCCGGGGCGGTAGGCGCGCAGCTCGTCGGGGAAGGCGTCGTACCCCTTCAACCGGGCCACTTCCTCGATCAGGTCGACCTCACGCGTCACATCCGGACGCCAGCCCGGGACCTGTACGGCGAGCCGCCCGTCCTTCGGCGCGACGAAGAACCCCACCGTGGTGAGCAGCCGCTCGACCTCGGCGCGCTCCACCTCCACGCCAAGCAGCCGGCTGACGCGCTCGGGGCGCAGAAAGATCGCGCGCTCCTGCTGGGGGGCGGGCCAGAGGTCGATCGCCGGCGCGCGCACCTCACCTCCTGCCACGGCGATGATCAGCTCGATGGCGCGCCGTAACGCATCCGGCATGCCGAGCATGTCGATGCCACGCTCGAAGCGATAACTCGACTCGCTCGACAGCTCGAGCGCCCGGCGGGTGCGGCGGATACGGGTCGGCTGAAAGTAGGCGCATTCGAGCACCAGATCTTTCGTGTCTGCGCTCACCTCCGACTCGGCGCTCCCCATCACACCTGCGATAATCGTGGGGTGCTCGGCGTCACAAATCGCCGTCATGTCCGCGGTCAGCGTGCGCGTCACGCCGTCCAAGGTGACGATCTTTTCGCCGGGCCGCGCGCGCCGCACGACGACCGCGGGTCCACGCAGCTTCGCGAGGTCGAACGCGTGGAGCGGCTGGTTCAGCTCGAACAGGATGTAGTTGGTCGCGTCGACGACGTTGTTGATGGGACGCTGGCCCACAGCGCCGAGCCGGCCGGC
>DATNOH010000122.1:0-9008 GCA_035601435.1 Gemmatimonadales bacterium | reverse complement strand
CAGTGTGAGCGGAAAAACGAGCAGCCGCGCGACGTCCGTCAGGCCGTACAGCGCCGTGAGGCGCACCGTGAGGGGAGACTCGCCGACGAACATCGGGGCGATGCTTTCGTACGCCGCGAACGGGTGCCGCACGACGGCCCGCACGACAGCGTAGGCGCCGCCCACGAGCAGCCAACTCGCGAGGAACAGTACGATGCGCCGCCGCTCCGGTCGCGCGAGGCCGAGCAGCCACGCCCATACGATCAGGGCGGGGGCCACGGCCGCGTTCTCCTTGGAGAGGAGGCCGAAGCCCAACGCCGCCGCGCTCCACCCGACGCTCTGGCGCACGACGGCCGCGTACACGGCGAGCACCGTGAACAGCCCGGCCATGAGCTCGGCCCGGCCCACGACGTTCGCCACCGCTTCCACGTGCAGGGGATGTACGGCGAACAGCAATCCCGCAACGAGCGCGCCCGTATCGTCCGTCCAGCGCCATGCCAGGGCGGCGACCGCCACCGCGACGCCGGCGTGCCACAGGAGATTGACGGCGTGAAACCACGCCGTGCCATCTATGAGGTGATCCAGCGCGAAACTCGCGATCACGAGCGGCCGGTACATATGGCCGCCCAGGTCCGCGGACCAATACGGCGCCGCGAACGCGCGCCACATCCCCGCGGGGTCGGCGACCAGTGGATTGAGCACGATGATGGGGAGATCGTCCACCGCGAAGCGGTTCCACAGGGCTCCGAGATAGACCACCACCGCGCAGGCGGCCACCACGGCGTACAGGCGCCCAGGACGGGGGGCCGCGCGTTCCAGCGGTGGCGTCACCTCAGCGGAGCTGTGCACGGTACCAGGCGGCGTCCAGGGGAACGTGAGCGCCCGCCGAGTCGGCGAGCGCGGCCGCCCGGGCACGCTCGCCGCGACGTAGCAGGAGCAGGAACTGCGCGCGCATGGCGACCGGCTCGAACGCGAGCCGCCGCCGCGCTCGCTTCACCAGCGGCCGGGCGCCCGCAGTATCGGACAGGCCGAGCAGGAACAGTGCGCGGGCCGCGTCGAGGTGTGGGTCACCGTCGAACAGGGAATCGGCCCGAGCGTATTCATGGCGGGCCGCGGTCGTGTCGCCCAGTCCGGCCAGCACTGCCGCCGCCGACCAGTGCCCCCAGTAGGATTCGGGATGGTCCGCTAGCAGCGTGAGCAGAAAGGTGCGGTTGTCGCCCCACACGGGCAGGCGCGTGACCGTTCTGCCCGCGAGCCCGAGCAGCAGCGCGGCGGCCGCGAGCCCCACGCGCCGCGGGGGCCACCGCGTCAGTGCCCATTGCACCACCCAGCCCACGAGCGCTGCTACGAGCAGGACCGGCAGGTAGAGCGCACGCTCCGCAAGCACGATCCCGGACGGGAACAGCAGATTTGACGTCGGGAGGTACGTGACGGCGGAGGCCCAGGCAGCGAACGTCAGCGTCGGCGCGGTTCGCCTGACCCACCAGCCGCCCGCGAGCGTCGCGACGACGATCAGCGCCCCGCCCAGCGCAGCCAGCGAGATGCCGGTGTGCGCGGGAATCACCTGCGGGCCGTAGTCGGCGGAGAGGTGCAGCGGCCACGCCAACAGCCCGGCGGCCCGCAGCACGGCGGGCAGGGCGATGTCCAAACGCTGCGCTGTCCCCGCGTCGACGAACACGGGCGCCATGTCGTGGGTCGCGCTGCGACCGATCGCATACCAGGCGGCGAGGAACGCGGCCGTCACGATTCCCAGGGCGACATACAGTTTCCGGGGATAGGGCGGCTGCTCGCCGCGCCGCAGCCAGCGATCGAGCACAATCAAGACACCACTCGCGACACCCTGCTCCTTGCTCAGCATGGCCGCCGCCGCGCATGCCACCGCCGCCGCCCACCAGCCACGCCGGGCGCACAGCACCGCCCCGAGCATGCCGACGGCCGCGAGCACCTCCGCCCTGCCCACGAGGCCCGCCACGGCCTCGACGTGCACCGGGTGCAGGGCGAACACCAGTCCCCCGGCGGCGGCCGCCGCGGTTGAGAGCGTCCGGGCCAGGAGGAGAACGACCAGCACCGACGCGAGCCCGTGCCACAGCGCGTTCGCCAGGTGCAACCAGCCCGCGCTGCCCCCACTCACCGTCCAGTCGACCGCATAGCTCAGGATGGTGAGCGGCCGATAAAACTCTCCGACCCAATACGGCTGATCGAACGCGCGCAGGGCTTCGGGCACCGAATGCGCGCGGGGGTTCGCCGCGATGACGGCGCGGTCGTCCTCGACGAACCCGTAGCGAGCCGTCGGCAGATACGCCGCGACGCTCGCCACAAAGACGAGCGCGAGCCAGCGCCGGCTGGCGGGCATCACCGGCTCCGCCACTTCCCGCGCGGCGGGAACAGGTTGTAGCGCAGGATGTGAAACAGCGCGGCGAGCCCGTCGCGCCAGGTGATCTTCTTGCCCTCGGCGTACGTCCGGCCACTGTACGAGATGGGCAGCTCCCAGATGCGCGCGCCCGCTTGCGCCAGCCGCGCCGTCAGCTCGACCTCGATCCCGAACCGCTCCGCCGTGAGCGGCAGCCGCTTGAGCACGTCCGCGCGGACCATCTTGTAGCACGTCTCCATGTCCGTGAGGTTCAGATTGGTGAACATGTTGGACACGAGCGTCAGGAAGTTGTTGCCGACGGCGTGCCAGAAGAACAACACGCGGCGTGGGCCGCCCTGGAAGCGCGAGCCGTACACGGCGTCGGCCCGGCCCTCCTTGATGGGCGCCAGTAGCCGGAGAAGATCCATGGGGTCGTACTCGAGATCGGCGTCCTGGGCCACGATCACGTGCCCCGTGGCCGCGGCGATCCCGGTCTTCAACGCCGCGCCCTTGCCGCGGTTCGTCTCGTGGTGGAGCACCTGCTGCACCAGCTCCGTACCCGCCAGGCCGTCGAGGATGGCGCCGGTGCCGTCGGTGGACGCGTCGTTTACGGCAATCACCTCGAGCCGCAACGGGACCTGCTTGAGCTGCCGCAAAGTCGCTTCGATCGTCGCCGCCTCGTTGTACGCCGGCACGACCACCGACAGCAGGATGTCGCCGCCCGACGGCAGTGGCGACATCAGGCCGGCACCTCACCGATCGCGATGAGCGACTGGCCGATCCGCCAGGGGAGCAACCGCTCCAGCCGAAACAGCGGCACCAGTGCTTCGTACCAAAGCAACGCCCCGGTGGGAATGAGCCGGCGCCGCAGCACGCGACCGGCGACCCACCACCCCGGGACGCCCGCGAGGTTGAAGTACTCGAGGTGGCGCAGGCGAAAGCCCGCCGCATGGAGCTTCTCCGACAGGTCGGCGGGGACATAGCGACGGAAGTGTCCCAGCGCTTCGTCCAGGGTGCCGTACAGCGCGCGCAGCGACGGGACGAGCAGCACGAGCCGACCGCCCGGCTGGAGCAGGTCGTGCATCGCGCGCAGCGAGGCGCGATCGTCTTCGATGTGCTCCAGCACGTTCAGGCACACCACCGTATCGAGCCGCTCGGCCTTGAGCCCGGGGGTCACGGCGGGTAGCCGCAGCTCGGTGACCAACACCTGCCGCCGGTCCGCGAACCGCTCGCGCAGGCAGCCGAGGTAATACGGCTCCGTGTCGGTGAGCACCACTCGTTCGCGGTCCGCGAAAAAAGCGGACATGTTGCCGATGCCGGCCCCAATCTCGAGCACGCGGCGCCCCACCCAGGGACGCAACCGGTCAAACATCCAACGGTTGTAGCGGGGGGCGGCGGCCATGCGCTCCAGGGTCGCGGCCCCGACCCGATCCGCCGCCTCAGCCGGGCGGGACATCACCTTCGTAGCGGCTCAGCTTGCGATATAAGGTGGAGGGATCGATGCCGAGCACCTCGGCCGCGCGGGTCTTGTTGCCCCCCTCGCTCTGCAGCACCCAGGTAATGTAGGCGCGCTCGATCACGTCGAGCGTGGGGTTGGCGTGCGGTCGCTCCGCGACCAGCGGCTCGGCGCGGCGCTCCGTCAGCTTGTCGGGCAGCGCGGCGAGATCGATCGTCGTCGCCTTGGAGAGCACCACCGCCCGCTCGAGCGCGTTCTCGAGCTCGCGTACGTTGCCGGGCCAGTCGTAGGCGAGCAACGCCTCTTTCGCGTCTTCGGCGAGCGCCTTCGGCTGCTCGTCGCGCTCCTTGGCGATGCGGGCCAGGAACTCCTCCCACAGGATCTGGATGTCGTCGCGCCGCTCGCGCAGCGGCGGCAGGTGGATGGCGATCACGTTCAGCCGGTAGTACAGGTCGGTGCGGAAACGGCCGCGCTTGATATCCTCCTCCAGGTCGCGGTTCGTCGCCGCCACGACGCGCACGTCCACCGGAATCGGCTCGGTGCCGCCCACGGGAATCGCCTCCCGCTCCTGCAGCACGCGCAGCAGCTTCACCTGCGTGGCGGGCGACATCTCGCCGATCTCGTCCAGGAAGAACGTGCCGCCGCGCGCCGCGGCGAACAGCCCCTGCTTGTCCCGCACCGCGCCCGTGAAGGACCCCTTCACGTGGCCGAACAGCTCCGACTCGAGCAGGCTCTCCGGCAGCGCGCCGCAGTTGAGGGAGAAGAAGCCCCCGTCCGCGCGCGCCGACAGCTCGTGGATGTAGCGCGCGATGACTTCCTTCCCCGTGCCCGACTCGCCCTGGATGAGCACCGTGCTCTCGGTAGGCGCCACCTGCTCGGCGAGCTTGAGCACTTCCTGGAAGGGGCGCGACTTGCCCAGGGGCTTCACGAGCCCGGAGCGCTCACGCCGCCGGATTTCCTGCTTGAGCTGCTTGTTCTCCGCCTTGAGCAGGCGTTGCTCCGCGGCGCGCCGGCAGATCGCTACCAGGTCGTCGTTCGAGAACGGCTTCTGGATATAGTAGAAGGCCCCCTGGTTGACGGCCTGGATCGCGCTCTGCAGCGAGGCCTGGGCGGTCATCAGGATCACGGGGGTCTCCGGGTCTTGCTCGCGCACCGCGGCGAGGATCTCGGTGCCCGAGACGCCCGGCATCTTGATGTCGGTGAGCACGATGTCGGGCGGGTTCCCCTTCAGGGCCTCGAGCCCCGCTTTCCCGCCCTGGGCGGTAGTGACGTCGAACCCTTCCCCTTTCAAGAGGATCCGGAGCACGTCCAGGATCCCCATCTCGTCGTCGACGACCAGAATCGTTGGCTGCTGGCTCATGCCGCTTCCTCTTTCCGCCGCGCGGCGGGGAAGTAGACGGTGAACGTTGTCCCCTGCCCCGGCGGGGAGTCCACGAGTACCAGGCCGCGGTGCGCATCCACCGCGCGCTGCACGATGGCGAGGCCAAGGCCGGTGCCACCCACCCGACCCGTCACGAACGGCTCGAACAGGCGGGCCCGCAGGCTCTCAGGGA
Source organism: Gemmatimonadales bacterium (assembly GCA_035601435.1). Taxonomy (GTDB): domain Bacteria; phylum Gemmatimonadota; class Gemmatimonadetes; order Gemmatimonadales; family GWC2-71-9; genus AG41. Next base: position 3,670 of record DATNOH010000122.1, on the reverse strand, counting down.
TGCCGGGGCCGTTGTCGCTCACGGCCAGGCAGACGGGGCTCTCGATGCCGGCGCCGCCCGGCAGCTCGTGGACGGCGGGCCGGCCGGTGCGCACCACAACGCGCGCGCCCTTGCCGGTCGCCTGGACCGCGTTCAGCACCAGGTTCGACACTATGCGATGCAACAAGTCCTCGTCCCCCTCCATGGGCGTCACGTCGCCTGCTAGCTCGATGACGGCGTCCTCGGGGAAGTCCGGGTGCTCGCGCACCAGGCGGATCGCCGCTGCCGCCACTTTGTGCAAATCGAGCGGCCGGCATTCCGTCGCGCGGACGCGGGAGAAGTCGAGAAACTCCGTGAGCAGGCGCGACAGCCGATCGGTCTCGCGCACCACGAGCGACGTCAGGAACTTCTCGTCGGGGTTCGCGCGCTTGGCGCGCCCCAGCTGCTCGACCGACGAGCGGATCGACGCGAGCGGGTTCTTGATCTCGTGCGCCAGGCTCGACGACAGTTCCGCTACCGCCTCGAGCCGTTCCGCGCGCAGGTGCAGCTCCTCGAGTCGCTTCGAGTCGGAGATGTCGGTGAAGATCGCCGTGACCCGGGGCTCGCCCGCCGGCTCGATGTCGAGCGTCGTGGTCGTCACGCCGATCGGGAAGGTGCGATCGGGACGACGCACCGTGGCTTCCACGCGCATCGCCCGCACGCCCCGCCGCGCCGTCGCCGTGATCGCGGCCCAAAACTCGGGAGCGATCTTCGCGAACTCGGGCATGATCGGGGCCCCGCGCCACTGGCGCTCCTTGAACCCGAGGATTTGCTCGGCCGCCGGGTTGCAGTACAGCAGGTGGCCCGCCTGATCCACCGTCACGATCCCCGTCGGCACGCTGCGCAGCACGTCGGCCGCTTCCAGCCGGGCCTGGCGCAGCTCCCCCGCCAGGGCCTCCCGCTCCGCCCCCATCACCGAGACCCGGCTCGAGAAATAGGCGGTCACCGCAGCCACGCCTGCGAACACGAGCAGCTGCAGCCCCACCTGCGCCGTCATCGGCGTGGTGTGCCCGAAGACCACGTCCGCGAAGTAGACGATCCCGACGAGCGCGGTGATCAGGCCCGTGCTGGCCGGCGGCATCAGCACCGCGGTCACCGCGATGAGCGGGACGTACAGCGGGGTCAGGTCGCTCTGCGGACCGCCCGTGATGTGCACCACGGTGGTGATCAGCGCCACGTCGAACAGCGCTTGCCCGTACAGGAACGTCCGGCCGGGTATGCGGCGCGACAGGTGGGTGTACCAGTAGGAGCTGATCGTCACCACCACCGTCGCGACCAGTACGAACGACGTGACGAGCACGTCGACGGGACCCGCTACCGCGAACTTGAACGCCGCGGTGAGATAGATCGCGATGGCGACGCACAGCCGTCCCGCGTACACCGACCGCAGCAGCGTCTGCGGGGTCGGAAGGACTGAGGCCCGCCGGTCACCCACCAGCCAATTCACGAGACAGCCGCAAGGCGAAAGTCGTAAGCCGTAAGCACGTCCCTCGCTAGCATTGTGTGTCACTCGGTGAGCGTAACCGAGTGATTTTAAAGCCTTTGGACCACCTGTGCCTTACGGCTTGCGGCTGGCGCCTTGGGTGAAGTATTGGAAGGGCTGTCGCAAAGTGCAAGAGCAAACGTGCTCGCGCCGCAGCTTTGACTATTGTTGCGAATGCGACGAGCGGCGCCTGTCACTGTGTGGCTGATGGTAGGAGCGTTTTTGGCTCCCGGTCGGGCGGGGGGCCAGGCCGCGCTGACGCCCATCGATTCTGCGATCCTCAACTCGCAACCGCTGAAACGTCTGGTGCTCGCTCCGTCGTTGCTGCGCCGCCTCAGTCTCCTCGCCGCCGGTCTCGACCGGGAAGTGGTGTTGTGCCTGCAGGGCACCGTGGCGGGAGACACGGCGCTGGTGCAGGAGCTCACGATGCCGGACATCGTGCGCTCGAGCGTCGACGCCGTGACGCCGCTTCCCTGCCCGCCGGCGACCACGCTCGCGGTGTGGCACAACCATCCGTGGGTGGGGCCGGACTCGAGCTTCGGCGTACGGACGCCGGAGGATCTCTGCTCCCTCAGCCAGCCGGACCTGCGGACGGTGGTGGCGGACTCGATCCCGTTCGCCGTGGTGAGCGTCGGCCGGGCGGCCCAACCGATCGTGTGCTGGTGGCGGCGCGTGCAGGCGGTGGTGAACCGGCACGTGAAGTTCCTGCCGCGTTTCCCGCGGCAGTGGCTGGCGCTGCCGGGTCTGCCGGGAGCCGCGTCCGGTCCCTGAGACCCCCGGGCTCCTACTCTGGTGGCTGTACGATGATCTTGCCGCGAGCGCTGAGGCAGGTCAGTCGCGTCCGCCCGCCGGCCCGCAGCCGCTCCGGGACCCGGTGCGCGCGCAGTGCGGCGATCACGTCCGTGGACGTGTGCTGCGCGAGCACCTCCTGGGTGATCAATAGCGCGGACGCGCCAGCCGGGCCGACTTGGAACGTGTAGACCGGACTCGAGCCTTCCCGGCGCACCTCGATCGGCGCCGGCTGCAGCTCGGCGCCGACCCACCCGAGCAGATCGCGGACCGTCCGCTCGGTGCCCACGGCGCCCGCGAGCGCGTGCCCTCGCTCGCGCGCGCCCTCCAGGGCGGCCCAGCGGTTGGCGAACCGCGCGATCGCATCTTGCACGGTGTCGTCGAGCGAGAGCCCGAACGGCGTTGGGTCGTAGGCCTCGAAGAACTCGCTCACGATGCCGAGCGTGAGCGGCAACAGATCCTCCATCCGCCGACTCACCGCGCTCCAGACGTCCGGGGATTCGGCCACGAGCCGGGACAAGAGGAACAGGCCGTAGGCCATATGCCGGTCCTCGTCGGCCTGGGCGTGCTTGAGACCCTCGCGGAACCCGGGCATCCTGTCGCCGCGCGCCAGGGCGGTGGAGTAGACGTGATATCCCGCGTCGCCCAGCACGCCTTCGCCGACCAGGCTGTAGGTCACGAGCGCCTCGGCCTGGGCGGCCGGGGACGGATCGGTCAAGAGCCGCTGCATCGCGTCGGGGAGCTGCTCGACGAACAGCCGTCGGAAGCTGGGCGTCTGGTAGCGCTGCAGGTCCCCGGACTGGCGGCACACTTCGTCGAGGACGCGCCGGAAGAACTCGGTGTGCTTCGCTTCGTCGGCGAGGAAGGTGGTGAGGAACAGCTGCTCTTCGAGGCGCTCTTCCCGCACCACGGCCATGACGAGCGGCAGCAGGTCGCGGGTCATGCTCTCTTCCGCTGCCTGGAACAGCACGGTGAGGCGGAGCAGCACGTCGCGCTCGGCGACCGTGAAGCGCACCCAGTCGTCCACGTCCCGCCGCAGGTCGAGGCTCCGCGGGTCCCAGGCACCGAGCCGCTTCGCTTCGTGGTACAGGCGCATCGGGACGGAGTCGTGACGCAACGTGCCCGTACGGGCCGGCCTCGGCTCCCGGGGGCTGGGGAGATCGGGGGAATCGGGGGCGATCATGTGCGGCGCTACTGCACCGCGTTCACCATGTCGAAGATCGGGAGGTACATGGCGACGACCATGCCGCCCACGATGACGCCGAGCACCACGATCATGATCGGCTCCATGAGCGACAGCAGCGCGCTCACCGCCGCATCGACCTCGTCGTCGTAGAAGTCAGCGATCTTCGAGAGCATCTCATCCATGCCGCCGGTCTG
>DATNOH010000121.1:0-2507 GCA_035601435.1 Gemmatimonadales bacterium | reverse complement strand
GGGCTTACGTGCCGGCGCTCCGCCGCGTGCGCGCCATCTCCCCGGCCAACCGCTCCGACGGCTTCCTCGGCTCCGACATGAGCCAGGACGATGGCTTCTTCTTCGACGGCAAGCCGGAGGACTTCGAGTGGAAGGTCGTCGGCCACAAGGAGGCCCTGCGCTTCGTCGACCCGGACAGCATCGCGGGCAAGGTGAAGCAGCGGGAGCTGCCCGGCGGCGGCTGGCGCACGGTAGCCATCAACAACGACCGCACGGTCGGCTACATGGTGAAGGACTGGAAGGGCGTGCCGTGGGGACCGGTGGCCGCCGCGGTCGCGAAGCGGAAGTTCTGGGTCCTGGAGGGCGTGCCGAAGGACAAGTACTACCTCTACGGCAAGATGGAGCTGTGGATCGACGACACGACCTGGGCGGGCGCCTGGAACCGCAAGCTCTCGTGGCGGGGCGATCTCCTGAACACCCTGCAGGTCCTCGGCTACGCGACCTATCAGTGGAACGACAAGGAGCGCTGGTGGGGCGCGACCATGTCCTTCCAGCTCGCTGAGAACGTCAAGCAGGACCGCGCCACCGCGGCGGGCATGAACGGGCCGGGGACGGATCCGCCGAACGATCGGCGGGTGCCGCTGGATCCGAGGTTCTTCGACTACCAGACGCTGTCGCGGTTCGGGAAGTGATTGGCGCGCGGGGGCGGGGGTGCCCCGCGCGCTCCCGGTCCTCGGCGCACGCGCGACGCGTCGGTCGCGGCGTCCCCCCGCAGGCCGCGGGCGCGCGCGGCGCCTGCGGGGGTCGCGCGCGGGGCACCCCCGCCCCCGCGCTTGCGCCGCGAGAGACACGATGCCGTCGGCCGCCGCGTTGATCGCGATCATCGCCTGGGCGAACATCGCGGTAGCGGCGCTCTGGGGATGGGGAGACCTGCTCGCCTACCTCCCATGGGTCCTCCATCGCGCCGCGGGTGCAGGTGCCGTGCTCACGGTACCCGCTGAGCACGAACGCTTCGGCGCAGTCCGCCACCGGTGCCGCTGCGTAGCGGCCGAGCTGGTCTATCCACGACGGTCGCGGCCACGCCTCGGGCCCCGCGCCTGCGGCCCGGTCGCTTGACGCGTCCTGGCCTCTTCGCAGAGAACGGAGCGGAATGGACTTCCGTCTGAGCCCCGCCGAGGCGCGGTTCCAGCGCGAGGTGCACGAGTGGTTGGTCGCGAACCTGCCCGCGGGGTGGGGCACGCCCGACTACCGCAAGCCCGAGGAGCCGGCGGAGAAGGTGCGCTTTGCGCGCGGGTGGCAGGGGAAGCTGCACGAGGGGGGTTGGGCCGGGCTCCATTGGCCGCGCGAGTACGGCGGGCGAGGGGCCACGCCGATCGAGCAGTTCCTCTTCGCCGAGGAGTACACGCGCGTCGGCGCCCCCAGCATGATCGACATCGGGGTGGGACCGGCGCTCGTCGGACCGACCCTCATCCAGCACGGCACCGAGCCGCAGAAGCGCCGCTTCCTGCGCCGCATCTTGACCGGCGAAGAGGTGTGGTGCCAGGGCTTCTCGGAACCGAACGCGGGCTCCGACCTGGCCGCGTGCCGCACGCGGGCGGAGCTCCGCGGCGACGTCTTCCACGTGACCGGGCAGAAGATCTGGACCAGCTACGCCCGCTTCGCCGACTGGTGCATTCTGGTCGTACGCACCGACGTCCACGCCCCCAAGCACAAGGGCCTCAGCTTCCTGCTCGTCGACATGAAGAGCCCGGGGATCACCATCCGCCCGCTGGTCGAGATGACGGGGGTCGCCTGGTTCAACGAGGTCTTCTTCGACGACGTGCGCGTGCCGCGCGAGCACATGGTGGGCGAGCTGAATCAGGGCTGGCAGATTGCGATCACGACCCTCGCGCACGAGCGCGGCGGCTCGGCGCCGCACGCCCGCCTGGCGGGCGAGATGCACGACGTGCTCGAGCTCGCTCGCCGCGTCGGGACCGCGCGCGACCGGCGCTGGCGCCAGCGCCTCGCGCAGAGCTTCATCGAGACCGAGATCCTCCGCCTGCTCGCCTACAAGCAGGTGACCGATCTCATGCGCGAGGGCCACCCGGGCCCGGAGGGATCGTATCTGAAGCTGGTGTGGAGCGAGACCGACGCGCGCATGAAGGAGCTCGCGCTCGAGATGGAGGGGCCGTATGGTGCGCTCGCGCGCGGCTCCCCGCGGGCGATCGACGGCGGGCGCTGGGAGTACGAGTACCTCTGGGCGCGCGCCGCGACCATCTATGCCGGGACCTCCGAGGTGCAGCGCAACGTCATCGCGCAGCGCGTGCTCGGCCTCCCGCGGGGGACGTGATGGCCGACGCGGTCCCGATCATCGACGTGTGGACGCAGCACATCTCGGGGACGCCGCCCGGCGTCAACCCCGAGGGCGAGAACGTCTTCCGCAACTACGGCATGCTGGAGGTCTTCCACCACGGCACCGACCTGGCGAAGATGATCGACGCCATGGACCGCGCCGGCGTGCGCGCCGCGCTCATGGCGGGCGACAACGA